>NZ_MKKF01000011.1:0-409679 GCF_001942435.1 Serinicoccus sp. CNJ-927 | reverse complement strand
GCACGGCTGCCTCAAACACCGCACCCCTTACGACGAACACACCGCCTGGGCCCACCGCCACCCCGCCGCAGCTTGACAAGCTAGACCCTGGGATATCTATGCGGACGATCGGGCTGCTGGGCGGCATGAGCTGGGAGTCGAGCGCGGAGTACTACCGCCTCCTCAACGAGGGCGTCCGGGACAGGTTGGGTGGTCTGCACTCCGCCCGCCTGGTCCTGGCGTCGGTGGACTTCGCGCAGGTCGAGGCCATGCAGGTCGCCGGCGACTGGGAGGCCGCGGGCCGGCTGCTCGCCGCCGAGGCGCGCGGCGTCGAGGCGGCCGGTGCGGACCTGCTGCTCATCTGCACCACCATGCACAAGGTGGCCGACCAGGTGCAGGCGGCCGTAGGCATACCGCTGCTGCACCTGGCGGACGCCACCGCGCGGGCCGTGCAGGGCGCCGGGATCGAGCGGGTCGGGCTGCTCGGCACAGCCTTCACGATGGAGCAGGACTTCTACACCGGGCGGCTCGCCGACCACGGCCTGGACGTGCTCGTGCCGGACGCGCCGGACCGCGAGCTGGTGCACCGCGTCATCTACGACGAGCTCTGCCTGGGCGTCGTGCGCGAGGAGTCGCGGCAGGCCTACCAGCGGGGCGTCGCCGACCTCGTCGAGCGCGGGGCGCGGGGCGTGATCCTCGGCTGCACCGAGATCGAGCTGCTGCTCGGGGCCGACGACGTCGACGTGCCCGTCTTCGCCACGACCGCGCTGCACGTCGAGGCTGCCCTGGACGCCGCGCTGGGGTAGCCCTGTGCGCAGTGGTGCGTCACACCCGTTGCTGGGAGCACGGATGTGACGCACGGTCCTGCACCACCATCGGCACGTATGCCCTCAGCCGGGCCGCTTCCTCTCGCCCCCGGGCGCCTTCTCCCGCACCACCTCGACCTCGGTGATCCGCAGCCCCTCCAGCCCGACCACGGTGAGCCGCACGTCGTCGAGCGCGACGCTGTCACCCTCCTCCGCGAGCCGCCCCAGCCGGTCCAGGACCAGCCCGGCGACCGTTTCGTAGGAGCCGTGCGGCAGCGCCAGCCCGAGCGCGTCCTCCAGCTCCTCGACGATGAGGCTTCCCGACACGACGGCCCGCCCCCCGGCGCGGACGAGCGAGTCCTCCGGGTCGCGGTCGGTGTCGTACTCGTCGTAGATCTCCCCGACGACCTCCTCGACGAGGTCCTCGATGGTGACGATGCCCTCGGTGCCGCCGTGCTCGTCGACCACGAGCGCCAGGTGCTGCTGCTCGGCGCGCAGCAGCGCGAGCGTGGCCAGCACCGGCTTGGTGACCGGCAGCGCGGTGATCTCGCGGACGACCTCGCGGACCTTCCGCTGCTCGCGCTCGGCCTCGGGCAGGGTCAGCAGGTCCCGGATGTGCACGAAGCCGAGCACGTCGTCGACGCCCTGGTCGGTGACCGGGTAGCGGCTGTGCCCGCTGTCGCGCACCGGCCCGACGACCTCGGCGACGGTGGCGTCCGCGGCGAGGAACTGCACGTCCGGACGCGGGCGGAGCACGTCGCCGAGGGTGCGCTCGGCCGCGCGGAAGACGTCGGAGAGGATCTCGCGGCTGTAGGGCCGCAGGTCGCGGTTGTCCTCGACGGTCCGCCGCAGCTCCTCGATCGTCATCTCCTCGCTGGTCGCGTCCGGGTCGCCGCCGAGCAGCCGCACCACGAGGTTGGTCGAGACCGAGAGGAACCAGATGACCGGCCGGAGCAGCGTCGCGAAGAACCCGAGCGGCGGCGCCAGCGCGCGGGTGAACCCGGCCGAGCGCTGCATCGCCAGCCGCTTCGGCGCGAGCTCACCCAGCACCAGGGACAGGTAGGCGATCACGAGGGTCATCGCGACCAGGGCGACCGGGTCCGCGACCGATTCGGGCATACCCAGGCGCTGCAGCCAGGCCGACACCGACGGTGAGATCGTCGCGCCGCCGAAGGCCGAGGAGAAGAAGCCGGCGACGGTGACCCCGACCTGGACGGCGGAGAGGAAGGTGTTGGGGTCGCGCACCAGCTCGGCGATCCGCGCGCCCCGCTCGCCGGAGCGCTCGATGTCGTCGACCTGCGAGGGTCGCAGCGACACGATCGCCATCTCGGTCGCCGCGAAGACGCCCCCGACGAGCACGAAGAGCAGCACCAGCGCGATGTTGGTCAGCAGGGCGGCATCCATGCGGTCAGGGTATGCCGCGCGGCCGGCCCCAGGTCCGCTCGGAGTGCGGTCGAGAAACCCGTTGCGGGCGCTCGGCCAGGAGCGCCATGCTGGTCCTCTCGGACGCATCCGGCGTTCGTGGACCGACCGGAAGGAGTGCCCCCGCCATGTCCAGCCTGCTGACCCTCGGCCTCGTCATCGACCTGCCGCGCAGCATCGCGCCGCGCGACGCGGGAGCGAGCACTCCCCGGTCCGGCGTACGCGCCGGCCACGGAGCAGTCGCCCGCCACTGAGCGGGCACGCACCCGTCTCCACCCCGAGGCCTCACCTTCCCGCACGTCCGGTCACCGGCCGGCGCTGCGGCCTCCCCGTGACCCCTCGGTCCAGCCCCCGCGGCCACGTGCCACAGGGGACACCCGCCACCGTTCGAGAAGGACACCATCATGAACGACCTCCAGCTGATGCTCGCCCGCTCCGAGGCGGCCGAGCGCGAGCGCGACCTGCAGCGACGGCTGGCCCGGCGCCGGCACGCGACGGCCCTCGACGCCGCGTCGCGCGGCCGCCGCAAGGGCTCCTGGGACCGTGCCCTGGCGCTGTTCCAGGGCCGGCCCGCCCGTGCGCCGCACTGACCGCCCGGTCCCCGCGCGGAGTGACCACGCATAGCACGACCGTCATCGGGAAGTTTGCCGATGACGGTCGTGCTATGCCGTGGTCACTCCGCGTCCGTGGCGGGGGCGAGCGCGTCCAGCTCGCGCGGCAGGTCGCGCATCCCGATGAGCGGTGAGAGCAGCACCGGCAGCGAGGCCAGCACGCACAGGGTCGAGAAGATCCACATCGTGGGGATCACACCCAGCTCGCGGCCGAGCACGCCGCCGAGGAAGGCGCCGATCGGCATCGGGCCCCACACCAGGAAGCGGATCGAGGCGTTCATCCGGCCCAGCAGCGGCTTGGGGCAGAGCCGCTGGCGGAAGCTGACCTGCACGACGTTGTAGACGACGACCGCCCAGGAGATGAGCAGGTTGCCGACGAGCAGCGTCGGCACCGGCGGCAGGATCGAGGCGAGCGGCACCGTGAGCAGGGCCAGGCTGCCCAGCAGCGAGGCGATGGGGATCGAGCGCCCCTCGCCGACGAGCCGGCCGAACCACCCCGACGTCACCGCGCCCAGGATGCCGCCGACCGCCCCGAGCGACAGCACCAGACCGAGGGTGGTCTCCGAGAACCCGAGGTCGTGACGGCATACAGGACGAAGAGGGCGAAGATGCCGCTGGAGGAGAAGTTGGTGAGCCCGGTGCACGCGACGATCCGGCGCAGCAAAGGATGGCCGAGCACGAAGCCCAGACCCTCACGGATCTCGGTCACCAGCGGGCGCCGTGCCTCGGGGTCGGGCGCCTGCTCCTCGTGGCGGATCCGGCTGACGAAGAGCGAGGACAGCCCCATGCAGACCGAGGTCACCGCGATGGTGAGCGGTGAGCCCAGGAGGCGGACCAGGACGGACGCGGCGGCCGGCCCGACGACGAACGCCGCCTGCTGGCTGGCCTGCAGCTTGCCGTTGCCGTCGCTGATCTGGTCGCCGTCGACGATCTCGGGCAGGTAGGACTGGTTCGCGACGTCGAAGAAGACGGTGATGCAGCCGACCCCGAAGGCCACGACGTAGACCTGCCACATCGTCAGCGCGTCCAGCAGCCACGCCACCGGCAGGGTGAGCAGCAGCGCGGCCCGCGACAGGTCGCCGAGCACGAGCACCCGCTTCTTGCGCCACCGGTCGACCCAGGCCCCGGCGGGCAGCCCGATGAGCAGGAAGGCCAGCGACTCCAGCGCCGCGAGCAGGCCCATCTCGAAGGCGTCCGCCCCGAGCAGCTGTACCGCCATGAGCGGCATCGCGAAGCCCACGAACTGCGCCCCGAAGACGGAGACGGTATCGCCCATCCAGAGCTGGCGGAAGTCGTGGTGGCGCCAGAGGCTGCCGGGTCGGGGCGAGGTCACGCCGATGATCCTGCGGCAAGTGATTGAGTTCTGTCAATCACTTTTGCGTAGGATGCCGGCATGGCGGCTGGCGACTCCTGGCTCTACATCGTGACCGACATCGAGGTCGACGGGCCCTGGCCCGGGCCCAACTCGATGCGGTCCTTCGCCAGCGTCGCGGTCCGCGAGACCGGCGAGGAGGTCGACACCTTCGAGGCGGTGCTCGAGCCGCTGCCGGGCGCCGCGCCCAACCCCGACACGCTCGCGTGGTTCCAGGGGCACCCCGAGGCCTGGGCCGCGTGCACCACCGACCCGGAGCCGGTGCCGGAGGTCATGGCCCGCTGGGTCGACTGGGTCGCGGCACTCCCCCGTCCGCGGGCCTTCGCCGCCTCCCCGATCGCCTTCGACGGCCCGTGGATCGACCTCTACCTGCGGCGCTTCACCCGCTACGGCCTCACCATGGGTCCCTACGAGACCGACACCCTCTTCGACCACGGCGCGCTCTGCCTGCGCAGCTACGCCGCCGCCGTCCTCGGCCGCCCGGTCGGCGAGATCTCCCCGCACACGCTGCCGCCGGACTGGCTCGGCGACGTGGCGCATACCCATCGCGCCATCGACGACGCCCGGGGGTATGCCCATCTCCTCGGCGAGCTCATGCGCCGCTCCGGGGCGGTCCGGTGACCCCGGCGGGCGAGCGGCGAGCGAGGGAGCAGCCCTTCGACGCCAGCGACGCCGAGGCCAAGGCGCTGGCCTCCGGGCTGCGGCTGCGGATCCTGCGCCTCACCCTGGACGAGCCGCTCACCAACCGGGAGATCGCCGATGTCCTCGGGCTCAACCCCGCCACGTGTCTGCACCACGTCCGCACCCTCGTCGACACCGGCTTTCTCGAGGCCCTGGAGCCGCGGCGCGGACGACGCGGCGCGCGGGAGATCCCCTACCGCGCCACCGGGCGCTCCTGGTATGCCCGCACCCCCACCATCTCCCCCAGCATGGTCGAGGCCTTCGTCGCCGAGCTCGGGCAGGTCCCGGCGGACCGCACCGACGTCACGCTGACCCGCCTCCGACTCAGGCTGCCGCCGGAGGAGCTGGCGGAGTTCCGGCGTCGGCTCCACGAGCTGGTCATGGAGTTCCACGACCGCCCGCGAGACCCGGACGCCGAGCCGTGGTCGTTCTTCCTCGCCCTCCACCCGGAGGCCCTGAGCGCCCAGCCCGGCGACTGACGGCCTGACCCGGACCGGTCGGCCTCCGGCCGGCCCACGGATCTGGACATCGGTTTCCGGGGCGGGGGCACCACTTCCCGATGTCCAAGAACTCACGGCCGCAGCACGACGTGGCCTGCCGCGGTCGACACCCGCAGCCAGGGGCCGTTGCGGTGGACGAACGCCGCGGCCCCGGGAGGTAGGCCAGCCCCGTCCGGCCCGAGAAAGCCGAGCGCGTGCGCGGCGAGCGCTGCCCCAGCCGGCACCGCAGCGCCCGCTCCCTCGCCAGACCCACCGGTCCCCGGCAGCGGTCGCCCCCACACCCGGGCCCGCAGTGCGCCCACGGCCGCCGAGCCGGAGCCCTCGGGCGAGCCCTGCGCCACCTCGGCGATCCCGTCACGCGCCCCCTGCGCCAGCATCTCCAGCGCGATCTCGTCGACCCGCTCCCAGCCACCCATCGGCGGCGAGAGCGCAGTCCAGGGCGGCGTGACCGTCGTCGGCGGCACCGGCAGCGTCATCGACACGTCCCCGGTCGAGGCCCGCCTCGCGAAGCGGTCGGCCAGCCCGGCCAGCGGCACGGTGACGTCGAGCGCCTCCTGCCCGGTCGCGAGCGCCATCGTCCGCAGCCCCAGCACGAGCCCCGAGCGCAGCACTCCCTGACCGGGCAGCACGCACACCCAGGCGCCCAGCACCGGACGCGCACCGCCGGTCACCTGCAGCCGGATGGCCCCGCCCTCGTCGAGCACCGACGCCCGCCGCGCAAACGTCGCGAGGTCGGCCAGGCCCTCCCCGTCGGGGAAGGCGAGCCTCGAGCCGCCGCTCACGCGGTCGCCCCGCGGGCCCCTCCGCCGACCGACCGGTCGCTGCGCAGCACGGGGCTCGGGCCGGTCACCGCGGCCAGCGCCTCCCGCTCCTCCGCCCCGAGCCGCCGCGGCCGCTGCTGCCGCAGGTCGTAGGCGACCAGGCTCACCCGGCCCCGCGCATAGACGGTGTCGTCCCCCTCCGGCCCGGCGACGGCATACCCGAGCTCGAAGCTGGCGCCCCCGACCCCGCCGCACCACACCGCGACCCGGGCGGGGGCATAGGCGAACTCCATCGGCAGCAGGTAGTCGATCGCCTGCGAGACCACGAGCATCCCCTCGTCGATGAGGTCACGGCCCTGACCGAACCACGCCTTGAAGGCGTGGACCCGGGCCTCCTCGAAGAGCCGGAGGTACTGCACGTTGTTGACGTGGGCGTAGGCGTCCAGGTCCGACCAGCGCACGGTGATGTCGAAGACCGAGGCCACCTCGGGGACGTCGGGCAGGGAGGTGCTCATGGCGCCATTGTGTCGCGACGCCCGCGTGGCGGGGGCCACGGGTGCCGACCCTCGATCCCGGCGACTGGTAGCGTGGGCGGGGACCCTGCGACACGAGGAGACCGATGACCGCCACCGACGTCGGCACGGACCGCGACCGCCCCGGCACCGGGGTGAGCGTCGCGCTCTTCGCCACGTGCTTCAACGACACGATGTGGCCCGAGGCCCCGCGCGCCACCGTCACCCTGCTCGAGCGCCTGGGCTGCCGCGTGGCCTTTCCGCGGGAACAGACGTGCTGCGGGCAGATGTTCACCAACACCGGGTATGCCGACGCCGCCACCCCGCTCGTGCGCCGCTTCGTCGACGTCTTCGACGGCTTCGACCACGTGGTCGCGCCCAGCGGCTCCTGCGTCGGATCGGTCCGGGAGCAGCACGCCATGCTGGCCCGACGGGCCGGTGACCACGGGCTGGAGCGCGAGGTCGAGGAGCGGGCCCCGCGGGTGCGCGAGCTGTCCGAGTTCCTCGTCGACGTGCTCGGGGTCACCGACGTCGGGGCCTACTACCCGCACCGGGTCACCTACCACCCCACCTGCCACAGCCTGCGCATGCTCGGGGTCGGCGACAAGCCGCTGCGGCTGCTGCGCGAGGTGCGGGGCCTGGACCTCGTCGAGCTGCCGCGCGCGACCGAGTGCTGCGGCTTCGGCGGGACCTTCGCGGTGAAGAACGCCGACACCTCCATCGCCATGGGCGCCGACAAGGCCCGGCACGTCCGCGACACCGGCGCCGAGGTGCTCGCCGCGGGCGACAACTCCTGTCTGGCGCACATCGGCGGGATCCTGGACCGGCAGCGCTCGGGAGTGCGCACCGTGCACCTCGCGCAGATCCTCGCCGCGACCGAGGAGGACCCGGCGTGAGCGGCATACCGGCGCAGCAGACGTCGTCCACCTTCCTCGGCATGCCCTCCTTCCAGCGCGCCGCGAAGGGCGCCCTCGCCGACACCCAGCAGCGCCGCAACCTCGCGCACGCGACCGCCACGATCCGCGCCAAGCGGGCCGCCGTGGTGGGCGAGGTCGCCGACTGGGAGGCGCTGCGCGTCGCCGGGGCGGACGCCAAGGACGAGGCGCTGCACCACCTGCCCGACTACCTCGAGCAGCTCGAGGCCAACCTCACCGCGCGCGGCGCGACCGTGCACTGGGCCCGCGACGCGGCCGAGGCCAACCAGGTCGTCATCGACGTCGCCCGGGCCCAGGGCACCGACGAGGTGGTCAAGGTCAAGTCGATGGCCACCCAGGAGATCGAGCTCAACGAGGCGCTCGAGGAGGCCGGGATCGCCGCCTGGGAGACCGACCTGGCCGAGCTCATCGTGCAGCTCGGCGAGGACCGCCCCAGCCACATCCTGGTGCCGGCCATCCACCGCAACCGGGCCGAGATCCGGGAGATCTTCCGGCGCGAGATGGGCGGGGCCGGGCGGGCCGCGCCCGAGGACCTCACCGACGAGCCGGCGCGGCTGGCCGAGGCGGCGCGGCTGCACCTGCGGGAGAAGTTCCTGCGCGCCAAGGTCGCCGTCTCCGGCGCCAACTTCGCGGTCGCCGACACCGGCACGCTCGTCGTCGTCGAGTCCGAGGGCAACGGCCGCATGTGCCTCACGCTCCCCCAGACGCTGGTGAGCATCGTCGGGGTGGAGAAGGTGCTGCCGACCTTCGCCGACCTCGGCACGATGATGCAGCTGCTGCCCCGCTCCAGCACCGGCGAGCGGATGAACCCCTACACCTCCACCTGGACCGGCGTCACCCCCGGCGACGGGCCGCAGGAGGTGCACGTCGTGCTCCTCGACAACGGCCGCAGCCGGGTGCTCGCCGACGAGGTCGGCCGGGAGGCGCTGCGCTGCATCCGCTGCTCGGCCTGCCTCAACGTCTGCCCGGTCTACGAGCGGGCCGGTGGGCACGCCTACGGCTCGGTCTACCCCGGGCCCATTGGCGCGGTGCTCAACCCGCAGCTGCGCGGTGTCTCCTCCGACGTCGACAAGAGCCTGCCCTACGCCAGCTCGCTGTGCGGCGCCTGCTTCGAGGCCTGCCCGGTGCGGATCGACATCCCCTCCCTCCTGGTCCACCTGCGCACCCAGGTCGTCGACGAGGCCAGTGGGCGCAGCGCGGAGGCCGCGGGTATGCGCGCCGCCTCCTGGGTCTTCGGCGACCACCGCCGGCTCGAGGCCGCGCAGAAGGCGGCCACGATCGGCGGTCGGCTGCTCGGCGACCGGACCATCCGGTCGGTGCCGGGTCTGGGCGCCTGGGCCCAGCGCGCGACGTGCCGACCCCACCCACCGAGACCTTCCGGCAGTGGTGGGCGCGCACCCACCGCAACGACGGGCATACCGGGGAGGACGCGTGAGCGCGCGCGAGGAGATCCTGACGCGGCTGCGCGAGGCCACCGCCGACGTGACCACCCCTGTCGGCGCGCGCGGCGAGGTGCCGACCATCTCGGCCGCCCCGGCGTCCGCGGCGGGGACCCTGGACCTCTTCGTGGACAACGTCGCCGACTACCGCGCCACCGTCGTCCCCTGCGCCCCGGACCGGGTCGGAGCGGAGGTGGCCGCTGCGCTGGCCCGCGGCCGGGCGCACGCCGTGCTCGTGCCCGACGGGCTCGAGGCGACCTGGGTGGAGCCCTCGCAGGCGGCCGGGATGTGGCTGCGCCGCGACACCGGTGAGGACGGCAGCCCGCTGAGCCCTGGCGCGCTGGACGAGATCGACGCGGTGGTGACGGCGGCCCGCGTCGGCATCGCGACCACCGGCACCATCGTGCTGGACCACACCGAGGACCAGGGCCGCCGGGCGCTCACCCTCGTGCCCGACCAGCACGTCTGCGTGATCCGCGCCGACCAGGTCGTCCACGACGTGCCCGAGGCGGTCGCCCTCCTGGACCCTGCCCGCCCGTTGACCTGGATCAGCGGCCCGAGCGCGACCAGCGACATCGAGCTGGACCGGGTCGAGGGCGTCCACGGGCCCCGCGTCCTCGACGTCGTCGTGGTGGGCTGACCCGCCCTGCCGCTCCCCGAGGACCTGAGCAGAGAAAGGTGCTCGAGACGCGTGCTGCAGCGCCTGTGTGGGGAGTGTTTCTCTGCTCAGGACGCCGAGGGTGTGGCCCACCTGCCCCCATCGCCGATCCGGCGTCACTCCCCCCGCAGCACGTCGACGTGGACGTGGTCGAGGTGGCGCAGCACCGGGTCCTGCGAGCCGCCGGGGACGCGGTAGTCCTGCCAGCCCCGGACCGACTCACGCACCCCCCAGTAGTGGTCGTCGAAGATGACGTACTGCACCGACAGCTCCTCGGCGTGCGCCACGAGCCACTGCGCGAGGATCCAGCCGCGGTCCCGGTTGGCCTCGCTCACGGGCCGGACGAAGACGTCGACCGCCCGTCCGTCGTAGTGCGTGGACTCCGCGCCGTGGCCGGAGTCGACCCCGCCCGGGGCGAAGCCGCCGGTGGGCAGGTCGGGGAAGGAGCGCCGGACCTCCTCGAGCACGGTCTGGGCCCGCGGCGTGAGGCCGTCGGCGGTGAGCTCCTGCGCCACGACGTCGGGGGCGCTCGTCCGGCAGGTCAGCGCGGTGCTCTCGCGAGCACCCCTGACGGCCTCGACGACGCCCTCCGGTATGCCCGCCCCGGCCGGGGCGGCCACGTCACCGTCGCCGGCGGCCGTCGCGGCCGCGGCCTGCGCCTGCTCCCGGTCCAGCGGCACCCGCTCACCGGCCACGACGACCGAGCACGGCGCCGCGGCCCGCTCGGCCCACCCGACCACCGGCCGCCAGGTGAGCACCGCCACCGCGGCGAGCAGCACCAGGGCGACGACGGCGACCCAGGTCCGCCGGGGCGGGGTGGGTGGGGGCATACCACCATCGTGCCGTGCGCTGCTGGCCCGCGGCTGGGAGCCGACCGGCGTAGCGTTGCCCCATGAGCGAGCCCTATTACGCGCAGGACGTCCCGGACACCCACCGGCCCTACGTCGCGGCCCCCGACCGGCACCAGAAGCTGGACTACCGCCGGGTGGGCGAGAGCGGACTGCTGCTGCCGCCGCTGTCCCTGGGGCTCTGGTACAACTTCGGCGACAACCGGCCGTTCGACACCCAGCGGGAGATCCTGCGCCGCGCCGTCGACGAGGGCATCACGCACTTCGACCTCGCCAACAACTACGGCCCGCCCTACGGCTCCGCGGAGGAGAACTTCGGGCGCATGATGCGCACCGACTTCACGCCCTACCGGCACGAGCTGGTGCTCTCGACCAAGGCCGGGTGGGACATGTGGCCCGGACCTTACGGCATGCTCGGCTCGCGGAAGTACCTCCTGACCAGCCTGGAGGAGTCGCTGCGCCGCATGAGCGTGGAGGCCGTCGACATCTTCTACTCCCACCGCGCGGACGAGGACACGCCCGTCGCGGAGACCATCGGGGCGCTCGACACCGCGATCCGCCAGGGCAAGGCGCTGTGTGCCGGGATCTCCAGCTACTCCCCGGAGCGCACCGCCGAGGCCGTCGCCGTGGCGCGAGACCTGGGCACGCCGCTGGTCATCCATCAGCCGGCCTACAGCATGCTCAACCGGTGGCCCGAGGACGGCCTGCTCACGACGCTGTCGGAGCACGGCATGGGCTCGATCGGGTTCACCGCGCTCGCCCAGGGACTGCTGACCGACAAGTACCTCGGCGACGACGAGGCCCAGCGCTCGATGCAGCGTCCCTCCTTCGACGAGGGGGTGCTCACCGAGGACAACCTGGAGCGGCTGCGCGGGTTGGCCGCCGTGGCCCAGCGGCGCGGGCAGAGCCTGGCCCAGATGGCGCTGTCCTGGGCGATCCGGCCCGGTGGGGTGACCTCGACCCTCATCGGCGTCTCCAGCGTGCGGCAGCTCGAGGAGAACCTCGCGGCCGCCCACCGCACCGACTTCACCGACGAGGAGATCGCCGAGATCGACCGGCTGTCGGGCAGCACCGAGGGGGTCGACCTCTGGGCGGCCTCTGCCGACATCGAGTGAGTCACTAGGCTTCGCCCCGTGACCGAGGCACCCCTGGACTACCCCATCGACGACCTGCTCGACGTGCTCGACCTGCGCCGGGAGGGCAGCACCACCATCCGGGTCACCTCGCCCGAGGGGTTGGGTGAGGACCTGGCGGACTCGCAGGGCGACGTCTTCTCCGCTCGCAGCCAGCCCATGCCGCACGGCCGCGTCTTCGGCGGCCAGGTGATCGCCCAGTGCCTCATCGCTGCGGGCCGCACGGTCGAGCCGGTGGAGGACGGCACCGACCCCGCGCCGCTGGACCGCCCGATCCACTCGATGCACGGCTACTTCCTGCGCGCGGGCGACGCCGACCGTCCGCTGCGCTTCCTCGTCGAGCGCATGCGCGACGGGCGCAGCTTCAGCGCCCGGCGGGTGCACGCCGTGCAGGACGGGCGCATCCTCATGTCGATCATCATGTCCTTCCAGGAGCAGGCCGGCGGCCTGGAGCACCAGATCGCGATGCCCGACGTCCCCGGGCCGGACGGTCTCCGCTCGGACCGGCAGGTCCTCGAGCAGGTGCCGCACCCTGTGGCGCAGGAGACCGCGCGGCGCCGACCGGTCGAGCTGCGCCACGTGGAGCCGCTGCTGCTCGGCCCGACCGAGCCGGGACCGGGCGAGCAGTCGGTGTGGTTGCGGATCGCCCGCGAGCTGCCGCAGGACCCGCTGCTGCACGCGGCGATCCTGGCCTACGCCTCGGACTACGTGCTGCTCGAGCCGGTGCTGCGGCGTCACGGCCTGGGCTGGGGCGACCCGCGGCTGCGTCCGGCGAGCCTGGACCACTCCATGTGGTTCCACCGCCCGGCACGGGTCGACGACTGGGTGCTCTACACCCAGAGCTCCCCGTCCGCGCAGTCCGGTCGGGGGTTGGGGACGGGGCACATGTTCGCCGCCGACGGGACGCTGCTCGCGACCGTCGGACAGGAGGGCATGGTGCGGCTCAAGGGGTCCGCGGACCACTGAGCGCTGACGCTGCGTCAGGGTAACGATCCGGTCACGACGGGATCCCTGTACCAACTCGCTGTAGACACCCTGGGAACCCCGGACGATACTGCCAAGGGTCACCTCTGGGGATCACGCGGCTCGTCGACGGAGACGGGCTGTCCAGCGGCGGCGTCCCACCGTTCCAAGCAAAGGACACACTGTGCACCAGCCATCTGCTCGCCGGAGGACGCGCCTGCTGGCGCTCGTCGGCGCAGGGGCCGTCGTCGCACCGCTGGCCCTGGTCGCCCCCGCAGCATGGGCGAACCCGGAGATCACGGTCAACGAGGACGGGACCTACATCGTCATGCTCGCGGACAGCTCGCTGGCCGCCTACGAGGGCGGCGTCAGCGGCATCCCCGCGACCAAGCCCGCCGAGGGGGAGAAGCTCAGCACCACGAGCGCCGCCGCCGAGGAGTACACCGCATACCTCGACCGGCAGCAGAACGCCGTGCTCGACTCGGTCGGCCTGGACCGGGCGGACGCCCGCTACACCTACTCGACCTCGTTCAACGGCTTCACCGCCGAGCTGACCGGCTCGCAGGTGTCCGCCCTGCGCAAAGACCCCGCCGTCGCCGCGGTGTGGGAGGACGAGGTCCGGACCACCGACACCATCACCACCCCGGACTACCTGGGCCTGACCGGCGAGGACGGCGTCTGGAACACCCAGTTCGGCGGCGACGCCGACGCGGGTGCGGGCATGGTCGTCGGCATCATCGACACCGGCTTCTGGCCGGAGAACCCCAGCTTCGCCGCGCTGCCGGGCGACCCGGAGCCGCCCGCCGACTGGAACGGTGAGTGCGTCGAGGGCGACTCGGCCGACCCGGCCGACAACGTGGAGTGCAACAGCAAGGTCATCGGCGCGCGGTACTACCCCGAGGGCAACAACACCGCGTTCGACTTCCTGTCGCCGCGCGACACCGACGGTCACGGCAGCCACGTGGGTGGCACCTCGGCCGGCAACATCGACGTCCCCATGGACTTCGCCGGCACCGAGCTGGGCACCGGCAGCGGTATGGCGCCGGCCGCCCACCTCGCGTTCTACAAGGCGCTCTGGGCGACCGAGGACGGCGGCGGCAGCGGCACGACCGGTGGCCTGGTCGCCGCGATCGACGACGCGGTCGCGGACGGTGTGGACGTCATCAACTACTCGGTCTCCGGTTCCTCGCAGTTCGTGGTGACCGCTGACGAGCTGGCCTTCTTCGACGCCGCGAACGCCGGCGTCTTCGTGTCGACCTCGGCCGGCAACTCGGGCGACGACCTGGGTCCGGGCTCGGTCGCGCACAACTCGCCGTGGACCACGACGGTCGCCGCCTCCACGCACGACCGCACCAACTCGGCCGAGGTCGAGCTGGGCGACGGGCCACCCGTCACCCGCGTCTCCGGCACCGACCGGTACGACACCGCGGCCCAGATCGCCGCGGCCTACCCGGAGGGCGTGGACACCGTCTACATCGCCACCGGCAACCAGTTCGCCGACGCGCTGTCCGGCGCCGCGGCCGCCTCGCAGGGCCTGGTCCCCGCGACCGGTCTCGACCAGCCGGCGGTCGCTCCCGACGGCTCGCCCGCCCCGGTGCTGCTCACCAAGGTCGACGAGATCCCGGGCGCCACCATGGACGCGCTGGAGTCGATCGACCCCGACAACATCGTCGTGCTCGGCGGTGAGGTCGCGGTCTCCGACAGCGTCGCGGAGGAGCTGGAGGACTACGGCACGGTGACCCGTGTCGCGGGTGCCGACCGCTACGAGACCGCCGCCCTGGTCGCGCAGCAGTACGGCGACGCGGACCACGTCTACGTCGCCACCGGACAGGACGAGGCCTTCCCGGATGCGCTGTCCGGCTCCGCGCTCGCCGGGAGCGAGGGCGTGCCCGTGCTGCTCACCAAGACCGACCGGGTGCCCAACTCGGTCCGTGAGGCACTTGCCGCGATGGGCGACCCCGAGGTGCACGTCATCGGTGGGCCCAAGGCCGTGACCGGTGACGTCTTCGAGGAGCTCGGCGCCTCTGAGCGCCTCGCCGGCAAGGACCGGTACGGCACGTCCGTCGCCGTCGCCGAGCAGTTCGGCTTCAGCGCGGACGACCCGGCGCCCGTGGTGCACACCGCCACCGGGCGCGACTACCCGGACGCTCTCGCGGGGTCGGCACTCGCCGGCTACCAGGGCGTGCCCGTCATGCTGAGCCGCCCCGACCGGGTGCCCAGCGTCGTGCTCGACGGCATGGAGGCGCTGGCTCCCGAGTCCGCGGTCATCCTCGGTGGCGAGGGTGCGCTGAACGACGACGTCCGGATCCAGATCAAGGCGCTGTTCGCGGACAGCACTCAGACCTATGCCGGCATCAGCGCCGGTGCAGGTGCCGGCCCGGCCCCGCTGGTCAACTCGGTCGACATCCCCGCTGCGGGCGCGACCGCCGACCAGGCGCTGCTGTGCCTGCCGGGCTCGCTGGACGCGGCCGAGGCTGCGGACCACATCGTCATCTGCACCCGCGGCACCAACGCCCGGGTGGAGAAGAGCGAGACGGTCGAGGCCGCCGGTGGTGTCGGCATGATCCTGGCCAACAACACCAACGACGAGTCGCTCAACGGCGACTTCCACTCGGTGCCCACGATCCACGTCAACGGCACGGCCGGTGACGCGATCAAGGAGTACGAGGCCTCCGACCCCGACCCGATGGCCACCATCTCGGCCTCCGGCGAGGCCCGGAGATCACCGTCCCGGAGATGGCCGGCTTCAGCTCCTACGGCCCGGCGATCGCCGGTGGCGGGGACCTGCTCAAGCCGGACATCACCGCCCCGGGTGTCGACGTCATCGCCGCGGTCTCCCCGGCCGGGTCCGCCAGTGGCAGCAACTTCGACAGCCTCTCCGGCACCTCCATGTCCGCCCCGCACATCGCCGGCCTGGCCGCGCTGATGATGCAGGACAACCCGGACTGGGGCCCGATGGGCGTCAAGTCCGCCATGATGACGACGGCCGACCCGACCAACTCCGAGGGCGAGCTGATCAACTACGCCGGTGCGCCGGCCAGCCCGCTCCACTACGGGTCCGGTGAGGTCGAGCCGGGTGTTGCCTACGACACGCCGCTGGTCTACGACTCGGGTGCCGAGGACTGGCTGGCCTACGCCTGCGCCATCGGCCAGCTGCAGCTGGTCGGCTTGGCCGCCATCTGCGAGGACATCGGCACGACCGATGCGAGCGACCTCAACTACCCGAGCATCGCCATCGGTGACCTGGGCGGCGCGCAGACCGTCACCCGCACCGTGACCGACGCGACGGGCGACGGTGGCACGTTCACCGCCGAGGTCGAGGCGCCCCCGGGCGTCGACGTGGTCGTCGAGCCCGCCACGGTCACCGTGGAGCCCGGTGGCACGGCGACCTTCACGGTCTCGTTCACCACCGCGGGTGCGCCGCTGGACGAGTGGACCTTCGGGTCGCTCACCTGGACTGGTCCCGGCGCCGACGTGACGAGCCCGCTGGCCATCCGGCCGGTGGCCATGGGTGCGCCGGAGGAGATCCGCGGCGACACCACCGAGGGCTCGGCGACCTTCGAGGTCACCCCGGGCTTCACCGGTGAGCTCACCTCGGTCGTGCACGGCCTCATGGCCTCGCAGGTCACCGAGGTGGAGGTCACCTCCGACGGCCCGGCCGGTGGCGCCGACTACGACGACTACACTCAGACGGTCACGGTGCCGGAGGGCACCACGGCCATCCGGGTCGAGGTCGTGGAGTCGGAATGGACGCCGGCCGAGCTCGACCTGGACCTCTTCCTGGAGGACAGCGACGGCAACGTCGTCGCACAGTCGGCCGCCGGTGGCTCGGACGAGTCGATCACGATGATGGCGCCTGCCCCGGGCGATTACACCGTGGCCGTCGACTACTGGAACGGCGCCGCTGGTGCGTCGGCCAACGGTCCGCTCCACGTCTTCACGCCGTCCGCGGACGAGGGCAACATGTCGGTCACGCCGTCCCCGGTGACGGTGGTCGCCGGCACGCCGCTGGACCTGACCGCCGCCTGGACCGGGCTGGAGGCCGCCACCCGCTACATGGGTGCGATCGGCTACAGCGACGGCACCGAGGAGGTCGCCTACACCCTGGTCTCGGTCAACACGCCGTGACCTCGGCCGGCCGGGGCGCAGCGCCCCGGCCGGTCACCGCGACGGGCCCGCCTCTCCCACCGGGAGGGGCAGGCCCTTCGCCTTCCCCCGAACGGCCGCGCGGTCTACGTCGACCGACCGCGCGGTATGCCTCAGGCCGACGGCTCCCGCACGTCGGCGATGGCGTCGGCGGCACGGACCAGTCCCAGGTGGCTGAACGCCTGCGGGTAGTTGCCCAGCATCCGACGCGAGGCCGGGTCGTACTCCTCGGCGAGCAGGTCCAACGGCGCCCCGGCGTCCACGCATGCGTGCATGAGCCGCTCGGCGTCCTCGATCCGGCCGGAGCGGGCATACTGCTCGACCAGCCAGAACGTGCAGATGAGGAAGGGTGCCTCTCCCCCGGCGAGACCGTCCATGTTGTCGCTCTCGGTCATCCGGTAGCGGTGCAGGAAGCCCTCGTCGTCGACGAGCTCGCGCTCCAGCCGCTCGACCGTGGCGAGCATGCGCGGGTCGTCGTAGCCGCAGAAGCCGGTGTGCGGGATCTGCAGCAGCGAGGCGTCCACCTCGTCGGCGCCGTAGGTCTGCCGGAAGGCTCCGTCCGGGCCCACGCCCTGCTCCTCGATCTCCCGGCGGACCCGGTCGCGCAGCTCGCGCCAGTGCTCCACGTCGCCGCGCAGGCCGTGCTCCTCGACGGCCCGGATCCCCTGGTCGAAGGCGGCCCACACCATGACCCGGCCGTGGGTGAAGAAGTGCTTGTCGCCGCGCATCTCCCAGATGCCGTGGTCGGGCTCGTCGAGCCGCTCGGCCTGGGTGGCGAGCATCATCTTCTGGATCCCCCAGCTGTAGCCGTCCTCAGCGATGCCGGCGTCCCGCAGGTCGGCCAGGGCGAGCATGACCTCGCCGATGACGTCGGCCTGGTACTGCGACGCGGCGCCGTTGCCGATGCGGACCGGGCGGGAGTCGGCATACCCCTGCAGGTGGTCCAGCTCGCGCTCGAGGAGGTCGCGCTCACCGGCCAGGCCATACATGATCCGCAGCTGGTTGGCGTGGCCGGCGATGGCGCGCAGCAACCAGTCCTTCCACGCCTGCGCCCCGCCGTCGAGCCCGTGCATGATCATCGCCTGGAGGGTGAGCGCGGAGTCGCGCAGCCACGTGAAGCGGTAGTCCCAGTTGCGCTCGCCGCCCGGGTCCTCGGGCAGCGAGGTGGTCGCTGCGGCGACGATGCCGCCGGTGTCGGTATGCGTCAACGCCCGCAGGACGGTCAGCGAGCGCGTCACCTGCCGCGCCCAGGGACCGGTCGCCTGGATCTGCCCGCTCCAGCCACGCCAGTCCCGGATGGTCTCCTCGAGCACCGCGGGGACGTCGATCCGCGCGGGCAGCGGCTTCCACGATGCCTGGCCGGTCAGCACCCAGGCCAGCTCCTCCCCCTCGTCCAGGGTGTGCCGGGCCCGGTGCGCGTCCTCCTCGCGGACCGCCTCGGGCAGCGGGCCGTGCAGGATGAGTCGCGAGGGCCCACCGACCGCGGTGAGCACCTCCTCGGTCCGGCCGTCCTCCTCCTCGACCGTGGTCCGGTGCACCCACGGCCGCACCGTGGCGTACTCGAAGCGCATGACCAGCTCGTGCTCGACCTCGACCCGTCCGGAGGTGCACCGCACCACCCGGACGATGTCGGAGCGGCCGTCGACGTGCGGCATGAAGGTCGTCACCTCGGCGGCGCCGTCGGGGCCTCGCCAGCGCGTGCGGAAGACGAAGGTGCCCTCGACGTAGTCGCGGTCCTCGACCTCGCCGTCGACGACGCGGATCAACCAGCGCCCGTCCTGCTCGGTCCCGAGCAGGGAGGCGAAGACGGAGGGCGAGTCGAAGCGGGGCAGGCAGAGCCAGTCCACGCTGCCCTCGGGTGAGACGAGCGCGGCGGTGCGCATGTCGCCGACCACCGCGTAGTCGCCGATGGGGACGTCCGGGCCAGGGTTCTCCGCCGCAGTCATACCCAGGATTCTGTCAGCCGCGTGCGGCGCGTCCGGCACCCCTGCCGCCCGCGCGTGGCGGTGCACACCTGCGGCACAGGTGGGCGGTGCACCATAGAGCGACCGGTCGGCCGCACCCGTGGGTGGCTGACCGCCCGTGACGGACGAGCGAGAGGACACCGGCGATGTGGTGGAGCGACCTGCTGTGGGGTGTGTGGAACGGCCTGACGGCGTGGGTGGTGCTCATCGCGCACGTCTTCGGCGCGTGGGAGCAGTTCCCCTTCTACAACGAGATGCGTGCCGGCAACTGGTACGACCTCGGCTTCCTCATGGGTGCCGGCTCACCGCTGCTCGGGATGCTGCGCTCGCGGTCAGGCTGAGCCGTCGACACCGCTGATGGGCAGCCGCCGCCGCGAGGCGTAGTCGCGGTCCTGCCCGGTGACCGGGTCGACGAAGGACAGCCCGGCCGCGAGCAGCTGCAGCGGCGTGCCGAGGTCGTCGGGGTCGACCGGCCGGACCGTGGGATAGAGCGGGTCGCCGTCGATGGGCATGCCGAGCCCGGCGAGGTGCACCCGGAGCTGGTGGGTGCGGCCGGTCTGCGGCGTGAGCCGGTAGTGCCCACGACCCGCACGCTCGCCGAGCAGCTCCACGTGGGTGACCGCGTCGGGCTCTCCGGCGACCGAGCGCGCCTGCAGCGAGCCGCGCTCCTTGACGATCCGGGTGCGGACGGTGAGCGGGAGGTCCACGTCGTCTCGGGCGGGGGCGAGCGCCTCGTAGGTCTTGCGCAGACCGCCGGCCTGGACCATCCGCTGGTAAGCAGCGCGGGCCGAGGCGCGGGTAGTGAGGAGCAGGACGCCGCTGGTCAGCCGGTCGAGGCGGTGGACCGGCGCGATCTCCGGCAGGTCCAGCGCCCGACGCAGCCGCACCACGACGGTCTCCGCGACGTGCCGGCCGCGGGGCATCGTCGCCAGGAAGGGCGGCTTGTCCACGACCAGCAGCCCGGTGCCCTCGTCGTGCTCGAGGACGTCGACCTCGAACGGGACCGGCACCTCCTGCGGCAGGTCGCGGTAGAGGTGGACCACCCGCCCGGCCGGTATGCCGTCCCGCGGTCGACACGGGTGCCGTCCGCGAGGCGGATCTCGCCGACGGCGAGGCGGCGGGCGATCCCGTCCTCGTCGCCGGTGCGCTCGACGAGGAAGGCGACGACGCTCTCCCAGGAAGCCTCCAGGGGCATGCGGACGCGCGCCGGCCCCAGCCCGTCACGCGGCGGCAACGGGGGCTGGGGGCGGGGGCGGGGGGGCATACCGTGCGGACCGGGTGGCCGGTCCACGAGGCTCAGTCGCTCAGTCGCTCAGTCGCTCCGTCGCTCAGTCGCGGGTGAGCTTGCGGTGGGTCACCCGGTGCGGGCGGGCGGCCTCGACGCCGAGGCGCTCGACCTTGTTCTCCTCGTAGGCGCCGAAGTTGCCCTCGAACCAGTACCAGTTCGCCGGCTCGGAGTCGGTGCCCTCGTAGGCGAGGATGTGGGTCGCGACGCGGTCGAGGAACCACCGGTCGTGGCTGATGACCACGGCGCACCCGGGGAAGTTGAGCAGCGCGTTCTCCAGGCTGCCGAGGGTCTCGACGTCGAGGTCGTTGGTCGGCTCGTCCAGCAGCAGCAGGTTGCCGCCCTCCTTGAGGGTGAGGGCGAGGTTGAGGCGGTTGCGCTCACCGCCGGAGAGCACCCCGGCCTTCTTCTGCTGGTCCGGGCCCTTGAAGCCGAACTGGCTGACGTAGGCGCGGCTGGGGATCTCGACCTGCCCGACCTGGATGAAGTCCAGCCCGTCGGAGACGACCTCCCAGAGGGACTTCTCGGCGGCGATGCCGCCGCGTGACTGGTCGACGTAGGAGATCTCGACGGTCTCACCGACCTTGACCTCCCCGGCGTCCGGATCCTCGAGCCCGACGATGGTCTTGAACAGCGTGGTCTTGCCGACGCCGTTGGGGCCGATGACCCCGACGATGCCGTTGCGCGGCAGCGTGAAGGTCAGGTCGTCGATGAGGGTGCGCTCGCCGAAGCCCTTCGTGAGGTTCTTGACCTCGATGACCTGGCTGCCCAGCCGCGGGCCCGGCGGGATCTGGATCTCCTCGAAGTCGAGCTTGCGGGTGCGCTCGGCCTCGGCCGCCATCTCCTCGTAGCGGGCCAGGCGCACCTTGTTCTTGGTCTGCTTGGCCTTGGGGTTGGAGCGGACCCACTCCAGCTCGTTCTCCAGCCGCTTGGCGAGCTTGGCGTCCTTCTTGCCCTGGACGGCCAGCCGCTCGCGCTTCTTCTCCAGGTAGGTGGAGTAGTTGCCCTCGTAGGGGTAGAGCCGACCGCGGTCGACCTCGGCGATCCACTGCGCCACGTTGTCGAGGAAGTAGCGGTCGTGGGTGACGGCCAGGACGGCGCCCGGGTAGGACGCGAGGTGCTGCTCCAGCCACTGCACCGACTCGGCGTCGAGGTGGTTGGTGGGCTCGTCGAGCAGCAGCAGGTCCGGCTTGGACAGCAGCAGCTTGCACAGGGCGACCCGGCGGCGCTCACCACCGGACAGGACGGTGACGTCGCTGTCCCCCGGGGGGCAGCGCAGCGCGTCCATCGCCTGGTCGAGCTGGGCGTCGAGGTCCCAGGCGTCGGCGTGGTCGATCTCCTCCTGGAGCGTGCCCATCTCGGCCATGAGGGCGTCGAAGTCGGCGTCGGGCGACGACATCTCCTCGCCGATGGCGTTGAAGCGGTCGACCTTCTGCTTGATCTCGCCGAGCCCCTCCTCGACGTTGCCGAGCACGGTCTTGTCCTCGTTGAGCGGCGGCTCCTGCTCGAGGATGCCGACCGAGTAGCCGGGGGTGAGCCGGGCCTCGCCGTTGGACGGCTGGTCCATGCCGGCCATGATCTTGAGGATCGTGGACTTGCCCGCGCCGTTGGGCCCCACGACGCCGATCTTGGCGCCGGGGTAGAAGGACATCGTCACGTCGTCGAGGATCACCTTGTCGCCGTGCGCCTTGCGGGCACGCGTCATGGTGTAGATGAATTCGGCCATGCCGCCAGGGTATAAGGGCGGGCGGGCCGAGTCCGAATCTCCGGGCCCGGCCCGCCCGCGCTCAGGCGCTGCGGGCCAGGGCGGCGTCGGCCTGCTCATCATCCTGCACCACGCCGTCCGCGTCGGTCGTGATCTCCGCGTCGGGCACCTCCCCGTCGGGCACCTCCTCGGACGAGGCGACCGGCCCGCCGGTCCTCTCCTCCAGCGCCCCGACGACCCCGCCGCCCCCGTGCTCCGGCGGGGCCTGGTCGTGGGCGCTCGTCGGGTCGGGGTCGTAGGCGACCTTGCCCCGGGTGAAGCTGCTCACCCCGAAGGTCACGTCGTGCCCGATGCTGTCGACGGTGACGCTGACGCGCGTGCCGCTCGCGTCGCCGGCCTTCCACTCGCGCAGCGCCAGCTTGCCGTGGGCGAGGACCGGGTCCCCCTTGCGAAAGCTGGCCAGGGCGGTGGCCCCGGTCCCCCGGAAGCACTGCAGGTCGACATACGTCGTGTTCTCGGTGATCCAGGCCTCCTGGCCGGCATCGAAGCGCCGTCGGTTGACCGCGATCGGCACGACGGCGAACGGCTTGCCCGAGGCGTGACTGACCTTGCGCTCGGGGTCGCGGGTCAGGTTGCCGGCGACGGTGACGGTCATCTCGTTGATCATGGTGCGTTCCCCTCCTGGACGTCCCACCCGCGGATGCGGGCGTGCCCCCACCCTGACCATCCCGGACGCCGGTGACTACCGGTATACCGGGATCTGTGGACGAGCGCCGCGCCCGGCGCAGGGTGTGGACGGGAGCGTCAGGCGGCGGCCTGGTCGAGCAGGGTGCGGGTCTTCTCGTGCCGGTCCAGCACCGTCATGACCGGCTTGCGCACGTGCCGGTAGGAGACCTCGTCGATGGCGTCGTCGAGCACCTGCTGCACGTGCCGCCGGCGTCGCGCGGCACCGACCCCGGCCGCGAGCCGGCCGATCAGGGCGAGCAGCAGCCCGGCCAGCACCCCGCCGACGAGCAGCGCCAGCGGGATCGGCACGGGGCCCCAGAAGGGCGCGTCCATCGGGAGCTGCAGCCAGCCCAGGACGACGAGCAGCACGAGCCACAGCAGCCCGGCCACCGCGGTCGTGGCGAAGAGCAGCTGCAGCATGCCGAGCACCGACCACCAGAAGGGGGGGCGGGTGCGCAGCGGCACCCCCACGATCGCCTGGTCGAGCGCGTCGGCGAGGGTGTCCTCCGGCGGGCTGGCCGCCTCGAGCACCGCGTCCGCCCAGCGCTGCGGGAGCTGCCCGCCCACGTCCTCACCGAGGCGTCGGGTGGCGAGCTGCACGTTGGCGCGGGCGGCCGGCGTCGGGCTCGGCAGCGAGGAGCGGCCGAGCACGGCGCGCACGTCGGAAGGCGCGATCCCGGCCTCACCGGGTGAGTCGTCGCCGAGCCGCAGCCGGCGCAACGGGTCCGGGCGCAGCCCCGCGACCCAGCGGGTGAAGGGCCAGCCGGTCCGTGCGGCAGCCCGGCGGCGGTAGTCGCGGTCCACCGCGTCGAGCACCACGGGGACGCCGGAGGCGACGGTGAGCGCCTGGTGCAGCCGCTGGTCGGCCTCCTGCCCGAGCTCCGGGGTCTGGTCGGCCGTCCCGCGCTCGCGCACCCGGTCGGCGCTGGAGCGCAGGTCCGCCACCAGGCGCGCCTCGGCCGCGTTGCGCGCGCCGACGACCTCGCCGATCCGGTCGCGCAGCTCGGGTATGCCCTGCTGCGTCCGCGCCGAGGTGGCGATGATGTCGTGCTCGCCGGCCCCGTCGGCCTGCACGAGGCGGCGCAGGTCGGCGGCGATCTGCTCGACCCCGCCCTCCTCGCGGATCCGGTCGACCTGGTTGAGGACGACGAGCATGACCGCGTCGTGGTGGCGCAGCGGCCGGAGGTAGTCGTCGTGCAGCCGGGCGTCGGCATACTTCTGCGGGTCGGCGACCCAGACGAAGACGTCGGCCCGCTCCAGGATGCGGTCGGCCTCGACCCGGTGCCGCAGCTCGCGGGAGTCGACGTCGGGCAGGTCGACGAGGACCAGCCCGTCCAGCCCGGCGTTGTCCTCGGTCATCGTCACGTGGTGGCGGTTGGCCACCCCGAGCCAGTCCAGCAGCTCGGCGGCGTCCTCGTCGCCCCACACGGCGGCCCCGGCCTCCGCGGTGGTGGGGCGACGGGGGCTGATCGCGGAGACGTCCTCGCCGGTCAGGGCGTTGAAGAGGCTCGACTTGCCCGAGCCGGTGGCGCCGGCGAGCGCGACGACCGTCCGGCCACCGGCGATCGCCCACCGCTCACCGACCCGGCCGAGCACCTCCCGGGCGGCACCGGCGGACTCCTGCTCCAGCTCGGGCCCACCGACGTCCAGCGCGGTGGACAGGTGCTCCGAACGCTCCACGACGGTGTGCTCGGCGATGGCGTTGCCCTTGCCCTTCCTCATCAGCGTGCCCCCTCGACCTGCGCCGCGGCCGACTCCAGCTCCTCGATCGGCTCCGGCGACACCGGCACCGACTCCGCCAGCACACCGTCGAAGCGGGCCTGCTCGGCGGCATACAGGGCGCGCACCTTGACGACGAGGTCGTCGCGGGCACGCGCCGCCATCCGACGGACCGCCTCGTCGCCGAAGACGGCCTCCAGCAGGCGCTGGGCGAGCACGGCCGAGCCGGCGCCGACGGCGACCTCGGCCCCGGTCGGGATGAAGGCGGTCGCGCTGAAGACGACGACCATGAGCAGGACGCCGAGCCCGTTGACGCCGAAGGCGAGGTAGCGCGCGGTCGTGCGTCGCGACCCGGCCTCCTCCTTGACCATCTCCAGGATGTCGCGCTGCCAGTCGCGGATCAGCCGCTCCACCTGCTCGGTGAAGCCCGGCGAGGCCTTGCCGAGCTCGGGGTGCTCCTCGACCAGGCCCCGGCCGCCGGGCGCCTGCTTCCACGCGCGGGCGGCGGTGCTGGCGGCGACCTGCCCGTGCGAGGTGATGAGCGCCGCGGCCCCGGTCTGCAGCGCCTCGCCCAGCGGCTCGGAGGTGACCTCCTTGCCGGTGAAGAAGGAGGCCAGCCGGTCACGGATCCGCCCGACGCCCGCCTCGATCGAGCGGAAGAACTCACCGGTCCCGACCAGCTCGTGCCAGCGCGCGAGCACCTCGCCGCGCAGCAGCGACCCGTCCTGGACTCCCTCGCCGACCGACTCCAGCGCGTCCCGGTATGCCTGCTCCGGCGCCTGCTGCAGCGCGCCCAGCGCCTCGACCTGGTGCCTGCCGGCCGTGGCGAGCGCCTGCGCGCGGGCACCGAGCGAGCCGAGCGTGCCGGCGAGGGTGCGGCGGATGACGACCGAGCGTGCCCGGGCGTCGCTGGCCAGCGAGTGCAGCCAGCCGCGCAGCCGCTCGCTCTGCTTGCCTGGGATGGCGCCGTCGTCGAGGTCGACCTCGGGGACGGTGAAGATCGGGGACTGCCCGAGGCCCTGCTCGCGCAGCATGGTGGCGAGGTGCACCCGCACCTGCTCCATCGCCTCCGGCGGCACCCGGTTGAGCACGATGGCGACCGAGGTCCCGCGCTCGCTGGCCTCGCGCAGCAGGCCCCACGGGACGGCGTCGGCATACCGGGACGCGGTGGTGACGAAGAGCCACAGGTCGGCGGCGGAGAGCAACTGCTTGGAGAGCTGGCGGTTGGCCTCGACCACCGAGTCGATGTCGGGAGCGTCCAGGAGCGCGAGCCCGGCGGGGAGCGCGTCTGCGGCCACCAGCCGCACCGCTCCCGGGTCCTCGACCTCGGCCGCGTCGCCGCGCACCCGGGCCAGCCCGGGTAGCACCCTGGTGTCGGTGAACCAGCGCGCGTCGTCGGGGTGGTGCACGAGCACCGAGGCCTTCGTCGTCGGCCGCAGGATGCCGGCCCTGCTGACCTCCTCGCCGACGACAGTGTTGACCAGCGTCGACTTGCCGGCGCCGGTCGACCCGCCGACGACGGCGAGCAGCGGCGCGTCGAGGGAACGCAGCCGCGGCAGGACGTAGTCGTCGAGCTGCTGCTCGAGCTCGCGGCGGGCCGTGCGGGCCTCCTGCGCGCCGTCCAGGTCGAGCGGGAGCGCGACCTCCCCGGCACCCGAGCGGAGCCTCTCGACAGCAGCGAGCAGCGCAGCGGGGTCCGAAGTCACGGCCCTAGTGTGGCCCTCGGGCCGCCGTCCACCAAGACGAACCGCCGGGCCGCTCAGCTGCGCGTCGCGTCGGCGTGCGCCAGCAGCGCCTTGGACTCCCCGAGGAAGCGTTCGGCGTGCTCGCCGAACCACTCCTCGACCTCGCCGAACTGCCGGACGAAGGCCTCGCGGTCGCCGGTGCGCAACAGCTCGATGGCCCGGGCGTAGCGCCGGTGGTAGCGCTCGATGAGCTCCAACGCGTCCGAGGAGCCGGTGATGATGTCGAAGTAGAGCTCGGCGTCCTGCGCGAAGAGGCGGCCGACCATGACCAGCTCGAGCCGGTAGATCGGCGAGGACAGCGCGAGGAGGGTGTCGAGGTCGCGGTCCTCGTGCGCCAGGTGCCAGCCGTAGGCGAAGGTCGAGAAGTGCCGCAGCGCCTGGATCAGACCCATCGCGTGGTCGTGCTCGTCGGCGTCGACCTCGTGCACCCGGGCGCCCCACAGCCGCACCTGCTCGACCAACCAGATGCTCGCGCCCGGGTCGCGCCCCGGCACCGCCGCGACGACCTGCTTGGCGAAGCTGTCGACGTCGGGGCCGAACATCGGGTGCATCCCCAGCACCGGCCCGGGGTGGGTCTCCAGCATCGCCCGCATGACCTCCCGCTTGGTGGAGGTGAGGTCGACGAGCAGGCAGTCGGCGGGCAGCGCGGGCAGGCCGCGCACCACCCCGACCGTGTCGTGGATCGGCACCGAGACGAGCACCATCCCGGCACCGTGCACCGCGGCCGCGACCTGCTCGGGGGTGTCGTCGCGCTCGACGACGCGCACGTCATACCCGGACAGCGCGAACATCCGCCCCCACAGCGCGCCCATCCGCCCCGCCCCGCCGACGACCACGACCGGGCCGAGGTCGGGTGCCTGCCGGGTGAAGCCCATGTTCTTCTCGTGGGTGTATGCCTCGCGCATGCACCGGCGCAGCACGTCCTCGACGAGGTCGGGCGGCAGGCCGCGCTCGGCGGCGCGCTCGCGCTTCGTGGCGATCATCGCGCGTTCCCGCGCGGGGTCGTAGATCGGCAACCCGTGCCGCCCCTTGACCTCCCCCACCTGGGAGACGAGCTCCAGCCGGCGCGCGAGCAGCTCCATCACCTGGGCGTCGACGTCGTCGATCTGGTCCCGCAGCGGCGCCAGGGCCTCCTGCGCCCCCGAGGGTGTGCTCATGGCGACCGATCCTAGAGGAGCGCGCACTAGACTGGGACGCTCCGGCCCCCGTAGCTCAATGGATAGAGCAACGGCCTTCTAATCCGTCGGTTGCGCGTTCGAGTCGCGCCGGGGGCACCGATCGGAGCAGGCGCCGGGTCCGGCCCGACCGGGTCGCCGCCCGGGGCCCGTCCAGGTCGCACACCCCGGCGCGATCGGGGACGCTGGAGGCATGAGCAAGCACACCCTCACCATCACCCTGGAGGCCGACATCACCGACGAGGACGCCCTCGTGGAGTCGGTCGAGCAGGACACCCCTGACGACTCGCTGTCCCCGCACGACATCCGCGAGGAGGAGCGCGCCGCCTCCAGCCTGGTGGCGGGCGTCTCCAAGGCCCTCAAGGACCTCTCGGTCCCCGGGGTCGAGATCAGCCAGCCCAAGGTCGAGGCCCGCGACGCCTGAGCGCTCCCCCACGCTCGTGCCTCTCCTCGTGACGCGGGCGTGCCTCTGGCGACGCTCGTGTCACAGGATGAGGCACAGGCGTGCTCAGGCCTGGGGCACGAAGACCCGCCGGTGCGCGGTGACGGCGTCGAGGATCCGCTTCTCGCGCGCCTGCCAGACCGGGTCCGGGCCGCCGGAGATGAGGTGCTTGCGCACCATCGCCAGCTCCCCGCTCTCGTCCTGGAAGGCCTCCATCGCCTTCTCGGCCTGCTTGCCCCCGACACCGCCGGCCCAGCGGCGCGCCCGGCGACGCTCGCCGGGGCTGGCGAGCATGGCGACCTCGGCGGGGGTGTACCACCCGGCCATGCCGTAGGTCGTGAGCGCGTCGCGCATGAGCCGGGACTCGCGGTTGCGGGCCCAGCGCAGCAGCAGCAGGAAGGCGATGAAGAGCGGGACCTGGACGACGAGGAAGAGCACGAGGTAGTGCTCCGAGGCGGCGACCGCGCTGTAGTTGAACAGCGCGTGCAGGAAGACCGCGCACGCCAGACCGACGAGCACGACCCAGGCGGAGCTGGCCCGGCGTCGGTGGGCGACCAGCCCGAGCGCCAGGCCGGTGCAGACGGTGAACATCGGGTGGGCGAACGGGCTGACCAGGCAGCGCATGATGAACAATCCGACCAGCCCGGGGGCGCCGGCCTCGAGGAAGGTCTGCCCCAGGTAGAGGATGTTCTCCACGAAGGCGAAGCCCGCGGCGACGATCCCGGCATACACGATGCCGTCGGTGACACCGTTGAACTCCCGCCTGGCGAAGAGGAAGATCAGCAGCACGCCGAGTCCCTTGGCGACCTCCTCGGTGAGCGGGGCCACCAGGACGGCGCCCGCGACGAGCGGGTCGGCCCCGGTGCCCGCGAGGACCGCCACCCCGAGCTCGTTGAGCAGCAGCGCCGCGAGCGTGGAGATCAGCGCGCCCCAGAGGAAGGCGAACCACAGCAGGCGTGCGGGCTCGGCCTCGAGCCGGTCGACCCAGATGAAGAGGGGTATGACGATGCCCAGTGCGAGCGAGGCGCTCAGCATGCCGAGGATCGCGGCCTGCAGCCCGACCGTCGTGGTGACGATGAGGGTCATGGCCAGCGCGGCCAGCCCGAAGACGCTCACCACCGCGCTCCAGAGCAGCACGCGACGGATGACCGGGCGCCGCGTGGCGTTGGGCGGCGTCGGCCCCTGCGGCTGCTGGAAGGACATCACCTGGTGCCAGTCCCCGGACGTGCCGGGGGCGCCGCTGCCGGCGGAGGAGCCGGGCAGGGAGCTGCCCGGCGGCGTGGGCTGGAAGACCATGGGCCTGAGGCTACCGGGACACGAGCGCCTACCCTGGATGCCGTGAGTGGTGAGCGGATCGTCTGGATCGACTGCGAGATGACCGGCCTGGACACGGTCGCGGACGCGCTGGTGGAGGTGGCCTGCCTCGTCACCGACTCCGAGCTGACCGTGCTCGGTGACGGCGTCGACGTGGTGATCCGGCCGCCGGACGAGGCGCTGGAGCAGATGGGCGACTTCGTGCGCACGATGCACACCGACTCCGGGCTCCTCCCGCTGCTGGAGGACGGCATCACCCTGGAGGAGGCGCAGCGCCAGGTCCTGGAGTATGTCCGTGCGCACGTCCCGGAGGCGCGCAAGGCGCCGCTGGGCGGCAACACGGTGAGCACCGACCGTGCCTTCCTCGCGCGCGACATGCCCGAGCTGGACGCGCACCTGCACTACCGGATCGTCGACGTCTCCTCGATCAAGGAGCTGGCCAAGCGGTGGTACCCCCGCGCCTACTACATGGCCCCCGCCAAGACCGGCGGCCACCGCGCGCTCGGCGACATCCGGGACAGCATCGCCGAGCTGCGCTACTACCGCGAGGCGCTCTTCCGCGAGCTGCCCGGGCTGGACTCGACCACGCTCAAGGAGATCGCGGCGCGGCACACCGAGGGCGCGGCGCCGGCCTGAGCCGACGCCCCCGCGGCATACCCACCCCGAGCACGACGAAGGCCCCGGCACGATTGCCGGGGCCTTCTCTCGGGGTGAGCGACGGGGTTTGAACCCGCGACCCTCGCGACCACAACGCGATGCTCTACCTGCTGAGCTACGCCCACCATGCTGCCTGCGGGCGAGCCCGGGCAACGCCGACCATCGTAGCGCCTCCGGGGTGTGCCCGAGAAACGCGGCGGTCATCAGGAGCGTGGACGCGGGGACGGCTCAACGCCGCGAGGGCTCGCGACCCTCCAGCCCGGGCTCCTCCCCCGCGGCCTCGAGGTCCGCGGCGGCCTGCATGCGCGTCTCCCGCGCCTCGCGGACCACCTCGGCCTGCTTGGCCTCCTTCTTCTCCGTGCCCTCCACGTCGCGCGGCGGCAGCAGGATCTCGTCCTCGGCCGCCATCCCGGCGGCGAGCTCCTTGCCGCGCTCGATCTCGGCGTCGAGCTCGGCCCCCATGACCAGCGAGGTGTTGATCAGCCAGACCATGAGCAGCAGGATGATGACACCACCGAGGGCGCCGTAGGTGGCGTTGTAGCTGCCGGCGTTCATGGCGTAGACGAAGAAGCCCGCCCCGGCCAGGATCGCCATGATGACGGCGAGGATCGCGCCCGGCGCGAGCAGGCGGAACTTGGGCTGCCGGACGTTGGGGGTGCCCCAGTAGAGCAGGCTGACGATGGTCATGAGGATGACGAGGATGACCGGCCACTTGGCGATGTTCCAGACCATGGTGGCGGTCTCGTCGAGGCCGACGAGACCGAAGATCGCCTCGGACAGGGTGCCCGAGAGGGTCACCGACAGCACGATCGTCATGAGCATGAGCATCACCAGGACGGTGAGTGCGAGCAGCCACGGTCGCAGCTTCCAGATCGGCCGTCCCTCGTCGATGCCGTAGACGGTGTTCATCATCCGGCTGAAGGCGTTGACGTAGTTCGACGCCGACCAGAGGGAGCCGAGCAGACCGACGATGAGCAGGATGCCCGCGCCGCCCGAGCCGCTCATGCTCGCGAGGTAGTCCTGCACCGTGGAGATCGTGGAGTCACGCATCCCCAGGTCGCTGCCCAGGTCGGCGATGGCCTCGTTGGTGGCGTCGCCCTGGCCGATGAAGCTCAGCGACGTCGAGATCGCCAGGATCATCGGGAAGATCGACATCATCGAGTAGTAGGTCAGCGCGGCCGCGAGGTCGGTCCCCTTGTCGCCCATGAACTCGGCAAAGGTGCGCTTGCCCACGACCTTCCAGTCCATCGTCGTGGCGCTCTTGTCTGCGTCGTCGTCACTCACGGTCGTCAGTCTGGCACGGCGTCGCGGCCGGGGCAGGGTGTCGGCGCACCCCTCTACGATCGGCGCATGGGTATGACGATCGCCGATACCCCGGGCCTGTCACGTCCGATGCGGGACGCGTTGGCGCTGGCCGGCTTCAGCACGCTCGCGGACCCGGACGGGCAGCCGCGCACCGCCGTCGCCGGGCTCCACGGGGTGGGCAAGGTCGGCCTGGCGCGGCTGAAGGAGGCGATGGGTGACGAAGGGCTGGCGCTGCGGGACGGGCACGCGGTCTGGAGCGCGACCGACCGCGGGGAGCGGCCGCTCGCCGGCAGCGGCGGCCGCACGGCGGAGGCGAAGACGACCCCGACCGGCGAGTCGCCCCGTGCCTGGATCGAGTCGCTCCCCTGGCCCAAGCGGGTGGAGCAGGGGCTGGAGCTGCTGGAGCTCTTCGAGGACGTCACCGGGGCACCACCCCGCATGTGGGGCCCGTCGATGGTGGGCTTCGGCGAGGCGCACTACCAGTACGCCACCGGCCGCGAGGGCGACACCGCCCGCGTGGGCTTCTCCCCCCGCAAGGGCGCGATCACCCTCTACGGCCTGCAGTCCTATGGCTCGCGCGAGGACCTGGTCGAGGCGCTCGGCAGGACGAGGCTCGGCAAGGGCTGCATCTACGTCAACAAGCTGGAGGACATCGACCTCGCCGCGCTGCGACGGCTGGTCGCCGCCGCCTGGGCGGGCTGAGGCAAGTACGTCACGCAGGAGCGGCGTGTCTCACGACGTGAGGACGAGCACGCAGGCTGCGCCAGGCGAGCATGAGACTCAGCAGCACCAGCGCGGCTCCGTAGACGCTGGCGTGGATCGCGGCGGATCTCAGGTCGCCCGCGCCCTCGACCCCGTGAGTGAGCAATTCTCTGATGGACCAGAGCGGCAGCAACTTCGCCACAGCGGACTCGGGGTCGACGATGGTCTGGAGCCCGACGACGGTGATCAGGACGAGCATTCCCTCGAAGTCCCGTGGGACGAGTCGAGCGATGAGCATGCCCAGCGGCACGGAGATCACCGCCGACAGCAGCAGCGCCGCCGTGATCGACCACGGGTTCTCCGGCGCCTGATCGGCAGCGATGAGCGCGGCATACACCCCACCGACCACCAATGCCACTATCACCAGCGCGAGGACCCGGCCCGCCAGCAGCGCGCTGACCCGGGCACCGGCCAGTCGAAGTCGCGGTTCAAGTGATTTGGCGCTGATCGTGGAGAACAGTGCGACCGTGCTCAAGGCCCACGCGAGACCCATGCAGGCGAACCGGATGCCCTGCCAGCTAGCGTCCCCCCGGCGAGCGCCATAGAAGACCAGCGGCACCAGAATGAGGAGGAGCAACGCCCATCGACGCCCGACAAGATCGCGCATGGTCATCTCCGCCGTCCGGAGGAAAGCGCTCATGCCGCCCTCCCCGCGCCGAGATCGAGCACCTCATCCACACGGTGCAGTTCTCGCAGCAGATGAGTGACCACGATCACTGCAGCACCGCCGGCGCACCATCTGTCGACCATGTCCCAGAAGTCGAGGTAGCTGCCCTCGTCGAAGCCTTGGTAGGGCTCGTCGAGCAGGATCACCTGCGGATCGCCGAGCACGGAGCAGGCCACATTGAGCTTCTGCGTCGTGCCGCCGCTCAAGTCGCCGACCTGCTTGGACGTCACCTGCCAGTCGAGGGAGGCCGCGAGGGCCCGACCGCGCCGACGGCTTCCCCGCGCCCTCAGGCCCCCGGCCGCCCCGAACCATGTGAAGTGATCGTCCGATGTCAGGAAGTGGCCGAGGTCCGCCTGCTGCGGGCAGTAGCCCACTCGCCCGGAGACCCTGACGATGCCTGCGTCCGGTGACAGCAGGCCCGCACAGATCTTGAGCACCGTCGACTTGCCGCAACCGTTGGCTCCGATGATTGCGAGGGAGCGCCCGGGCCGCACCTCGAACGAGACGTCGTCCAGCACCGCGTGCCGTCCGTAGGACTTGGTGACGCCACGTACCTCGATGAGCGGGTGCTGGCCCTCGGTCCCGGCGGGCTGTTGCATGGCGCCCCTCCTTCGTCTGCTCCCTGCAGACAGCACCTTAGATGAGGACGGCTGTCGGTGTCCTTCGCCGCGTCGGTTGCTGCCCCCCAGGAAACTTGCTCGGACACGGCGAAACCCCCGGTCAGATGTGATCTGACCAGGGGCTTCGTGAATCTAGGTGACAGTTCACCGCGATGTACATGTGGTGCGCCCACAGGGACTCGAACCCCGAACCCGCTGATTAAGAGTCAGCTGCTCTGCCAATTGAGCTATAGGCGCGCAACAGCGCAGAACTTTACCACCGGGTCAGCCGGGCGACGAAATCCGCGCAGGGCGCCCGAGGTGACCGTGGAATGTCTGCCGGGGCAGCACTTCGCCGGTCGGGGCGCGGGGGTGACCGTGGAAAGCCCGCCGGGGCCGGACTTTCCCGGTCAGCGCGGCGCCGGGGTGGTGTCGAGAACCAGGTCGGCGCGCTCGCGTGTGCCGTCGGCGCCGAAGACCTGCTGCTCCTGGTCCGCCCAGCGCTCCCAGTGCGGGCGGAACGTCTCGCGGTCGCGAGCGAGCCCCCGGCGCCGGCGCAGGCCCTCCTCCGCCTCGACCCACACCCGCACGTCGGCGTGCTCCGACGCCGGCCCGACGCTGGACCCGCAGCCCTCCACCACGAGCACCCCGCCGGGCTCCACCACGACCGGCACCGGCTCGGCGGCCCAGCGATCGGCATACCAGTCCCACCGCCGGTATGCCGCGCGCTCGCCCCGTGAGAGCGGCTCGAGCACCTGCTCGGCCAGCAGCGCGGGCGAGGCGGCCAGCCCGTCCCAGCCGGGGTAGAGGTCGTCCATCTGCACCAACGGGGCCCGCAGGTCGCGGGCCAGAGCCGTGGCCAGCGAGGTCTTCCCCGATCCGCTCAGACCGTCGATCGCGACCACCCGCACGTCTCCCCGCCGCGGCGAGGAGGCGTCCACGAGCTCGCGGACCCCTGCCACGTGACCCTCGTCGACGGGCACGCCGCGCAACGGCGGCTGGCGCAGCCCTGGCCCGCCTGCCGCGCGCCAGGCCACGTCCACGACCGAGGCGCACGGCAGGGTGTCCAGCTCGTCGAGCGGCACCCAGCGCACGTCGTCACTGCTGCCGTCACGCTCCACCCGCAGCTCGCCCGACACGACCTCGGCGCGGAAGACGACCTGCACGATCTGCAGCGCCTTCCCCGGCTGCCGGGCGCGGTCGTGCGGGGCGACGGCATACCCCTGGGAGGTCAGCAGCGGGCCGACCTCGACGTCGTAGCCGCTCTCCTCCCACACCTCCCGGACCACGGTCCGCTCCGGCGTCTCCCCGAGCTCGAGCCCGCCCCCCACGAGCGACCACGCCGCCCGGATCACGCGCCCGTCGTCGGTGCGTCCCCCCGACCAGTGCTCAGCAGGACCGCCCCATCGCGCTCCACCCAGGCGTAGCAGCCCACTCGCGTGTCCCAGTCCATCGCGTCAGCCTAAGCGCGCCGCCCCGCCCACCTCCCGCGACGGCTTGACCCATGCGTCAAGATGGACCCATGCGCGCCCTGATCAAGCCCAGCACCGGGCCGGGACTCGAGCTCACCGACGTGCCCGAGCCGCGCCCGGACCGGGCGAGGTCAAGATCCGGGTGCTGCGCGCCGGGCTGTGTGGCACCGACCTGCACATCGAGGCGTGGGACGACTGGGCCGCCTCGATGCTTGAGCCGCCGCTCGTCGTGGGCCACGAGTTCTACGGCGAGATCGTCGAGCTCGGCGACGGGGTGCCGACCGACGAGCGCTACGGCCTGCAGGTCGGGCATCGCTGCTCGGTCGAGGGCCACGTCGTCTGCGGCGTCTGCCGCAACTGCCGCGCCGGCCGGCGTCACATGTGCGTGCGCACCTCCAACCTCGGGGTCAACCGGGACGGCTGCTTCGCCGACTTCGTCGTCGTGCCGCACACCAACGTCTGGGTGCAGCCGGAGCTGATCGACCCCGACCTCGGGTCGGTCTTCGACCCGCTCGGCAACGCCGTGCATACCGCGCTGTCGTTCCCGCTGGAGGGCGAGGACGTGCTCATCACCGGCGCCGGACCGATCGGCGTCATGGCCGCGGCGATCGCCCGGCACGCCGGCGCGAGGTATGTCGTGGTCACCGATGTCTCCGAGGCGCGGCTCGAGCTGGCCCGCCGCGTCGGCGCCGACCTCGGCGTCGACGTCTCCGGCGACCGCATCGCCACGGCGCAGGAGCGGCTCGGGATGGACGAGGGCTTCGACGTGGTGATGGAGATGTCGGGCAACCCGCGCGCCATGGCCGAGCTCATCGACAACTGCACCCACGGCGCCAGGGTGGCGATGCTGGGCATACCCGCCGAGCCGTTCGCGATCGACTGGGGCAAGGTGATCTCGCACATGATCACCCTCAAGGGGATCTACGGCCGCGAGATGTACGAGACGTGGTACAAGATGACCGCCATGCTGCAGAGCTCGGAGCTGCTGCGCGATCGCGTGCGTTCGGTCATCACCGACCGCTTTTCCGCCGAGCGGTGGCAGGACGCCTTCGCCGCCGCCCGCGCGGGGCAGGGCGGCAAGATCATCATGGACTGGAGCTAGGAGCGATCAGATGTATGCCGATGTCAAGGACCAGCTGAGCGAGGAGCTCGCGCAGATCGAGGCCGACGGGCTCACCAAGGCCGAGCGGCAGATCACCACGCCGCAGTCGGCGCACATCGCGACGACGGCCGGCGAGGCGCTGAACTTCTGCGCCAACAACTACCTCGGGCTCGCCGACCACCCGGACGTCGTGGGCGCCGCGCGGCAGGCGCTGGACGACTGGGGCTTCGGGATGGCCTCGGTCCGCTTCATCTGCGGCACCCAGACCCAGCACCGCGACCTGGAGCGGGCGATCGCCGACTTCGTGGGCGCGCAGGACTCGATCCTCTTCCCGTCCTGCTTCGATGCCAACGGCGGCATCTTCGAGGTGATCTGCGGCAAGGACGACGCGATCATCTCCGACCAGCTCAACCACGCCTCGATCATCGACGGGGTGCGGCTGTCCAAGGCGCAGCGCTTCCGCTACGCCAACCGCGACACGGACGACCTGCGCACCCAGCTGCAGGCCGCGCGGGACGGCGGGGCGCGGCGGGTGCTCGTCGTCACCGACGGCGCCTTCTCGATGGACGGCTACCTCGCGCCGCTGGAGCAGATCTGCGACCTGGCCGAGGAGTTCGGCGCGATGGTCATGGTCGACGACAGCCACGCCACCGGCTTCGTCGGCGAAGGGGGCCGCGGGTCGCACGAGGCGTGCGGCGTCATGGACCGGGTCGACATCGTCACCGGCACCCTGGGCAAGGCCCTCGGTGGCGGCAGCGGCGGCTTCGTCGCGGCGCACCAGGAGATCGTCGACCTGCTCAAGCAGCGGGCCCGGCCCTACCTCTTCTCCAACGCGGTCGCCCCCTCGGTCGTCGCCGGCTCGCTCAAGGCCCTGGAGATCGCCCGCGACAGCGACGAGCCGCGCGCGCAGCTGCGGCGCAACGCCGAGCTCTTCCGGTCGCTCATGGGCGAGGCCGGCTTCGAGCTGCTGCCTGGCGAGCACGCGATCGTGCCGGTGATGTTCCCCGGCGAGGACGGGGCCCGCACGGCCAGCGAGGTCGCCGACGCCATGCTCGAGCGCGGTGTCTACGTCATCGCCTTCTCCTACCCCGTCGTCCCCAAGGGGCAGGCCCGGATCCGGGTGCAGCTGTCGGCCTCGCACTCCGAGGAGGACGTGCGCGCCTGCGTCGACGCCTTCGTCGACGCGCGCGACGCCGTGGGTTGACGTGGCCCCGCAGCGCGACGAACGAGAGGCCCTTCGCACGCTGGCGCGAGGCGTGTCGCACCGGGCGTCCCGCGGCGAGCTGGCGTTCATGTTCGTCGTGCTCGGCGGCCTGATGTTCGTCTTCCGTGCCGTGTGGGCCGACGATCCCGTGGCCGAGGCGGCGATCTTCTCGACGATCTACGCGACCGTCTTCGTGGTGATGTGGGCCTGGGCCGAGCGCCGCCGACGGGCCACCCGCTCCTCGGCGCTCGACGCCACCGAGGTGGAGCCGGGTGTCGTCACGGCCACGGAGCGCGGCACGGTGACGGTGCGGGGCGAGCGGCACGAGGTGACGTGGCGGCCCGACTCGACCTTGGGCCTCCGGGCCGGTCAGCAGGTCTGGGCCGCGCCGCGGATCGCGCCGGGCGAGTGGATCGTCCTGGTCCGGGCCGCCCGGTCCTTCGGTCTGACGCAGGACGTCGTCGGCAGCCGGTCTGACGCGGTCGAGGCCGCGGCGCGACCGGACGGTCATGCCGGCGCGCCAGGACGACGCAGGAGGTGAGTGTGAGCAGGCGAGACAGCGCGGACCCCATGTCAGAGGCGCAGGCCAGGCGGATCCTGCGGGCCGAGGCGCGACGCACGCGGCTTCTCCTCGCCCTCTCGGTCCTGTTCGTCCTCGGCCTCTATCTCGGCTTCGAGGTCTGGCTGCTCGGCCGGCCCCTGGGTGAGTCCCTCAGGTTCGGCATCGTGCTCCTCGCCGGGATCGGGTTGGTGCAGTACCTCTTCCTCGGGCCGGTCTGGGTCCGGCGGCCGGGAGGTCCGCTGGTGGAGGCTCGGGTCGAGCGGGTCGGGACTGCGGAGTCTCGTGGCGAGGTCGTCGTGCTGGCGCGGGGCGACGTCAGCGTGCGTGTGGTGATGCCACGCGGCACCTCCGGGTTCCGCCGCGGCGACACGGTGCTGGTCTGCCCCCGCCTGGACTACGGCAACTCCATGGGTCTGGTCGTCCCGGAGCACGTCAGCAGCACGCGTCCCGTCCTGACGGTGCGGGGCAGCGCCGCCTGAGCAGGCACGCCGGCATACCCCGCCAGCGCACGACCTGGCGGCCGCCGCACACCCCGGTATGCCCTGTCCGGGCGTCAGCGACGGGACCTGGGCAACGTTCTGCACCACAAGCACCCTTCTCGACGCTGCCTACGGTGCAGAGCCTTGCCCAGGTCCGTGAGCTGGTTGACATATACCCCCTAGGGGTATATGTTCGGGCCATGGAGCACGCCCGGCCTACGCAACAGCAGCACGACAGCGGCGGCCACGGCGGCCACGACGGCCACGACGGCCACGAGCAGCATGCGGGCCAGGGCCAGGGCCACGACAGGCACGAGCACCCTGCGAGCGAGGGTCACGGCGACCACGCGGGCCACGGGGGGCACGGCGATCACGTGGCGCAGTTCCGCCGCCTCTTCTGGATCATGCTCGTCCTGGCCGTCCCCACGGTGCTCGCGAGCGGGGCCTTCGCGCACCTGCTCGGCTACCACCTGCCCGACGCCGCTTGGGTGAGCTGGGTCTCGCCGCTGCTCGGCACGGTGATGTATGCCTGGGGCGGGCGGCCCTTCCTCACCGGGGGGATCGCGGAGCTCCGCTCGCGGCAGCCGGGGATGATGCTGCTCATCGGCATGGCGATCACCGTCGCCTTCCTCGCGTCGTGGGGGGCCACGCTCGGCCTGCTCGACGGCAGCCTCGACTTCTGGTGGGAGCTGGCGCTCCTCGTCGTCATCATGCTGCTCGGCCACTGGATCGAGATGCGCTCGCTGGCCGCCACGAGCTCGGCCCTGGACAGCCTCGCCGCCCTGCTGCCGGACGAGGCGGAGAAGGTCGAGGGCGACACCACCGTCACCGTCTCCCCCGCCGACCTCGAGGTCGGCGATGTCGTCGTCGTGCGCCCCGGAGCCGCCGTGCCCGTGGACGGTCGCGTCGTCGACGGCTCGGCCAGCATGGATGAGTCGATGGTCACGGGTGAGTCCACCCCGGTGCGCCGCGAGCAGGGCGACGACGTGGTCGCCGGGACGGTCGCGACCGACTCCGGCCTCCGCGTCGAGGTCACCGCGACCGGTGACGAGACGACCCTCGCCGGCATCCAGCGCCTGGTGAGCGATGCGCAGTCCTCCTCGACCCGCACCCAGCGGCTCGCCGACCGCGCCGCGGGCTGGTTGTTCTGGTTCGCCCTGGTCGCCGCGGTCGTCACGGCGATCGTGTGGTCGACGCTCGGTATGCCCGACTCCGCCGTCGTGCGGGCGGTCACCGTCCTGGTCATCGCCTGCCCGCACGCGCTGGGTCTGGCCATCCCGCTGGTGGTCTCGATCGCGACCGAGCGGGCGGCGCGCGGAGGGGTGCTCGTCACCGACCGGCTGGCGCTGGAGGCGATGCGCGGGGTCGACACAGTGCTCTTCGACAAGACCGGCACACTCACCGAGGGCGAGCCCCGGGTCACCGCCGTGGAGCCCGCAGGCGAGGCCGGCGAGGACGACCTGCTCCGGCTCGCCGCCGCGGCGGAGGCCGACAGCGAGCACCCGCTCGCCCGCGCGATCGTCCGCGCCGCGCAGGACCGCGACCTCGACCTGCCGCGCGCGGCCGACTTCTCCTCCTCACCCGCGGTGGGGGTGCGCGCCACCGTGGACGGGACGACGGTGCAGGTCGGTGGCCCCTACCTCCTCGAGCAGGAGGGACTCGACGAGCTGCCGGTGGCCGACGCCTGGCGGGAGGAGGGCGCGATCATCCTGCACGTCGTCGTCGACGGCGAGGTCGCCGGCGCGCTCCGGCTCGCCGACGGCGTCCGCGAGGAGTCCCGCGAGGCGGTCGACGCGCTGCACGCGCAGGGCGTCGAGGTCGTCATGATCACCGGTGACGCCCGAGCGGTGGCCGAGTCGGTCGCCGGCGAGCTGGGCATCGACCGGGTCTTCGCCGGGGTCCGCCCCGAGGACAAGTCGGACAAGGTCGCCGAGCTGCAGGCCGAGGGCCGCACGGTGGCCATGGTCGGCGACGGCGTCAACGACGCCCCGGCCCTGGCCCAGGCCGACGTCGGTCTCGCGATCGGCGCCGGCACGGACGTGGCCATCGGCAGTGCCGGGGTCGTCCTCGCCGGCTCCGACCCGCGGTCGGTGCTGTCGGTGATGGAGCTCTCCCGCGCGAGCTACCGGAAGATGACGCAGAACCTCTGGTGGGCCGCCGGCTACAACCTGGTCTCGGTCCCGCTCGCGGCCGGGATCCTCGCCCCCGTGGGCTTCGTGCTCCCCATGAGCGTGGGCGCCATTCTCATGTCGGCCTCGACGGTCGTCGTGGCGCTCAACGCCCAGCTGCTGCGGGGGCTCGACCTCTCCCCCGAGGCGAGCGCCGGCCGGGTGCGCGAGCGGGCCTGATCACGCAGCCGCGGCGCGGCCCCGCATACCGCTCAGCTGCGGTTGAAGACCCGACGCAGGCTGCCGAGGGTGACCGCCAGGACGGCGACGCCCCCGAGCACGGTCGCGAGCCGGTCGAAGCGCGGGTTGCCCTCGGCGTCCATGGTCGCGTCGTTGACCTTGCCCTTGAGCGACGCGACCGCGTTGGCCTTGATGGTGTCCGGGCTCACCCGGTAGGTCAGCTCGTCGACGGTGCGCGCGAGCCGGCTGCGGGTCGCCGAGATGTCGGCCTCGATCTCCTTGACGGAGCGGGCAGGCTGCTTGTTGGCCATGTGGTGAAGTCCTCGGGTCGACGTGGTCGTGCTGTCTGCTGAGACGATAACTTAGGCCTGCCCCGTTGGTGACGTCGAAAGGACCCCCGTGCCCCGCCTCGAGCCTGGCCAGCCCGCCCCCGCCTGGACCCTGCCCACCGCCGACGGCGGCGAGCTGAGCCTCGCCGACCTCGCCGGCCGCAAGGTCGTCCTCTACGTCTACCCCGCCGCGATGACGCCGGGCTGCACGACGCAAGCCTGCGACTTCCGCGACAACGAGGCGGTCTTCACCCGCGAGGGGTATGCGGTCGTCGGCGTCTCCCCCGACCCGGTGGGCAAGCTCGCGACCTTCGCCGAGCAGGAGTCGCTCGGCTTCCCGCTCGTGTCCGACGAGAGCAAGGAGATGCTCACCGCCTACGGGGCCTACGGCGAGAAGCGGAACTACGGCAAGACCGTCGTCGGCGTCATCCGCTCGACCTTCGTCCTCGACGAGGAGGGTGTCGTCGAGGTCGCGAAATACAACGTGCGCGCCAAGGGCCACGTCGCCTCCCTGGCCAAGCAGCTCGGCGTCGAGCTGCCGGGAGCCGGCTGAGGGTATACCTGTGCGCCTGGTGGTGCGCTCGCTGGTGACGCAGGCGTCACCATGGCGACGCCCAGGTCACAGGGAGCCGCACCAGCGTGCGGTGCGCTCGGCGGGACTCGAACCCGCACACCCACAAGGCACAGGAACCTAAATCCTGCGTGTCTACCAGTTCCACCACGAGCGCGTGAGGGACCAGCCTAGCCAGCCGCGTCGGTCACCACGTGCAGCCCGGTGCTCGGTATGCCCGGGGTCAGGACCCGCCAGCCGAGTCCCCACGAGCGGGCCTCGGCGAGCACCGTGGTGAGGAGGTCGGCGGTCGTGAGGCAGAGGACCGTCGGGCCGGCCCCCGAGACGACGGCTGCGTGCCCGAGGGCCCGCAGGGTGTCGACCGCCCCCATCGTGACGGGGTATGCCTGGCGCCGCTGCTCCTGGTGCAGCCAGTCGCTCGTGGCGTCGAGCAGCAGGGTGGGGTCGCTGGTCAGCGCGTGCACGAGCAGCGCGGCCCGGCCCGCCTGCCGCACCGCGTCGGTCCGGGGCACCGTGGGCGTCAGCACCGCGCGGGCGGTGGCCGTGTCGAGGCGCTGCCCCTCCGGCAGCAGCACGACCGGCACGACGTCGCGGTGCAGCGGGGGCCGCGCGGTGCGCACCACCTGCGCGCTGGGCATCCACGACACGGTGAGCCCGCCGTGGACGGAGGCGGAGGAGTTGTCGGGGTGCCCCTCGGCGACTCCGGCGTGCGTGTTGACGAGGCCCAGGTCGGCCTCGGTCAGGTCGCCGCCGCGCACCAGCGCGAAGCCGAGCCCCAAGCCGCCCACGATCGCCGTCGCCGAGCTGCCCATGCCGGCGGCCATCGGGATGGTGTTGGCGCAGGTCAGCCGCAGCCCAAAGCCGTCGAGCCAGCCGACCCCGCACGCCTGCAGCGCCTCCCGCAGCCGGGTCGCGACGAGGTGCCGCTCGTCCGCGGGCAGGTCGCCCGCCCCCTCGCCCGCGAGCACGAGCTCCAGGGCGCCGGGCTCGGGGAGGACCTCGACGGCATACTCGTCCCAGATCCCGAGGGCCAGCCCGACGCTGTCGAAGCCCGGGCCGAGGTTGGCGCTGCTGGCCGGCACCCGCACCCGGGCGGTCGCGCCGGGGGTGAGCGGCGCCATCACTCCAGCCCGAGGGCGTCGGCGACGCTGACGACGTCGACCGAGACCCGCACCGGGTCGACGTCGCTGCCGTCGGCCCCCTTCAGCGCCCACTGCGGGTCCTTGAGCCCGTGCCCGGTGACCGTGCACACGATCGTGGCGCCGGCCGGGACCTGCCCCGCGGCGTGCCGCTTCAGCAGCCCGGCGACCGAGGCGGCCGACGCGGGCTCGACGAAGATCCCTTCGCGCGAGGACAGCAGCCGGTGCGCGGCGAGGATCTCCTCGTCGGTGACGGCGTCGACGAGCCCTCCCGACTCGTCGCGGGCCGCCTCGGCCTGCTCCCAGGAGGCCGGGTTGCCGATGCGGATGGCGGTCGCGATGGTCTCCGGGTCGTCGACCGGATGACCCTTGACGATCGGTGCGGCCCCGGCGGCCTGGAATCCCCACATGCGCGGTCGGCGCGTGGCGGGGGCCGTGCCGCCCGCGCCGGGGGCCTGCGGGTCGGCATACTCGCCGTAGCCCTTCCAGTAGGCCGTGATGTTGCCGGCGTTGCCCACCGGGAGGCAGTGGATGTCCGGGGCGTCGCCGAGCGCGTCGACGACCTCGAAGGCGGCGGTCTTCTGCCCCTCGATGCGGGCCGGGTTGACCGAGTTGACCAGCTCGACCGGGTAGGCCTCGGCCAGCTTGCGCGCGAGCGTGAGGCAGTCATCGAAGTTGCCCTGGACCTGGATGAGCGTCGCGCCCCCGGCGATGGCCTGGCTGAGCTTGCCCATCGCGATCTTGCCGTCGGGCACGAGCACGCCGCACTCCATCCCGGCCTTCGTGGCGTAGGCCGCGGCGCTCGCGCTGGTGTTGCCGGTCGAGGCGCAGATGACGGCCTTCGCGCCCTGCCGCGCGGCGTCGCTGATGGCCGCGGTCATCCCCCGGTCCTTGAACGAGCCGGTGGGGTTGAGGCCCTCGTACTTCACGTGCACCTGGGCCCCGACGAGCTCACTGAGGTGCTCGGCCGGGATGAGCGGCGTCCCGCCCTCGCGCAGGGTCACGACCTGCTGGGTGATCGAGGCGGGCAGGCGGTCGGCATACTCGGCGATCACGCCGCGCCACTGGTGGGCCATCGTGGGGTGTCTTTCGTCGCAGGTGACCACGGGTCAAGGGACAAGGGTATGGGGTCGCGCGCCCCGTCCTGCACCTCACCCGGGAAGCGACCACGCCCCACTGCGGGAGTGACCACGGCCTGGCACGACCGTCATCGCCGACGTTGCTGATGACGGTCGTGCTATCCCGACCACGGTCCGGCGTCGGGGCCGAGCAGGGCCTCCAGGTCTCGGGCCAGCGTCCGGAAGGCCTCGCCGCGGTGTGAGATCGCGTGCTTCTCCGCAGCCGTGTGCTCGGCGAGGGTGCGGCCGTCCGGGCGGACGAGCAGCGGGTCGTAGCCGAAGCCGTTGCTGCCGCGCGGCTCCCGGCCGAGCACGCCGCAGCACCGGCCCTCTCGGACCCACTCGGTCCCCGGCACCTGAGGGCTGGCGCCCCCGGCGGCGACGACCTCCTCGGGGGTGCGGCGATCGGGCAGCACGAGCGCCGCCGCACAGACGAACTCCGCCCCACGGTGCTCGTCGGGCACGTCGGCGAGCTGGGCCAGGAGCAGATCGTTGTTGGCCTCGTCCTTGCTGCGGCCGGTGGCCTCGCCCAGCGGGCCGGACCAGCGGGCGGAGAAGATCCCCGGCGCACCGTGCAGCACGTCGACGGCCAGCCCGGAGTCGTCGGCGAGCGCGGGAACGCGCGTGGCGGCTGCGGCATACCGGGCCTTGAGCAGGGCGTTCTGCCCGAACGTGACGCCGGACTCGACGACGTCCTCGAGCCCGGGGAAGGCGTCCAGCCCGACGAGCTCGAGCCCGGCCCGGTCGAGCACGCCCGCGAGGATGTCGCGCAGCTCGCCCACCTTGCCCGGGTTGCGGGTGGCGAGGACGACCTGGCCAGGACGGTCCGCGCCCGAGGTGGGGTCGCTCACCACGTGGGCGGGCCCTGGTCCACGTCGGCGCCGGCCTCGTGGCTGTCCGACCCGGCCATGTCGTCGGCCCCGAAGGCGGCGGCCTGGCGGGCGGTCAGCTCGGCGCAGCCCTCGGTGGCCAGGTCCAGCAGCGCGTCGAGCAGCTCGCGGTCGAAGGGCGTGCCCTCGGCGGTGCCCTGCACCTCGATGAAGCGACCGTCGCCGGTCATGACGACGTTCATGTCGGTCTCGGCGGTCGAGTCCTCCGGGTAGTCCAGGTCGAGCACCGGCTCACCCTCGACGACGCCGACGCTCACGGCCGCGACCGAGCCGGTGATGGGCTCGGCCTTCTTGGCGATGAGCCCCTTGGCGCGCGCCGTCTCGACGGCGTCCACGAGCGCGACGTAGGCGCCGGTGATCGCCGCCGTGCGGGTGCCGCCGTCGGCCTGCAGCACGTCGCAGTCGAGCTGGATCGTGTTCTCCCCCATGGCGTCCAGGTCGACGACGGCGCGCAGCGAGCGGCCGATGAGCCGGCTGATCTCGTGCGTCCGGCCCCCGAGCCGACCCTTGACCGACTCACGGTCCGACCGGGTGTGCGTGGAGCGCGGGAGCATGGCGTACTCCGCCGTCGTCCAGCCCTTGCCGCTGCCCTTGCGCCAGCGCGGGACGCCCCCGGTGAACGACGCGGCGCACAGCACCCGGGTCTTGCCGAACTCCACGAGGACGCTGCCCTCGGCGTGGTCGAGCCAGTTGCGGGTGATCCGGATCTCGCGGAGCTGGTCGGCGCTACGGCCGTCGTGGCGTGAGGTCATGGCAGCCAGGGTAGGCGCTCGACCCCGCTCCCCCCACCGAGCGCCGCCAATGGTTGCCCTCAGCCCCACCGAGCGCCGCGAATGTTTGTCCTCAACCTCACCGAGCGCCGCGAATGGTTGCGTCAGCCGTTCCGCTCGTCCCGCCACGCGAGCCAGGCGTCGAGCTGGTCGAGCGGGTGGTCCGGGCCGCTCGTGGTGACCGTGACGAGCCGTGCGCCCTCGGCATACAGGTCCTGCGCCGCCTGCCCCGGCCCGGGACCGTCGAGCGCGCCGCCGGCGACCGACACCTGCGGGTATGCCGCGTGCTGCGGCCGGATCTGCACGCCGAGGCGGACGGGGCGCTCAGGGGTCTTCGATATGCGGCCCAGCGTGGCACGGCATACCGTCGGGAGCATGGCAGGCGAGAAGAAGACGCAGGGCGACCCAGGCCCGAGCGTCAAGGACCCCGAGGTCTACGAGGCGGTGCGCGAGGACGGCGCGAGCAAGGAGAAGGCGGCGCGGATCGCCAACGCCGCGGCGAACTCCTCCCGCTCCGAGGTCGGCGAGCGCGGCGGTGAGGCCTCCGACTACGAGGACCGCACCGTCGAGGAGCTGCGCGAGCGGGCCGCCGAGCTCGACATCGAGGGCCGCTCCTCCATGACCAAGGACGAGCTCATCGAGGCCCTGCGCGAGCACTGAGCCGACGCGCACAGGAGCAGGCCTGCCGACCGGCGGGCACCGTCACCCCCGGGCGTGGTCCCCGAGGTCGACGGTGAACCACGGCAGCAAGGCCTGGGTCAGCGGGCCGATGGCCACGGCATACACCACCGTGCCCAGGCCGACCACGCCGCCGAGCAGCCAGCCGAGCGCGATGACCGTCACCTCGATGCCGGTGCGCACCAGCCGCAGCGACCACCCCGTGCGGCGCGCCAGCCCCGTCATCAGCCCGTCGCGCGGGCCCGGACCGAGCTGGGCGCCGATGTACATCGCGCTGGCGACCCCGTTGAGCAGCACCCCCGCAGCCATGAGCGCGCTGCGCTCGACCCAGCCCTCACCCGGCGCCACGACCCACAGCGTCGCGTCCGCCGCGAGGCCGACGAGGAGGGCGTTGGCGATGGTGCCGAGCCCTGGCGACTGTCGCAGCGGCACCCACAGGAGCAGCACGAGCACCGACACCGCGATGATGATGACGCCGAGGCTGAGCGGCACGTGCCGGGCGACGCCTGGTGCAGCACGTCCCACGGCATGTTGCCGAGCACGCCGCGCACCATGAGAGCGATCGAGGCGCCGTAGAGGGCGAGCCCGACGAGCAGCTGCGGGATGCGGCGACCGAGCCGCCCGGCGCGCAGCTGCTCGACCGGACCGAGCGCGGCGAGCTGGCGGCGCGGGTCGGCCGCGCGGCGCCGCGCGCTCGTGACGGCCCGGGAGTTCTCCACGTGGGTGAGGATGCTCATACCTCCAGGGTGGGCGCAACTGGCTATGCGATCCATAGCCACTTACGAGCCGGTGGACACGAAGTGGCTATGGACGAGAGGGCCACCTGTCGAACACAGTGGGGGTATGCCCCGCGTCCTCACCGCCCGCGCCGTCGCCGACCTCGTGGCGCCGGCGCTGGCCGCCGAGTCGTCCGGGCCGGCTTATGGCCGCCTCACCGAGGCGCTGCGGCACCTCATCGCCGACGGCCGGCTGCCCGAGGGCAGCCGGCTCCCCTCCGAGCGGGACCTGCCCGGACCCCTGGGCCTCAGCCGGACCACGGTCACCCGTGCCTACACCGAGCTGCGCGCCCAGGGCTACCTGCACACCCGCCGGGGATCGGGCAGCGTGGTCCAGGTGCCGGACGTGCCGGGCGGGCGCATCGACCACCTGCTGACGCCCTCGGCGCTCAGCGACGGCGCGATCGACCTGACCTGCACCGCGGCCGGTGCGCCGGGTGGCACCTCGGAGGCCTACGGGCAGGCGCTGGAGGAGCTCGGGGCCTACCTGCCCGGCACCGGCTACTACCCCGGCGGCCTCCCCGTCCTGCGCGAGGTCGTCGCGGAGCGGTTCACGGCACGTGGCCTGGCGACGACACCGGACCAGGTCATCGTCGCGCCGGGGGCCCTGGCCGGAGTGGCGATCGCGGCTCGGGCGCTGCTGGCGCCACGGGGCCGGGTGCTCGTCGAGACGCCCACCTACCCCAACGCCATCGCCACCCTGGAGGGCGCCGGTGCGCGCACCGTGGCGCACCCGATCGAGCACGCCCACGACGACTGGGACGTCGCAGGGCTGGGCCGGACGCTGCGTCAGAGCGGGGCGCGCGTCGCCTACCTCATCCCCGACTTCCACAACCCCACCGGCGCTCTCATGCCGGCTGGGCAGCGGGCCGAGATCGGCCGGATGCTGCGGGCCGCGGGCGTCGTGCCGATCATCGACGAGTCGATCGTCGACCTGCCGCTCGACGGGCAGGTCGTCCCTGAGCCGCTGGGCCGTCACGTCCCGGACGCGATCACCGTCGGCAGCGTGAGCAAGTCGCTGTGGGGCGGGCTACGGGTCGGCTGGCTGCGGGTGCCTCGGGGCCGCGCCGCAGACATGGCGGCGAGCCGGCTCAAGCTGGACCTGGGGGTGCCGGTTCTGGAACAGCTCGTCGCCGCACGGATGCTGCAGGCGGCGCCCGAGGTCCTTCCGCAGCAGCAGGCCCGGCTCCGGGCGGGCCGCGACGTCCTGCTGGCCGGGCTGCGCGAGCACCTGCCCGACTGGCGGGTGCGGGTGCCGAGCGGCGGCATGGCGCTGTGGTGCGCCCTGCCGCGCCCGGGATCGACCGCGCTGGCGACCGCGGCGCGGGCCTATGATGTCGCGCTCGCCGCCGGCCCCAACTTCGCCGCGGGCGGCGGGCTCGACGGCTGGGTCCGGCTGCCCTACGTGCTCGGCCACGACCAGCTCGAGCAGGTCGCACCGCGGCTCGCGCAAGCCTGGGCCGACGTGCTGGCGGGCCGGGTTAGCGCTGGCCGGGACGACCGGCGCGGACTTCAGCCGGTCGAGCCCCGCATCATCGCCTGACCCCCCCCACCGAGCGCCACCAGTGGTTGCCCCAACCCCACCGAGCGCCGCCATGATCACGACGTTCACGCTGGCCGAGCGGACCACGCCGGTCCGGCGGCTCGGCGCCGCCATGACCGCCCTCGCCGCGTCGACCGGCGCCGGGTATGCCCTCGGCGCGGCTCTTGCCGGTCGCTTCGCGGACCTCGTCGGACATCTGCCCGCGTTCGCTGTCACCGCCTTCCACGGCGCTCGCGGCAGGGCTGGCCTGGGCGGGTGCAGGTGCCGTGCGCAGTCAGGCGGAGACTCCTGCGCCGGCACCCAGGACGGAGCTGGCGTCCACGGCGCGATAGGCATACCGCGAGCAACCATCCGCGGCGCCCGGTCGGGGGTCAGGCGACGGTGAAGTCGACCGTGTGCCAGCCGCTCGCGCCGTTCGGCGCCGGGGCGGCGCTCTCCTCGGTCTGCGTCTGTCCGTCGGCGTCGGTCGCGCGCACCCGCACCTGGTGATCGCCGGAGGTCGCCTCGGGCCAGGCATACGTCCACAGCCGCCAGGCGTCCACGGTCGGCTCCTCCAGCAGGGTGGCCTCCTGCCAGTCGCCGTCGTCGACCTGCACCTCGACCCGCTCGATGCCGCGGTGCTGGGCCCAGGCGACCCCGGCGAGGACGACGGTGCCGTCCGCGTCCGGCTCGAGCCGACCCCCCGAGCGCGGCACGTCGATCCGGGAGGCCGTCTTGATCGGGCCCCGGGCCGACCAGCCGCGGGGCGTCCAGTACCCCTCGTCCGCGTCGAAGCGGGTCACCTTGAGCTCGGTCACCCACTTGGTCGCCGAGACGTAGCCGTAGAGCCCCGGCACCACCAGCCGCACCGGGTAGCCGTGCTCGGCCGGCAGCGGCTCGCCGTTCATCGCCACCGCGAGCAGCGCGTCGCGGTCGTCGGTCAGCGCCTCGATCGGGGTGCCGGCGGTCCAGCCGTCGGTGCTGCGCGAGAGCACCATGTCGGCCTCCGGCTGCACCCCCGCACGGGCGAGCAGCTCGCGCACCGGCCAGCCGAGCCACCGCGCGTTGCCGACGAGGTCGCCGCCGACCTGGTTCGACACGCAGGTGAGGGTGACGAGTGCTTCGACGTGCTCCTCAGCGAGCAGGTCGGCATACGTGATCTCGACCTCCTGGTCGACCAGACCGGTGACGCGCAGAGTCCACCCGGCCGCGTCGACGCGGGGCACGCGCAGCGCGGTGTCGATGCGATAGAAGTCCTCGTTGTCGACGAGGTATGGCGTGTGCCCGGTGATGTCGCTGGTCGCACCCTCGGGCACGCTCACCGTCCGGGTCGGCGTGGGCAGACCGAGCGCCTCAGCGGTGCGCTGCACCGCCCGACCGGCCGTGGACAGCACCTGACCTGCGACGACGCCCAGCACACCGAGGCCGGTGAGGCCACCACCGAGGAGCAGGACGCTGCGCCGGGTGGATCCGCTCGGTGGCGCCGCGGACGGGTGGTGCGACGAGCGCGGGCCGCCGTCCCGCACGCCGGCCACCCGGTCGAGCAGCCACAGGAGCACCCGTCCGCCGACCACCACGCCGAGGGCGGTGGGCACGAGGTCGAGCAGACCCGTGGCCGGACGGCTGTAGACGGCCGCCAGCCCCACCAGGCCCACCACCGCGAAGGCGCCGATCCCTGGCCCCCGGCGACGCAGCGCCAGGACGCCGATGAGCGCGCACACGACGGTGAGGGTGATCGCCATGCCGACGCCCAGCGCCAGCTTGTCCGCGGTGCCGAAGGTCTCGATGGCCCAGTCCTTGAGCCACGGCGGTGTGCGGTCGACGAAGGCGCCACCGACGGCCAGCAGGGGCGAGGAGGTCCCGGCCGAGCCCAGCCAGCTGGTCCACACCGCGGCCAGGACCTCGGCCAGACCCAGGGTCAGGGCCCCGGCAGCGATCCCGGCGAGGGCCGCGAGCAGGCCGCGGCCCTGGGGTCGCTGGGTCGAGGTCGGCTCGGGACGGGTCAGCACGGACATACCTCCATGATGCGCGCCCCGAGGCCCGTCTGCGCACCGGAGCCGTGGATCGTCATCGTTTCGTCAGACGTGGCCCGGGGCGACGGGACGCCACCTGAGCAAGGCTCTGCACCGCAGGCAGCACTCTCGACGGGGTATGCGGTGCGGAACCTTGCCCAGGTCGGCCCAGGGGAAGATCTCTGGACGTGGCGCGGGCCCCACCTCCGGACGCGGCGCGGGCGCCGACCCCGTGGAGGGGACGACGCCCGCGGCGCGCCGAACAGCCAGACCAGCAGCGAGGCGATCTGCCCCAGCGCCGCCCTCAGCGTGACCGTCGGAGGAATGGCGCTGCAGGAACTTGGCCCTGCCCACCAGCGTGGTGAAGCCCGCCTTCACCAGACGCGCCTCGATCCACGTGACGATGAGGATGATGAGGGCGATCCCGGCCTTCTCGGCCAGCCCCACCCAGTCGTAGTCCCGCTGGGTATCCATCTCTCCTTGGGTCGATGTCTGCGCGGTCACGGCCCGCCAGATGGCATGGACCTCGCCGCACCGTCACGAACCTGACACCAATCTGAGAGCCGAAACGCCCCGAAACATCACTGTCTGACGTGACTGGTGTAGCAATTGGGGCTTCTGAGGTCACTCAGACCTCCCACATCCCTCCTTCCTCAGCGAGTGTCAGCGGGCCTGGCCACGCCTCTTCTGCCTCCCGTCGCGCCGCCTCGCGGTCGGCCCAGGGTGGCAGGTGGGTGAGGACGAGCCGGCCCACGCCTCCTGCCCCGGCGACCGCCTGCCCGGCCCGCTCCGGCGTGAGGTGTATGCCCCGCGTCGCCTCCGCGGCCTCGAAGCCCGCCTCGACCAGGGCGAGGTCGGCGCCCGTCAGCAACGGCACCAGAGCCGCGCAGCTGTCGGTGTCACCGGTGTAGGCCAGCACCCGCCCACCCGCCTCGACCCGGAAGCCGAAGGCGCCACAGGGTGGCGCACGGCATACGGGGTGATGGTGAAGGGTCCGACGCGCACCGCGACCCGGTCGGTGAGCTCGCCCCAGGCGATGCCCCGCAGCGGCTCCGCGGCGCGCACTCCGTGCGCGCGGGCCATCCGCTCCGCCACGCCCGGCGGCCCCCACACCGGCAGGTCGTCCGTCGCCGGCGTGGGGCCGTGCCGGCGCAGCACGTGCAGGCCGGTGAGGTCGAGGCAGTGGTCCGGGTGCAGGTGCGTGAGCAGCACGGCGTCGAGCGTGAGCGGATCGGTATGCCGTTGCAACGGCCCGAGCGCCCCCGAGCCCAGGTCGAGCAGCACCCGCCACTCCCGGTCGCCCTCGTGCGCGCTGAGGAGGTAGCAGCTCGCGGCGCCGCGCGGCCCCGGCAGCGAGCCGGAGCAGCCGATCACCGTGAGCCTCATGGCCCCATGCTGCCGCACCGGACCGACAGGCCCGGATCGTCTCAGCGTCGGCGTCCACACGGACGGCGTCATCGGCGTCGGCGTCGTCCCTGACCCGCCTCCGGCGACGTCCCCGACCTCAGCCGGCCGACCGCTCCAGCGGAAGTACCCGGTGCATGATGTCGGCGATGCTCACCAGCCCGACCAGCCGCCCCTCGCCGCGCAGCACCACGAGCTGCTCGCCCGAGCCGCGCATGGTCGTGAGCGCCTCGTAGACCGGCGTCTGCGCCGGCAGCACGAGCGCGGCCCTGGCCAGCGGCTCGGCGCGCTCCTCACCGGAGTGCAGCAGCGTGTCCCGCACGTGGACCACGCGGGGGTCGGTGGTGTCGTCGTCGAGCATGAGGATGCGCTTGTGGCCGGTGCGCGCCGACGCCTCCTGCACCTCGCCGATCGAGGCGCCGGAGCCCACCGCCGCCAGATCGAGCTCCTTCGGCGCCACCTGCGCCAGGGTGAGGTCCTGCAGCTCGAGGGCCTCGGAGATCTGCTCCTGGTAGGTGCTCTCCAGCGCCCCCTCGGCCGCCGACTGCTCGACGAGGACGCGGATCGTCTGCGCGTCCTGCCCGCCGACGGCGGCACGGTCCACCGGGGTGACCCCGCTGGCGGACACCAGGCGGTTGGCCACGGCGTTGACCCAGACCAGCAGCGGCCGGACGACGGTGATGAAGCCGCGCATCGGCAGCGCGATGAGCCGCGCCGCCCGCTCGGGGTGCGCGATCGCCCACGACTTGGGCGCCATCTCGCCCACCACGAGGTGCAGGAAGGTGACGAAGAGCAGGGACAGGCCGAAGGACATACCCCCGGCCAGCCAGCCGGGCAGCCCGAGGTCGGCGAGGATCGGGCCGAGCCAGTAGTCAAGCGCCGGTTTGGTGACCGCGCCGAGGGCAAAGGTGCAGGCCGTGATGCCCAGCTGGGCGCCGGCGAGCATGACGGTGAGCTCGTTCATGCCGCGCAGGGCGGCCCGGGCCGAGGCCGAGTGCTCGGCCTCGTTCTCCAGCCGGCTGCGGCGGGCACCCAGGAGGGCGAACTCGACGATGACGAAGAGCCCGCTCAGCACGATGAGCAGCACCGTGACGAGGGTGACGGTCAGTCCGTTCATCGCTGCTCCTCCTCGCGCCCGGCGGCCTCGGTGTCGTCGTCCATCGACTCCGGGTCCTGCGACAGCGCCCGCTCCACCAGCCGCACTCCCAGCAGGCTGGGCACGTGCCGGTCGATCTCCCGCACCTCGATCTCGACCGACCGGGTGACCCGCTCGTCGAGCACCATCTCGGCGGGGTCCTCGGCGAGGTCGACGACCACGCTCTGGCCGACCTCCGGCAGCGCCCCGAGCTCGGCGATGACCAGGCCCGAGACGGTCTCGTAGTCGCCCTCCGGCAGGTCGTGGCCGAGAGCGCGCTGCAGCTCGTCGACGTGGACGTCGCCGTCCATCCGCCACAGGTGCTCGTCCTCGCCGACGATCCCCTCCGGCACCTCGTCGTCGTGCTCGTCGGTGATCTCGCCGAGCAGCTCCTCGGCCAGGTCTTCCATGGTCAGGACGCCGGCGAAGCCGCCCCACTCGTCCACCACGCAGGCCAGCTGCTGGCCCGAGCTGCTCAGCTCGGCGACCGCGTCCGGCAGCGCCATCAGCGTGGGCACGATGAGCGGCTCCCGCATGATCTGACTGGCGTGCTCGGCGTCGGGGTGCCGGAGCACGTCGACGAGGTTGACCACGCCCACCGGCTGGCCCTCGTCGTCGATGACCGGATAGCGGGTATGCCCGTGCGCCATGAGCTCCCGCAGCTCACCGACCGGGGTGGCGGGGGCGATGGTGTCGACCCGCGAGCGCGGCATCTGGGCGTGCTCGACGTCCTGGTCGGGGAAGTCCAGGATCCGGTCGAGCAGCACCGACAGCTCGGCCGGCAGGTCGCCGCTGTCGCGGGAGTCGGCGACGATCCGCTCGAGGTCCTCCGCGGTCGCCGTGGTGTCGAGGTCGTGGATGGGCTCGATCCCCACCAGCCGCAGCAACGCGTTGGCCGACCAGTCGAAGACCTTGATGAGCCAGCCGAAGACGGCGAGGTAGATGAGGGTCGACCGGGCGAGCGCGCGGGCGAGCGGGCCGGCGTTGGCGATGGCGAGGTTCTTGGGGTAGAGCTCTCCGAAGATCATCTGGACCACGGTCGCGATGGCCAGCGCCGCCACCGTGCCGACGGTGATGCTCAGCGCCTCCGGCACGCCTGTGCCCCCGAGGATGACCGACAGGCCGCGCCCGACGAGGGGCTCGGCGACATACCCGACGAGCAGGCCGGTGACCGTGATGCCGAGCTGGGCGCCGGAGAGCATGAAGGAGGTGCGGCGGGTCACCCGCAGCGCACGCTCGGCGGCCTCGTCCCCGCTCTCGGCCTCTGCCGCGAGCCGCAGCCGGTCCACCGACATGTAGGCGAACTCCTGGGCCACGAAGTAGCCGTTGGCCGCGATGATGACGGCGATGGCGAGCACGCCGACGAGCAGCAGCAGGATGGCGGTCGTCACGAGAGCACCGCCGTGGTCGGGGCGGGCAGGGACGGGCCGTCAGGACAGCCAGGGGGCATGGAACCGTTCTTTGGTGCGAGGGTCGGGGCGAGGCTTCAGGATACGTGAGCGCAGCGCCGCGAGCCGCCTCGGCGCTCCCCGGTCAGGGGAGCAGCATCCCCCGCAGCGCGAAGAAGAACAGCGCCGAGAGCAGCCCCGCCACCGGGACCGTGATGACCCAGGCGGAGGCGATCTTGAGGATGTGCGAGCGGCGGACCAGCTGGCGCTTGAGCGCCTTGCGCAGCTTCTTGCCCTGGGCGGCGGTGATGACGGCCTCGGAGCCCATCTCCTGCAGCGTGTCCAGCATCCGCCGCTTGTCCTCGGGCCGCGCCTCGCGGAAGGCCTCGAGCATCCCCTCGACCTTGGCGAAGTCGGTGTCGTCGCGGTGGGCGCGGAGCACCTTCTCGATCGCCCGGTTCATCCGGTCGTCGAGGAACTCCCGGAGGAAGCCGACGCCGAAGATGCCGCCGAGCGCGACGTGGGTGGAGCTGACCGGCAGGCCGAGCTGGCTGGCGACGATGACCGTGACGGCGGCGGCCAGCGCGATGCAGAAGGCCCGGGAGCGGTCCAGGTCGGTGATCTCGGACCCGACGGTGCGGATGAGGCGGGGGCCGAAGAGGGCCAGACCCACCGAGATGCCCACGGCACCGATGACGAGCACCCAGAGCGGTATGCCGGCCTCACCCCCGGCCGCTCCCCCGTCGAGCACCTCGACGATGCCGGCCAGCGGCCCGACCGCGTTGGCAACGTCGTTGGCGCCGTGCGCGAAGCTCAGCAGCGCCGCGGCGCAGATCAACGGGATCGTGAAGAGGCTGTTGACCCCCTCGGTGTCCTGCGTGAGCCCGGGCGCGGCGCGGATGACCATGGGGCGGACGACGGCATACGTGATGACCGCGATCACCAGCCCTCCGACCAGCGCGACCGGGAAGGAGATGCTGACCAGGTTGGACAGGCCCTTGAGCGCCAGGTAGGTGGCGAACGCCCAGGCCATGACTGCGATGAGCAGCGGCACCACCCGGGTCGCGGCGTCGACCGGTTCGTCGCGGAAGAGGACGGTGCGCTTGAGGAGGTAGAGCGTGCCCGCCGCGATGAGACCCCCCACGAGCGGCGAGATCACCCAGCTCATGGCGATCGAGCCCATGACGTCCCAGTTGACGATCGCCCAGCCGGAGGAGGCCACGCCGCCGCCGAGCACCCCGCCGACGATGGCGTGGGTGGTCGAGACCGGGGCCCCCATGAAGGTCGCGATGTTGAGCCAGAGCGCCGCCCCCAGCAGCGAGCCCAGCATCACCCAGACGAAGATCTGCGGGTCGGCAATGCTGTCCGGATCGATGATGCCGTTCTTCACGGTGTCGACGACGTCGCCGCCGGCGATGATGGCCCCCGCCGCCTCGAAGACCGCGGCGATGCCAATGGCGGTGGCCATGGTCATCGCCATCGAGCCGACGGCCGGGCCGACGTTGTTGGCGACGTCGTTGGCGCCGATGTTGAGGGCCATGTAGCCGCCGATGACGGCCGCCGCGATGAGCAGGTATGCCTGCTCCACGTGCCCGAAGGCCGCACCGGTGAAGACGATCACGCCGACGATGAAGAGGATGGCGACGCCGATCCGCCCCACCTCTCCGGCGGTGCTCCTGGTGGCCTTCTCCACGGGCCGGAAGTCCACCTGGGTCACCGGTCACCTGCTCTCGCCTGTCGTGCGGTCGAACGTCCGGTGAACACTAACCCACCGTGGCGCGCGGCGGTGGGGTCACGACGAGCCACCGGGCAGAGACCACCGGGCCCAGAGTGATGTAGTCTTACATCATGCAACGGACGCAGATCTCCCTCACGGCAGAGGATCGGCGCCTGCTCGACGCCGCAGCCGCCCGCACCGGGCTGTCGCTGTCCCGCCTGATCCGCGATGCGGTGAACCAGACCTACGGCGCGGGCCGCGACGCCGACGACGACATCGCGGCCATCTCCTCGGCCAGCGGTGCGTGGGTCGGTCGCGACGTCGACGGCGCCGGCTACGTCGAGACGCTGCGCTCCGGGTCTCGGCTGCGTGAGAAGGCATGACCGCGCTCGTCGACACCTCCGTGCTCATCGACACGCTGTGCGGCGACGCTGCCGCGACCTCGCTGCTGCTGTCCTGCCGCCGGGCCGGACCGGTTCACGCCAGCGAGATCACGCGAGCCGAGGTGCTCTGCGGGATGCGCCCTCGCGAGCGGCGGGCCACCGAGAGCCTTCTCTCCACCCTCACCTGGCACCCCGTCGACACCGGCCTCGCAGAGCTGGCTGGGGATCTCGGGCGTCGCTGGCTGCCCAGCCACCGCGGCATCGACACCGCCGATCTCGTCATCGCCGCCACGGCGGTGCACCTCGAGGTCCCGCTGCTGACGCGCAACGTCAAGCACTTCCCCATGTTTCCCGACCTCGCGGCACCCTACTGAGCGGCGAGCCGCTCGTCGGCCCGCCCCACGAAGGCGCGGTGCACCTGCTCCACCTCCGGTCCGAGGAAGCGGCGCGCCAGGTAGTGGAAGCCGTACGGGTCGCCGGTCGTGAGCCACTGGTGCACCGGCTCGTTGTCCTGCGCCGCGAGCAGCCCGGAGTCGGTGAGCACCCGGAAGAGGTCGGCCGCGGTCGCCGCCGCGGACGAGACGAGCTGGACCTGCTCGCCGAGGACGTACTGCAGCGCCTGCGTGAGCAACGGGTAGTGCGTGCACCCCAGGATGAGGGTGTCGACGTCGCGCTCCTGCAGCGGCGCGAGGTAGTCGCGCGCCACCTCGATCACCTCCGGACCGCTCGTCACCCCCGCCTCGACCAGCTCGACGAAGCGCGGGCAGGGCTGGCTCGCCACCTGCACGGTCGGCGGGGCGGCGACGAAGGAGTCGAGGTAGGCCCGTGACTGGTGCGTCGCAGCCGTCGAGATCACCCCGATCTGCCCGTTGCGGGTCACCGCCATCGCGCGCCGCACGGCGGGTCGGATGACCTCGACGACGGGGACGGCATACCGCTCCCGGGCGTCGGCGAGCACCGCGGCGGACGCGCTGTTGCACGCGATGACCAGCGCCTTCACCCCGTGCTCGACCAGCCGGTCCAGGCACTCGAGGGAGAACTCGCGGACCTGCGCGATGGGGCGCGGCCCGTAGGGGGTGCGCGCGGTGTCGCCGAGGTAGAGCACCGACTCGTGCGGCAGCTGGTCCAGCACCTCGCGGGCGACCGTGAGCCCGCCGAAGCCGGAGTCGAAGACCCCGATGGGCGCCTCGGTCATGATCGACGCCCGATCATCGGACCGGGTCCACGACGTCCAGGTCGGCGAAGCGGCCGAAATCGGTGTCGTGCGTCGCGACCGCAGCACCTTCGATGAAGGCGTGGGCGGCGATCTGGGCGTCCGTGGTCAGCGCCGCGGCCGTGCCGACACCCGTCAGGACCTCGAGCGTGCGGCCGAGGTGTTCTCTCCCGCTTTCCAGGATCTGGACGCCTGGCTGAGCGAGCCACGACTCGACGACGGCCTGCGCCTGCTGGACGCTGAACGGTCGGGTGAGCACTCGACGGCTGGTCGCGATGCGGATGAAGCCGAACACCACGACGGGCGCCAGGCCCACGGGCCGGCCCGCCGACAAGGTCTCCTCCCACCACGTACGGGCTCGGTCGTGCTCCAGGAAGGCATCGACGTGCGCATAGAGGAGGACATTGACATCGGGGACGATCATCGGTGGCGCTTGTCCACGATCGTCTCGTCCTCCAGCTCGTCGGCGAGCTGGTTGAGTCGTGCTGGGTCGACCCCGACCACCAGCTCGCTGTGGTGCACGTCGACGCGGTAGGGGCGGGGAGCCTGCGCTGGTCGGAGGGCCTGCCGCAGGGCGTCGTTGACGACGCTCTTCATGGAGGTGCGCCGGTCATGGACGGCCTGCTCGAGCAGCCGGACCACGTCCGCGTCCAGGGTCAGCGTGGTCCTCATGGAGACATCATGATGCATCGTGCGTGTGGCATCAAGATGCGTCACCGGCCACGAAGGGGTTGGCGAGCGTCCCGATGCCCTCGATCTCTACCTCGCACCGCTGCCCGGCGGTGATCGGACCGACCCCCGCGGGCGTGCCGGTGAGGATGACGTCGCCCGGCAGCAGCGTGAAGGCGGCCGAGGCGTGCGCGATGACCTCGCCGATGCCGAAGTGCATGTCGGCGGTCGTGCCGTCCTGGCGCACCTCCTCGTCGACCGTGCACGAGATCCGCAGGTCGGAGGTGTCGAGGTCGGTCTCGAGCCACGGCCCCAGCGGGGTGAAGGTGTCCATCCCCTTGGCGCGGGCCCACTGCCCGTCGCCGCGCTGCAGGTCGCGCGCGGTGACGTCGTTGGCGCAGGTGTAGCCGAAGATCACCGACGCGGCGTCCTCCGCCGCGACGTCCTTGCACATCCGCCCGATGACGACGGCGAGCTCGGCCTCGTAGGAGATCTCGGTCGCGAAAGGGGGGATGACGACCGGGTCGCCGGGGCCGCACACCGAGGTGTTGGGGATGAAGAACATCATCGGCTCGGCGGGCAGCTCGTTGCCCATCTCGCGCGCGTGGTCGGCGTAGTTGCGGCCCACGGCGACCACCTTGCTGCGCGGGATGACCGGCGCCAGCAGCCGCACGTCGGCGACGTCGAAGGTCTCGCCGGTCAGGTCGATCTTGGTGTAGAGCGGGTCGCCGGAGATCTCGGCGATCCGCTCCCCGGCCCCGTCGACCAGGCCGAAGCGGGGGTCGTCACCGTCGGTGAAGCGGCAGATACGCATACCGCCAGGGTATGCCGTGCCGCGCCACCGTCCGAGCGCGGCGTCAGTGGCCGCCCGAGCCAGTGAGCTGCAGCCCGACGATGCCGCCGACGATGGCGACCAGGCAGATCACGCGGGCCACCGAGACCGGCTCACCCAGGGCGAAGATCCCCCAGAGCGCGGTGCCGACGACACCGATCCCCACCCAGACGGCATACCCCGTGCCGAGCGGGATGGTCCGCAGCGACCAGCCGAGCCCGATCATGCTCACGGCGAGCGCGACGCCGAAGAGCACGCTGGGCCACAGCTTGGTGAAGCCGTCCGAGGCGGTGAGGGCCGCGGCCCAGACGCTCTCGAGGACACCGGACAGGATGAGGACGATCCAGGAGATGGCCACCATGATGACGCCCTCCCCGGGCGCGCCACGTCGTCGTCGGAGCCGGGTACGACGTGCCTCGTCCGGGGAACCGCCCACCGCGGGCATCCACGTCAAGAATCTCACACGGGCGACGGCAGGAGCCAGCTCCGGGCGGCCTCGCAACACCGGGTCGGCGCTAGGCTGGACCGCCGTGCCGACCCCCACCACCAACCTCCAGCTCCTCGAGGCAGAGGTATGGCGGGCGCGCGCCACGGCGCACGCGGAAGCCGTGGACGCCCTGACCGCCGGCCGCCTCGCCCGCCAGGTGGAGGGGCGGACCCACCCCGTCGACGACTTCCTCTGGGAGTACTACGCCTTCCGCCCGGCGCAGCTCGCGCGCTGGCACCCCGGGCCGGGAGTCGGTCTCGCCCACGCCCACGAGCGCGCGGCGTGGAGCGGCTATCTCGTCGACGGGAGCGGGACGGCATACCTCGACGTGGCCGGCTTCGTGCGCCGACGGGGCCGGACCGTCGGCTTCGTCCGCGACCTGCTGACCGCGACGTTGTCCCGGCCGGGACGCTTCGGCTGCTTCGGGCTGCACGAGTGGGCGATGGTCTACCGCGCCGACGAGACGAGGCACGACTGGCCGCTGCGGCTGGGGCGCGAGGGCACCGACGCGGTGGTCGAGGGCCACCAGGTCGCGTGCTCGCACTTCGACGCCTACCGCTTCTTCACCCCGGAGGCCGCCCCGCGCAACGCGCTGCGCCCGACCCGGGAGAGCCAGGTCGAGCACGAGCAGCCGGGCTGCCTGCACGCGGGGATGGACGTCTACAAGTGGTGCTTCAAGCTCGCCCCCGCGGTGCCCAGCGACCTCACTCTCGACGCCTTCCTGCTCGCCCGGGACCTCCGCGAGCTCGACATGCGGGCGGCGCCCTACGACCTGCGCGAGCTGGGCTACGCGCCGGTGCGTATCGAGACGACCGAGGGCAAGCGCGAGTATGCCGAGGCGCAGCGCGCCTTCGCCCGCCGGTCGAACGCGCTGCGCCAGCGGCTGCTGGACGTGCTCGACGGGCTCGGACCGGAGCTGGGCTGAGGTGCGCCGAGGCGACGGTCCGGTGACCCGAGGTCCACTCCGTCGCGCTCAGACGAGCTGGTAGAGCCAGCCGTGCCGGTCCTCGGCCCGGCCGTACTGGATGTCGAGCAGCTCGGCGCGCAGGTCCTCGGTGAGCTTGTGCTCCTCCGGCATGTCGAGCTCGCCGCCGCTCCACGCGAGCCGCCCGACCGGCGTGATGACGGCCGCCGTGCCGCAGGCGAAGACCTCGGTGATCTCCCCCGAGGCGACCCCGTCGCGCCACTCGTCGAGGGTGAAGCGGCGCTCCTCCACCTGGTGGCCGCGCTCGCGGAGCAGGTCGAGCAGCGAGGAGCGGGTCACCCCCGGGAGGATCGTGCCGGTGAGCTCGGGGGTGACGACCCGGCCGTCGGCATACAGGAAGAAGAGGTTCATCCCGCCGAGCTCCTCGACGTAGCGGTGCTCCACCGCGTCGAGGAAGACCACCTGGTCGCAGCCGTGCTCGATGCCCTCGGCCTGGCTCGCGAGGGACGCGGCGTAGTTGCCACCGCACTTGGCCGCCCCGGTGCCCCCCGCCGCGGCGCGGACGTACTGGTCGCTGACCCACAGGCTGACCGGCGTGAGCCCGCCGGAGAAGTAGGCGCCGGCCGGGGAGGCGATGACGCTGAAGAGGTAGCGGTTGCTGGGTCGCACCCCCAGCGCCTCCTCGGTGGCGATCATGAAGGGCCGCAGGTAGAGCGACATCTCACCCGCGTCGGCGCCCGGGACCCAGGCCTCGTCGAGGCTGACCAGCTCCTTGATCGCGTCGAGGAAGAGCGTCGGCGGCAGCTCGGGCATGGCCAGGCGCCGTGCCGAGTTGTTGAAGCGCTCGGCGTTGCGCTCGGGCCGGAAGGTCCAGACCGTGCCGTCCTCGTGCCGGTAGGCCTTCATCCCCTCGAAGATCTCCTGCGCGTAGTGGAAGACCGCGGCCGAGGGGTCCAGCGGGATCGGCCCGTAGGGCACCACCCGGGCGTCGTGCCAGCCCTGCTCCCGGTCCCACTCGACCATCACCATGTGCTCGGAGAACAGGCTGCCGAAGCCCGGGTTGCGCAGCAGCTCGGCGATCTCCTCGGGCGAGCGACGGTCGCTCACCTCGGTGACGGCGAAGGACGGGGACGACGCTGTCTGGGTCATGGGCGTCAGGGTATCCACCTGACGAGGCGTCACCGCCAGCGGCAAGGTTGACGCAGCGTCATGCTGGACCGCTGACCTCCGGGTATGCCTGATCCCACGCCGCCCGCACGAAGGTGCTTCGTCGTGCGCCGAAGCATGTGTCGCACGCGTGCTTCTGGGCACGCCTGCGTCCCCAGGAGACGCACGACGCCGCGCACAAGCATCGTCGGCTCCGTCACGCATACCCCCTCGGGCCCTGGGCACACGGCCGGACCCAGCAGGCCCGGCACGCACTCGTAGGCTAGGCGCCGTGACGACCCTCGACCCGGACAGCGCCGACCTGACCCTGCTCCAGGACCGCCAGGTGGCTGTGCTGGGCTTCGACGCCGTCGCCGCGGCGCACGCGCTCAACCTGCGCGACAGCGGGGTCGACGTCTGGGTCGGCACCGACCCGGAGAGCCGGCTGGCGGCCCGCGCCGAGATCGAGGGCCTGCCCATCGTCCCACCGCAGGAGGCGGTGCAGCGGTGCGACATCGTGCTGGTGCCCGGCGGCGCGCGCGGTGAGCAGGACATCGACACCGTGCAACGGCTCGTGCAGGAGCACACCGAGCCCGGCGACCTGGTCGTCGTCACCGGCGCGGACGCCGTGCACACCGGCCGGCTGACCGTCCCCACGGGCGTGGACCTCGCCATGCTCCGCACCATCGGCGACGGCGACCGGGTGCGCGAGGAGTACCTCGACGGTCGCGGCTGCCCCGCCCTGGTGGCGGTCGAGCACGACCGCAGCGGCGCGGCGTGGGCCACGGTGACCGCCTACGCCGCGGCCATGGGTGCGCTGCGCTCGGGCGCCATCGTCACGACGGTCGAGCACGAGGCCCTGGCCATGGAGGCTGCCCGCGAGCGCGTCCAGACGCCGTTGCAGGAGGCCCTGGAGTCCGCCTACGACGAGCTGGCGGCACGCGGCGTCGAGCCCGAGGTCGCCTACGTCGCGCTGGTCCACGAGCTCAAGACCCACGTCGACCAGATCTACTCCGCCGGCTTCGCCAGCCACCACGGTCCCTCCGGGCAGGCAGCCAGCGAGCCGGCAGCGACCTCCCGCCGGGAGGCGGCCGCCGGAGCCCACCCGCTCGAGCGCGCCGGTCGCGCGGTGCGGCAGATGACCAGCTGGTTGCGCTGAGGCCCCCACCTCGGTCAGCGCAGGAAGAGCGTCCGCAGCCGCAGCGTCGTCAGCACCAGCCCGACCACCGTCATCCCCACGAAGTAGCCGGCGTGCACCACGGTAGAGGTGTCGAGATAGCCCACCGAGAGTGCCCGCATGAGCTCCACCCCGTGCCACAGCGGCATCGCCATGATGAGCCACTGGATCCACTCCGGGTAGATCGCGATGGGGTAGAGCGTCGCGGAGAAGAGGAACATCGGCAGCAGCGCGAAGTTGACGAGGTCCATCTGCTGGAACGTCGTCAGATAGCTCGTGACCGCCATGCCGAAGGCGGCGAAGCCGAGGGCGATGACCAGCGCCGCCGGCACCATGAGCAGCGCCCACCACGACGTCACCAGGCCGAGCACGGCGATGACCCCGAGGAAGCCCAGGGCGTAGAGCAGACCGCGGAAGAGCGCCATGAGGATCTCCCCGAGCGCCACGTCCAACGGCCCCAGCGAGGTCTGCAGCATCGCCTGGTAGAGCTTGGACAGCCGCAGCTTGAAGAAGACGTTCCAGGTGGAGTCGTAGACCGCCCCGTTCATCGCCGAGGTCGCGAGCAGCGCCGGGGCGATGTAGGCGGCATACTCGACCGGCTCCCCGCCCGGCCCGCTGACCTCGCCGACCAGCGCACCCATCCCCAGCCCCATCGCGAGCAGGTAGAGCACCGGCTCGAAGAAGCCGGAGACGAGGATGACGCCGTTCTGGTTGCGGATCACCCTGGCGTTGCGCTCCACGACCGAGCGCACGTTGCCCGAGGACAGCGACGCGAGCACCGGTATGCCCGTCCGCACCCTCGCCGGGACCTCGCGAGGACCGCCGGTCGCCGTGCTCACGAGCGCAACCTGCGGGTGTAGGTCCGCACGCCCCACCACAGGCCGAGCGCGGAGCAGGTGAGCAGGAACAGAAGGTGGACCGCGGCCTGCGGCGGCGGCAGGTGGGCACCGTAGGACGCCCAGCGGGCCAGCTCGGTGCCGTGCCACACGGGGGAGATCCAGCCGATCCAGTGCAGGTAGCCCGGCATCGCCGAGAGCGGGAAGAAGGTGCCGGAGAAGAGGAACATCGGCATGACGACGAAACGCTGGATCAGCGAGAACTGGAAGCCGTCGTCCAGGGTCGCGGCATACGCCTGGAGCGGCGCGCCGAAGGCCGCCGCCGCGAGCATGCCGACCGGCACCACCAGGACCGACTGCACCCACCCCGCCGGCGCGGCGCCGAAGGCGAGCATCACCAGCCAGAAGACGAGGCCCTGCGCCAGGAAGCGCAGCATCACCGCGGTGAAGTGGCCCAGCGCCACCTGGCTCGGCTCCAGCGGCGAGGCGACGGGCCCGTAGTAGAGCCGGTTCCACTTGAAGCCGCTCATGACGGGAAACGTCATCTCCGCCGAGACCGACATGACGACGGTCGAGACGAGCAGCGCGGGGGCGACGAAGACGAGGTAGTCCACGCCCGCCACCGACCCGACGCCGCGGTCGACGAGCGCCCCCAGGCCCACCCCGAGGGCGATCATGTAGAGCAGCGGCTGGGCCACGGCATACAGGGCGATGGGCAGCGCGAAGGCGCGCATGCCCCGCAGCACGGTCTCGGCGTAGAACCAGATGCCGGAGCGTCGCGCCCGCGCCGCCATCTCGGTGTGGGCGGGGGCACCCCCGACGCCGGTCGTGACCAGGGCGTTGTCGACCTCACTCAACGAGCGACCTCCCGGTGAGCCGGAGGAAGACGTCCTCCAGCGAGGACCGACGCACCAGCGAGGTCGTGGGGTGCAGACCCCGGCCCGTGACCTCCTCCAGCGCCGCCTCGCCGTCCGGGGCGTAGACGAGGATGCGGTCGGGCAGCACCTCGTGGCGCTCCCCCACCCCGTCCAGCTGCTGCACCACGGCGGCGTTGCGGGCCGACCCGAAGCGCAGCTCGAGCACCTCCCGCGTCGAGTGCTCGCGGATGAGCTGAGCCGGCGAGCCGTGCGCCACGATGCGCCCGTGGTCGACCACGACCAGCCGGTCGCACAGCTGCTCCGCCTCGTCCATGAAGTGCGTCGTCACGACCAGCGTGGTGCCGGACTCCTTGAGCCGGAAGAGACGGTCCCACAGCACGTGCCGGGCCTGCGGGTCCAGACCGGTGGTCGGCTCGTCCAGCAGCAGGATGCGCGGCTCGTTGACGAGGCCGCGGGCGATGGTCAGCCGTCGCTTCATGCCGCCGGACAGGTTGACCACTTTCTCCTGCGCCTTGGCCTCCAGCTGGGCGAAGGCCAGCAGCTCGTCGGCCTTCGCCGCGAGGAAGGACCGGGACAGCCCGAAGTAGCGGCCGTACATCACGATGTTCTCCCGGACCCGCAGCTCCTCGTCGAGGTTGTCCTGCTGCGGGACCACCCCCAGATGGGCCCGGACCGCCGGGCCCCGGACGCCGGGATCCAGGCCCAGCACGTCCAAGGACCCGCTCGTGCGGTCCAGGGTGCCCCCGATCATCCTCATGGTCGTGGACTTGCCGGCGCCGTTGGGACCGAGCAGCCCGAAGCTCTCCCCCGCCTCGACCTCCAGGTCGATCCCGTCGACGGCGTGGACGTCGCCGTAGGTCTTGCGCAGCCCCCGGGCCGTGATCACTGCTGGCACGACGACCCACCCTATGTCGCCGGACTCGCTACGTCAGCCGGTGTTGCGCCCGCGTGTCACCCGTCCGGCTCCTCACCCCGTCCGGTATGCCTGCCCACCAGGAGCGCGCAGCCGAGATCCACCTCGGACCACGGGACGTCCAGCTCGAGCACCGCGGCGGTGGCGGTCGGCATACCGCTCGACATCGCCTCGCGCAGCGCCGGCCCGGTCCGCCCCGGGTCGGCGAGCTCCCACGCCGACGTCGACATGACCGGCTCGTGCCCGACGACCCACAGCACCTCGACGTGGTCGGGCACCTCCCGCACCGCCTCCAGGACCCCGTCGAGGCCGCCGTCGTAGACCCGCCTCGTCGGCCAGGTCTCGACGCCGTCGTCGCCGAGCATCGACTCCAGCGTCTGTCGTGCCCGCGCCCCGGTGGACACGACCGCGAGGTCCGGGAGGAGACCCGAGTCGCGCAGCATCTCCCCCAGCGCCGCCGCGTCCCGGCGGCCGCGGGCCACCAGCGTCCGGGCGTGGTCGCCTCCTGGGCCGGACGGAGTGGTCTCCGCCTTGGCGTGTCGGACCAGCACCAGTGTGCGCATGTCTCTCCTTCCTGGCCCGCTCCGCGGGCTCGACCATCGTCCCGCATGCCCACGCGGGGACGCCGCAGGGCCGGGGCGGATACCCGCCCCGGCCCTGCAGGTCATGCGTGCCGGGAGACCCGGCCGGTCAGGTCAGCCTCAGCCGACCCAGCCCGGGTACTCCTCGTTGAGCCGGTCCTCGACGTCCTGCGACACCGCCTTGGTGCCACCGAGGATGACGACCCGCTCCGGGCTCAGCCGCTCCAGCTCGGCCAGCGTGGCCGACGGGAGCTGGTCGGGCTTGGTGAGCAGCACCGGCACGTCCTGGGTGCCCGCGAGCGCGGAGCCGGCCAGGGCGTCGGGGAAGTCACGGCCCGAGGCGATGTGGACGATCTCCACGTCGGGCTCGTGCTCCTGCGAGATCGCGACAGCGGTCTCGTAGCGGTTAGCGCCCGCGATGCGGTCGTCCGCCTGCACCGCGGTGTAGACGGCGTCGCTCACCGCACCCTCACCACCGAGGACGATGACGTTGTCGGGGTTCAGGGTCGCCAGCGCCTCGGCCGTGGCGGCCGGCACCATGTCCGGACGGGTCAGCAGGACCGGAGCGGTCTCGCTGCCCGCACGGGCCGCACCGGTCAGGGCGTCCGCGTAGGCGGCATCCGCACCGGAGGCGAGGTAGACCGTGTCGACGTCCCCACCGAACATCATGGCGAGGTTGGCGGAGGTCTCGTAGCGGTCCGTCCCCTCGACCCGGGTCACCTCGCCGTAGCTGGCGAGCTCGGCCTCGACGTCGCCGTTGACGGCGCCGTCACCACCGAGGATGACGATGTTGCTCGGGTCGAGCTCGCCCAGCGCCGCCGCCGTGGTGTTCGGCAGCCGGTCGTTCTTGGTGAGCAGCACCGGGGCGGGGTCACCGTCCGGCGTGGTCATCATCCGGGGCACGAGGCCCTGGCTGGCGGCCGGCGAGCCCGACATGGCGTCGGCGAAGCCGGTGCCGGAGGCGACGTAGACCGTCTCGATGTCCGGGTAGAGCGCGGAGATCTCGGCGGCGGTGTCGTAGCGGTCCGAGCCGAAGACGCGCTCGACCATCGGGTCGGGCTCGGGACCGGGGTCCTCACCGGCGACCTGGCCGCGGGCCAGGACCGGGATCTCGACGACCGTGTCGCCCGAGGTCCAGCTGAGGTCGCCCTCCTGCCACTCGTCCGTCGGGGCGCCGGTGTTGGCGACCGTGATGGTCACCTCCGCGGTGCCGCCTGCGGGGACGGTGGCCGAGGCGGGCTCGACCGTGACGGACAGGGTGTCCGGCCCGGCGAAGGAGGCCTCGAAGGTGGCGTCGGCGCTCCCGGGGTTGGTGACCGTGCGGGTCACCGTGGTGGGCTCGGTGCCCAGCTGCGGGATGTGCACGTAGGCCGCGTTGAGGTCGTAGCCCGTGCTCGGGTCGGCCAGGAAGGCGTCCCAGTCGGCCTCGGTCGAGTCGAAGACCAGGCCGGGGTTCAGGAAGTCGCGCGGCTCGACGAAACCGGTGCCGCCGACGAAGGCCTGGTTGCTCTCGGCGTTGGCGTAGTCAGCGGCAGAGGTCTGCATGGCCGACTTGATGGCCATCGGCGACCAGTCCGGGTACTCCGCGGCCAGCAGGGCACCCAGCCCCGCGATGTGCGGGGAGGACATGGAAGTCCCGGTCAGGTAGCCCCAGTTCGGGCCGTCGGCGTCGCTGGCGTAGGCGGCCAGCACGTTGATGCCGGGGGCGCCGATGTCCGGCTTGAGGATCGTCTGGTCCTCGGCGTCCACGGAGATCGGGCCGCGGCCGGAGAAGGAGCCGACGGACGGGACGGGGCCGTCCTCCTCGCGGTGCGCGGCGGCGGCGACCGTGGTCTGCCACGGGCCCAGGTGCGCGACCGGCACGCCGTCCCCGGCGGAGTTGCCGGCGGAGGCGGCGGAGAAGACCCCGGCAGCGGCGGCGTTCTTGAAGGCCAGGTCGACCGGGTCCTCGAGCGTCTCCGGGTCACCGCTGATGGAGAAGTTCAGCACGTCGACCCCGTCGGCCACGGCGGCGTCGATCGCCGCGATGGAGTCCTCGGGAGCGCATCCGGCGGTGCCGTTGCTGAAGTCGTAGCAGACCTTGTAGGCGGCCACGTGAGCACCCGGCACCATGCCGGCCATCTCGTAGGTGTTGCCACCGGTGTCCTCGACCGAGACCTCACGGCCGGCGGCGGTGCCGGCGACGTGCGACCCGTGGTTGTCGGTGTCGAGCGGGCTGACGCTGTCCTCCTCGGCGACCTCGAGACCGTAGCTGCGGGCGCCCTCGACGAAGTAGCGGCCACCGACCAGCTTGTTGGTGCAGGCCGACGCGGGGAAGTCCCCGGCGTCGTCGCCCTCGCCGGTCTCGCACTCGCCGGACCAGGAGGCCGGCGGAGCGGGGATGCCCTCGCCGGCGAAGGCGGGGTTGTCGAAGGCGATGCCGGAGTCGATGACGCCGACGACGGTGCCGGCGCCGGCCGACAGCGGGCCACCGACCTGCGACCACACGCCGCCCTGACCACGCAGGCCGAGGACGTCGGGGGAGATCTCGGTGTCCGGCTGCGGCATGCCGCCGTCCGGGCCGTTGACGACCTCCTGCAGCTGGCGCAGCGAGGACTTCGTCACCGAAGCCACGTCGGAGCGCTGCGACAGCGATGCGGCCTCGGCCGCGGTCAGCGTCGCGGAGAAGCCGTTGAGCGCCACGGTGTAACGGTAGGTCGGCTCGGCGGCGACACCCTGCAGGACGGCGTCCTGCTGGGCGAGGAGCCGGTCGGTGTAGGCGACGGCGTCGGCCGAGGTGGTGTCGGTCTTGGCCAGGGCCGACCCGGCGGTGCCCGGGTTGGTCGCCAGCGGGAGGTCGTTCAGCACCACGATGTAGGTGCCGTCCTGGAAGTCACCGGTCGCGCTGACCGGCCCGGCCGGTGCCGGCCCGTCGATCGCGGAGGCGGCTGCTGGCGCCAGTCCGGCCGCGAGGCTGATCCCAGCCACCATGGCCAGGGCGCGGCGTGCCCCCGACGTTGTCCGTTGCGTCACTGCACTAACCCCTGTTTCAGTGTCACGCCAGATCGCGGCGAGGCGACCGGCAGGTGGAGCCGCCGCCTTCCATGGGCACCGGCTCCATGCACCATATACCGAGGTCGGTAGGTTGGCGCAAGGGTCAGGGGACGCTGGGGCCAGATGTTCACCTGGAGATGCATCTGTGCAGGTCAGGCGGTGGGTGAATGCTCAACTACCGACGGTGTGGCGCAGCTGTCTCGTGTCCCGGTATACCTCGAGCTGGGACCGGAGGTAACTTCCCATGCGCGGCAGCGAGGCCGGTGAGGCTCCCCCGACGTGCGGCACGACCAGCACCCCCGGGGTGGAGAACAACGGGTGCCCGTCGGGCAGCGGCTCGGGGTCGGTGACGTCCAGGGCGGCCCGGAGCCGGCCGGACGCGCACTCCGCGAGGAGGGCGTCGGTGTCGACGACCGGGCCCCGGGCGATGTTGACCACGAGAGCGTGGTCCGGCAGCGCCGCCAGCTCCCTCGCACCGAGCAGTCCGTGCGTGGCGTCCGTGAGCGGCAGGGTCAGGACCACGACGTCCGCGGCGGGCAGCAGGTCCGGCAGGTGCTCGATGCCGTGCACCCGGCCGACGAGGTCGTCACCGTCCCGGTCGGTGCTCGCGACCGCCACGACCTCGCACTCGCACGCCAGCAGCCGACGGGCGAGCGCGGTCCCGATGCCGCCGTAGCCGACGACGAGCACCCTGGAGTCCGCCAGCGAGCGCCACGGGCCGGGAGCCGAGCGGTCCCACACGCCCTGCGCCTGGCGCAGCACGTGGTGCGGCAGGTGCCGCTGCGCGGCGAGGACGAGCGCGAGCCCGAGCTCGCTGGTCGCCGTGTCGTGCACGCCCACGGCATTCGCCAGCTGGACCCCGCCGGGCAGGTAGGGCAGCGCGTGCTCGTAGCCGGCCGAGGCCAGGACGACGGCCCGCAGACCCGGCACCTCGTCCATCCGCCGCAGCCACGGCCCGGCGATCATCGACAGCGCGAGGACGTCGACATCCCGGCCGCCACCAGGGACCGTGTTGGGGTCCTCGTGGTCGTAGGGCAGGACCTCGACCCCCGCCACCTCCCCGAGGTACGGCAGCAGCTCCTCGGGGACGGCCGCGACGGGCGGGCGGGAGGGCATACCAGCGCTCAGCCCTCGACGCCGAGCGTGGTGAGGATGAGCTCGCGCGCCTTCGCCGCGTCGGCCTGGCCGCGCATCTTCTTCATCACCTGGCCGATGAGGGCACCCACCGCCTGGGTCTTGCCGCCGCGGATCTTCTCCACGACGTCGCCGTTCTCGGCGATGACCTCGTCGACAGCGGTCTGCAGCGCGCCGTCGTCCTGGACCAGCTCCAGGCCGCGGGCGTCGGCGACCTGGGTCGGCGCGCCCTCGCCGGCCAGGACGCCGTCCAGCGTCTGCCGCGCCATCGAGTCGTTGAGCCGGCCACCGGTGACGAGGCCGTCGAGCTCGGCGACGTGGGCGGGGGTGACCCCCAGGTCGAGCAGGTCGACAGCGCCTCCCTCCGCACCCGCGGTCTTGGCCCGGCGGGCCAGCTCGCCCATCCACCACTTGCGCGCGGCGGCGGGCGTCGCGCCGGCGGCGACGGTCTCCTCGATGACCTCGACCGCGCCGGCGTTGACGACGTCGCGCATCTCGAGATCGGCATACCCCCACTCCCCCTGCAGCCGCCGGCGCCGCTCGGCGGGGTTCTCCGGGAGGGTGGCGCGCAGCCGCTCGACGTCCTCGCGGGTCGGGGCGACCGGCACCAGGTCGGGCTCGGGGAAGTAGCGGTAGTCGTCGGCGTCCGACTTGGGGCGACCGGAGGTGGTGATCCCGGTGTCCTCGTGCCAGTGCCGGGTCTCCTGCAGGATCGTCTCGCCGGCGTCGAGCACCGCGGCGTGCCGGGTCATCTCGTAGCGCACCGCCCGCTCCACCGAGCGCAGGCTGTTGACGTTCTTGGTCTCGGTGCGGGTGCCGAAGCGCTCGCCACCGGTCGGCATGAGCGAGACGTTGGCGTCGCAGCGCAGCGAGCCCTGCTCCATCTTGACGTCGGAGACGTCCAGCGCGCGCAGCAGGTCGCGTAGCGCGCCGACGTAGGCGCGCGCGACCTCCGGGGCCCGCTCGCCCGCGCCGGTGAGCGGCTTGGTGACGATCTCGATGAGCGGGATGCCGGCGCGGTTGTAGTCGACGAGGCTGTGAGAGGCGCCGTGGATGCGCCCGGTCGAGCCGCCGACGTGGGTCGACTTGCCGGTGTCCTCCTCCATGTGCGCCCGCTCGATCTCGACGCGGAAGGTGAAGGGCTCCTCGTCGACCCCGTCACGCGGGGGCACCTCGACGTCCAGATGGCCCTCGAAGGCGATCGGCTCGTCGTACTGGCTGGTCTGGAAGTTCTTCGGCATGTCCGGGTAGAAGTAGTTCTTCCGGGCGAAGCGGCACCACTGCGCGATCTCGCAGTTGAGCGCCAGGCCGATCCGGATCGCCGACTCCACCGCGGTGCCGTTGACCACCGGCAGCGCGCCGGGCAGGCCCAGGCACACCGGGCAGGTCTGGGTGTTGGGCTCGGCCCCGAACTCGGTCGCGCACCCGCAGAACATCTTGGTCGCGGTGCCCAGCTCGACGTGCACCTCGAGCCCGATCACCGGCTCGTAGCGGGTCACCAGGTCCTCGAACGGGACGACGGCCTCGCGGGTCGCGGTCGTGCTCATGCTTCCACCTCGATCTCGGGAGCCTGCTCGATGACGTAGCCGCCGTGCACCTCGCGCAGCCTGGCCTCCAGGGCCGCGCCGACGGCATACAGGCGCTGGTCCTGCATCGCGGGGGCGAGGATCTGCAGCCCGGCGGGCAGACCGTCCTCGTCGGCGGTGCCGGACGGGATCGACATACCGGGCACCCCGGCGAGGTTGGCGGGGATCGTCGCGATGTCGTTGAGATACATCGCCATCGGGTCCTGCGTCTTGTCGCCGATCGGGAAGGCCGTGGTCGGCGCGGTCGGGCTGACCAGCACGTCGACCTGCTCGAAGGCGGCCTCGAAGTCGCGGGCGATGAGGGTGCGGACCTTCTGCGCCTGGCCGTAGTAGGCGTCGTAGTATCCGCTGGACAGCGCATACGTGCCCAGGATGATGCGCCGCTTCACCTCGTCGCCGAAGCCGGCTTCGCGGGAGGCACCCATGACCTGCTCGGCACTCGGGCTGCCGTCCGGCACCTCGCGCAGGCCGTAGCGCATCGCGTCGTAGCGGGCCAGGTTGCTGCTCGCCTCGGAGGGGAGGATGAGGTAGTAGGCGGCCATGGCATACCCGAAGTGCGGGCAGGAGACCTCGGTGATCTCGGCGCCGAGCGCGCGCAGCTGCTCCAGCGCCTCGTCGAAGCGGGCTTGCACGCCGGCCTGGAAGCCCTCGCCGCTGATCTCGCGCACCACGCCGACCCGCAGGCCGGTCAGGTCACCCGCGGCGCTCGCGCCGACGACGTCGGGGACCGGCGCGTCGACCGAGGTGGAGTCCAACGGGTCGTGCCCGGCGATGACCTCGTGCAGGAGCGCGGCGTCGGCGACGGTGCGGGCGCACGGGCCGATCTGGTCCAGGCTCGAGGCGAGCGCGATGACGCCGTAGCGGCTGACCGCGCCGTAGGTCGGCTTGGTGCCGACCGTGCCGGTGACCGCGGCGGGCTGGCGGATCGAACCGCCGGTGTCGGAGCCGATCGCCAGCGGCGCGAGGTATGCCGCGACCGCCGCGCTGCTGCCGCCGCCGGACCCGCCGGGGATGCGGGAGAGGTCCCACGGGTTGCGGGTCGGGCCGAAGGCGGAGTGCTCGGTGGAGGAGCCCATGGCGAACTCGTCCATGTTGGTCTTGCCGAGGATGGGCATCCGGGCCTCGCGCAGCCGGGTCACGATGGTGGCGTCGTAGGGCGGCACGAAGCCCTCCAGCATGCGGCTGCCCGCGGTGGTGGCCAGACCCTGGGTGCAGGCGATGTCCTTGACCGCGACCGGGACGCCGGCGAGGCGGGGCAGCTCCTCCCCCGCGGCGCGGGCCGCGTCGACCTCGGCTGCCGTGGCGAGCGCGCCCTCGGCGTCGACGAGCAGGAAGGCGTGGAGCGTCGGGTCGAGGCGCGCGATGCGATCGAGGTGGGCCTGGGTCAGCTCGACCGAGGTGATGGTCCCGGCGGCGAGCCGGTCGGTCATCTCGACCGCGGTGAGCCGGGTGAGGTCGGCGTCGGCCGACCCCCCGCCCGACGCGGCGTGGGTGGTGGTGTCGCTCATCTCACTCCTCGTCCAGGATGCGCGGCACCGCGAAGCGGTCGTCCTGCGCCTGCGGAGCGTTGGCCAGGGCCTGCTCGCGGGTCAGGCTCGGGCGCACCTCGTCCGGGCGGGTGACGTTGGTCAGCGGCATCGGGTGGGACATCGGGGGCACGTCGGCAGAGGCCACCTCGCCGACCTGGCCCACCCAGTCGACGATCTGGTCGAGCTGGCCGGCGAAGCGGTCGAGCTCGGCGTCCTCGAGCTGGATGCGGGCCAGCATGGCGACGTGCGCGACGTCCTCGCGCGAGAGGTTGGACATGGCCGCCAGTCTAGGTCGCGCGCGTTGCGGCCCTGTTGCCCGGCACCGGGGGCGGGCGCGCGCATACCCCTGGGCCCGACCTGAGCAGAGTCGTGCACCGGGACGGGACCACGCCACGGTGACCGGCGACCCGACCTGGGCAAGGTTGCGCACCGGGACACGGACCTGGGCAAGGTTGAGCACCTCAGGCAGCACTCTCGACGCGGTATGCCGTGCACAACCTTGCCCAGGTCCGTCCAGGGGCTCAGTGAGCGCGCCATGGCCGGAAAAGCCGTCGCCGGCTGCCCGGGAGCCCGGTAGCGTCGCCGCGTGAGCACCGACCTGACCCATACCCCGGACGCGGAGGACTTCCGTGCGCTGGCGCGCAGCGCGCCGTGGCGCTTCACGACGCTGCACTGGACCCACCGCGCGCAGGACGGTGGCACCGTGGCGCGGGACGAGCCGGCGCAGGCCTGGCTGGACCGGGAGGAGCCGCGGCTCACGGTGCGGCACGGGCGGGAGGTCTTCACCGACACCGAGGTGCCGTACGGCACGGCTGTGGGCTTCGCCTGGGAGCCCGGGGAGGAACGCCCCTCTGGGCCCCCTCCGCCCTACGTCCCGCCCGGCCGGGACGAGGGCGTGACCTTCCGCGAGGACGGGCTGGTCTCGGCGAGGCCCCGGGGCTGGCACCAGGACCACTCCGACCCGATGTGGGGCGACTACCGGTGGACCGCCATGCTCGACCCGGTCGAGCTGGCCGACGGCCTGCTGCCGGGTGAGCAGCCGGACGGCGGCGTGCCGGGCGTCGGGGTGACCGAGGTCGCTGAGGTCGAGCTGCGGGGGCGTCGCACCTGGCAGGCGGTATGCCGTCCGCTCGTCGACACCTACGACCCCCGGTGCGGCTGCTGCCCGCTGCTGGACAGCGTGGCCAGCCGGCTGCTGGAAAACGGCCCCGACGACCCCACCCTGGCGACGCCGCGGGAGAGCCTGCCGACGGCATACCTCGTGATCCTCGACGTGCGGACCGGGATCGTCGTGGACGTCTCCCCGCAGGACGGCGACGGGACCGGCAACAGCTTCGGCAACGAGGACCACGCCGTCGACGAGCCGCTCAGGCCGCCAGCGGCTCGCTGACCAGGCTCCGAACCGTCTCGGCCACGGCCGCCAGGACGTCGGCCTCAAGCAGGTCCTCACCGTCGAAGGCCTCCAGCGAGGAGCCGAGCCCCACGGTGGCCTCGAGCGGCCGGGCACCGGCCACGGTGAGCACGCGGACGGCGTCCTCGCGGGCCCACTGCGCGGCGCGCGGTGACGCGGCCGCGCCCAGAACGGCCACCGGCATACCCGCGAGCGGCGCCGAGCCGCGGGGGCGGGACGCCCAGTCGATGGCGTTCTTGAGCACGCCCGGCAGGCTGCCGTTGAACTCGGGGGTGACGACCAGCACCGCATCGGCGGCGGCCACCTCCGCGCGGAACGTCGTCACGGCCTCGGGCACGTCGTCGCCGTCGAGGTCCTGGTCGTAGTGCGGCAACAGCGCGGGCAGCACGCTGACGTGGGCCGCAATGCCTGCCGGGAGCTGGGCGATCGCCGCCTCGGCCAGCCGCCGGTTGGACGAGTCGGCGCGCAGGCTGCCGAGGAGGACGAGCAGGGTCGTGGGGGTGGTCTGGTCGCTCACCAGGGCGTCAACCACCACCCGGCACGGGACATTCCGGACGGGGCGTCGACCACCCGCCGGTCGTGCTCTGTGCCGACGGTCGCCCGGTGGAGCGCGCGCTGCGGCGGCACCGTCTCATCGAGGCCGACCTGCACGAGGCCGCGCGCGGTGCCGGGCACGGGTCGCTCGAGCCGGTGCACACCATCCTGCTGCTTCGGGAGGGCGGCCTCGGCGTCATCACGCACGACAGCATCGGCGACGCCTCCAGCGTCCGGCCGTTCACGGAGCAGGGGCGCGGCTGAGAGCTCCTCCCGCTCGTCGTGAGCGCCGGCGGTGGGCATCAGGCGGCCTGCAGCCGCTCCTTGACCAGTCGCGGGTCCGGGTTGGTGTGGGGTATGCCGTCGATCACCACGGTGGGCACCGTCTCGTTGCCGTCGTTGACGCTGCGGACGAAGGCGGCGGCGTCCTCGTCGTCCCAGATGTTGACCCAGGTGGCGCGCTCCCGCAGGCTCCCCAGCCGTGCCTTGAGCATGGCGCAGAAGCCGCATCCCGGACGCCAGTAGACGACCACGTCGCTGCGCGGGTCCTCCTCGGCCATCGCGGCCACCTCCTCCTGGGTCGTGCCCCCGCGGCCGCGCCAGGGCGAGGTCCACCAGGCGATCCCGAGAGCCAGGACACCGTAGCCCACCGCCGCCAGACGCGAGCCGTCGCGGTAGAGGTCCACCGCCACCAGGGCCAGCAGCACGACGAGAACGATCCAGAGAGGTCGAGAGCGCATACCTCCATGATGGCTCCCGCGCCCTGGCGGCGGATCGCCCGCGGGACGGATCCCGTCACCGGGAGCCCTACCCTGAGCCGGTGACGGATCAGCCGCAGGGTGGATATCTGGACCGGCGCTCGCCGCGCGGCCGGGCGATGCTCGCCGCCGTGACCCTTGGGTCGGGGGTGGCGATCCTCGACGGGTCGATCGTCAACGTCGCGCTGCGCACCATCGGTGAGTCGCTGTCCGCCTCGCTGCCGCAGCTGCAGTGGGTGGTGGGCGGCTACCTGCTCTCGCTCGCCTCCCTCGTGCTCGTCGCCGGTGCGCTCGGTGATCGCATCGGCCGCCGCCGGGTCTACCTCATCGGCATGGCGTGGTTCATGGTCGCCTCCGCGCTGTGCGCGCTGGCGCAGGACCCCGGCCAGCTCATCGCCGCCCGGCTCGTGCAGGGCATCGGGGCGGCGCTGCTCACGCCGGGCGCGCTGGCGCTGATCCAGGCCAGCTACGCCCCCGGCGACCGGGCGCCCGCCATCGGCACCTGGGCCGGCGTCTCCGGGATCGCCGCCGCGATCGGGCCGCTGCTGGGCGGCGCGATCGTCGACACGACGAGCTGGCGCTGGATCTTCGCGATCAACGTGCCGCTGTGCCTGGCCGTCATGGCGCTGGCGTGGTGGTCGGCACCGGAGAGCCGCGACGAGGAGTCGAGCGGCCGCTTCGACCTCGTCGGGTCGGCGCTGGTGGTCGTGACCCTCGGCGCCTCGACGTGGGCGCTCACCACCGCCGCCGAGTCCCCCACGTGGGCGCTCGGGCTGGCCTGGGTGGTGACGGCTGTCGCAGCGATGGCCTTCCTGCTGTGGAGCCGGCGGGCGTCACACCCGCTGGTGCCGCTGCACCTCTTCGGCTCCCGGGTCTTCTCCGCGGCGAACGCGATGACGCTGCTGGTCTACGGCGCGCTCGGGGCGGTCATGCTCTTCGTCGTCATCCAGCTCCAGGTCACCTCCGGGTGGTCGGCCACCGCGTCCGGGCTGGCCGGGCTGCCGGTGACGGTGGCGCTGCTGCTGCTCTCGACGCGGGCGGCGGCGCTGGCCGACCGGATCGGGCCGCGGATCCCGATGACCGTCGGCCCGATCGTCTGCGGTGTGGGGACGGTGCTCATGGTCGGCATCGGGCGCGGCACCGGATGGGTCGGGGTGGTCCCCGGCATGGTCGTCTTCGCGCTCGGGCTCGCGCTGCTCGTCTCGCCCCTCACGGCGGCGGTGCTCGCGGCGGTCGCGGACCGGTATGCCGGGCTCGCCAGCGGCATCAACAACGCCGTCGCCCGCACCGGCTCGCTGCTGTCGGTGGCGGCCCTGCCGGCGCTCGTCGGGCTCTCGGGCGACGACTACGCCGATCCCGTCGCCTTCACCGAGGGCTACCGGTGGGCGATGCTGGCCTGCACGGCGCTACTCGTGGGCGGCGGGGTCATCAGCTGGTTCGGGCTACGCACCGCCGAGCAGACGGAGCAGCAACCGGTCTGAGCCGTGCCACCGGCCGGGGAATGCCTGCCCCGGCGAGACTTCCACGGTCATCTCCGATCGGGGCGCCAGCGTCGCAGCAGCCCACCGTTATGATCGGGAGGCAACTGAGTAACGGGGAGGAGTCACCATGACCTTTGCCGGAGGGGACCCGGACGCGCTGACCAGTGAGGCTCGCATGCTCACACATGTAGGCAATGACATCCGCACCGACGCCTTGCGCGTCGTTGGACTGGGCAAAGAGGACGGCGGTCTGGCTGGCGACGGCGGCATCGGCGACGCCATCATCCGCGCGACGTCGGCTATCGGCGGGGTGCTCAACGGGTCGCGTACCCTAGCCCGTGGCTTTCCTCGCTCAACGAAGACGAGCGAGAGGCTGCCACGAGCGCCGCGCTCCGGTCTCTCAAGGCTCGGCAGTTGTTCGACGCCGACCTGGTCGAAGACGCCTACGAGACCTGGGTCGAACCACATCTCGCCGCGCTCCTCACGATGCGGCGCGGCGCCGAGGCCCCGCTCGCCGACGCCCTCGGGGTGACGAGCGTGACCCGCGTGGAGGTCGTCGGTGAGAGGACGACCAGCGGCCTGGGGGTCATCGTCTCCCCTGAGTTCACCGTCGTGTCGCAAGAGTTGGCGGAGGGCTCCACCATCCGCTACCGCAGCGTCGACGACGCCGAGCCGCGCTCGGCCCTGCACACTCTGCTGCGCCCGACGTCGGGATCCTCCCACGAGGGGGAAGAGGACGGGTGAGTCGCTTCGAGGAGTTCAACGACGTCGATCCTGACACTCTCCTGCGGATCCGCGGACTTCTGGAGCTGACTCCGGCGGACATGGGTCCAGAGCTCGCGACCTTCCGGGCGACACCGGGCTGGAGGGGAACCACTCTGGTCGTCCTTGCACCGGCGGCGCTGCTGCTCCTGATGCCGCTGGCCCCCGACGCGATCGGCCGTTGGTTGGCGGTGCTCGCGGCTGGTGCGCTGTTGCTGGCCACCGGAGCCTTCTGGGTCCGAGGCTGGTCAGAGCAGCACCGGGTGTGCCGCCACGGGCTCGTGCTGGGGCGCCGTGGGGAGTATGCCGTGCCGTGGTCGACGCTCGACCCGGGGCGGGTGCGCCTCATTCGTCGAGCCAACTTCATCACCCGTTATGGCATCCGACCGGGTCCTCTGCTGCGCCCCGGCGAGACCCTCGGCCACGCCCTTCTGGTCAACGGTGTGGACGCCACCCCGGCTGGCCAGGCGCGCCTGGTCATGAACGAGCGACTGCACCGAGAGAGCGGCGGAGCCGATGCGGACCTGACCTGCTTCGATCGGTGGTTCCTGGCGGGTCGGCACGCCCCGGACCTGCTCCGCGCCATGGAGGAGGCCATGGTCGCCGACGGCTACTCCGCCACCGGCCTGACCGACGCGGTCCTGGCCCGTCCCCTCGTCCTGCGCTGGGCGCCCGAGGCGCACCCGAGCGGCATACCGGGCGAGTGGCTGAGCCCGCTGCGCCGCATCACCGACCCGGTCCTCGGTGTCGACGCGCTCTGACGGCCCCGTCTATCAGGCCTCGCCCGACGCCAGCAGCCGCGCGAAGCCCTCCTCGTCGAGCACCGGGACCCCCAGCTCCTCGGCCTTGGCGGCCTTGGACCCGGCGTTGGCGCCGACGACGACGTAGTCGGTCTTCTTGCTCACCGACCCGGCCGCCTTGCCGCCGCGGGCGATGATCGCCTCCTTGGACTCGTCCCGCGAGAAACCCTCGAGCGAGCCGGTCACGACCACCGTCTTCCCCTCCAGCGTGCGCTCGATCGAGGCGTCACGCTCGTCCGCCATGCGCACCCCGTCGGCGGCCCACTGCTCGACGACCTCCCGGTGCCAGTCGACGTCGAACCACGCGACCACCGACTCGGCGATGATCTGGCCCACCCCCTCGGTCGCGGCCAACTCCTCCACGGAGGCCGACCGGATGGCCTCCATCGACCCGAACTCGGTCGCGAGCGCCCGCGCCGCCGTCGGCCCCACGTGCCGGATCGACAGTGCCACGAGCACCCGCCAGAGCGGCTGGTCCTTCGCCCCGCGCAGGTGCGCCAGCAGCCGCTCGCCGTTGGCGGAGAGCACCCGGCCCTCGACCACGGTCTCCGGCGGGTCCGCCTTCTTGGCCGACCGGGTGAACAGCGGCACCGCCACGAGGCGCTCGCGGTCCGCGCGCTCCTCCTCGGCGGTGGGCGGCTGCTCCGGGGTGCCGTGGGCCAGCCCGAACAGGCCCGCCTCGTTGCGGATGACCCCGGCGTCCAGCAGCGCGGTGACGCCCTCGTAGCCCAGCGCCTCGATGTCGAAGCCGCCCCGCCCGGCCAGGCTGAAGAGCCGCTCCCGCAGCTGTGCCGGGCACTCCTTGCTGTTGGGGCAGCGGATGTCCTTGTCGCCCTCCCTCTGGGCGGCCAGCTCGGTGCCGCACGAGGGGCAGTGCGTCGGCATGACGAACTCCCGCTCGTCCCCGGTGCGCAGGTCGGCCACCGGCCCGAGGATCTCGGGGATGACGTCGCCGGCCTTGCGCAGCACGACGGTGTCGCCGATGAGCACGCCCTTGCGGCGGACCTCGTACTGGTTGTGCAGCGTGGCCCGCTCCACGGTCGACCCGGCGACGAGCACCGGCTCCATGACGCCGTAGGGCGTGACCCGCCCGGTCCGGCCGACGTCGACCCGGATGTCGAGCAGCTTCGTGGTGACCTCCTCCGGAGGGTACTTGTAGGCGATCGCCCACCGTGGCGCCCGCGAGGTCGCGCCGAGCTGGCGCTGCACGGCCACCTCGTCCACCTTGACGACGACGCCGTCCAGCTCATGCTCGACGTCGTGCCGGTGCTCGCCGTAGTAGTGGACGATCTCGTGCACCTCGGCGGGTGTGGCGACGACCTTCGCCCGCTCGCTGACCGGCATACCCCACGCCTTGAGCACGGCGTAGGCCTGTGACTGCTCGGTGATGTCGAAGCCTTGGCGTGCGCCGATGCCGTGCACCAGCATGCGCAGCGGGCGGCTGGCGGAGACGCGCGGGTCCTTCTGCCGCAGCGACCCGGCCGCCGAGTTGCGCGGGTTGGCGAAGGGCGGCTTGCCGGCCTCGACGAGGGAGGCGTTGAGCTCGGCGAAACCCTCGAGCGGGAAGAAGACCTCGCCGCGGATCTCGACCAGCTCGGGAATGGGTATGTCCTCGCCCTCGCCCTGGTCCTCCGGCGGGGTCAGCCGGTGCGGCACCCCCTCGATGGTGCGGACGTTGAGGGTGACGTCCTCCCCGGTGCGGCCGTCGCCGCGGGTGAGGGCCTGCGTCAGGACGCCGTCCTGGTAGAGCAGGTTGACCGCCAGTCCGTCGATCTTGAGCTCGCAGAGGTAGTGCACCTCCGCACCGCCGGCCTCGCGCTCGACCCGCTCGAACCACTCGTCCAGCTCCTGCGGCGAGAAGGCATTGTCGAGGCTGAGCATGCGCTCGCGGTGGTCGACCGCGGTGAACTCGGTGGAGAAGGTGCCGCCGACCTGCTGGGTCGGGCTCTCCGGCGTCCGCAGCGTGGGGTATGCCTCCTCCAGCTCCTCCAGCTCGCGCAGCAGCGCGTCGAACTCGCCGTCGCTGACGGTGGGTGCGTCGCGGACGTAGTAGGCGAACTGGTGGCCCCGGATCTGCTCGGCGAGCTCGGTCGCGCGGCGCCGCGCGTCCTCGGGCGGCGGGGCCTCGTCGGTGGCGGCGGGGGTATGCGTCGAGGGGCTGGCGTCGGTCACGTGCTCATTGTGCTGCACGCCACCGACACCAGCCCCTCGTGCTGGTCGGTCAGACCCGGCTCAGCTGGTGCTCTTGAAGTAGGCGGTCGACTCCTTCTTCCACAGCATGAAGACGATGACCGCCGCGAGGACAGCGCTGACCAGCGACACGACGAGGTTGAGCGTGCCGCCCGCCGCGGAGCCCGGCATCATGCTCGTGCCGATGAGGCTGAGCAGGGTCGTCACCACGTTGATGACACCGAGGATGGTCGCGACGATGCGCGCCCAGCTCTTGCCCTTGCCGTTGAGGAAGCCCATGAGGAACCAGATGGCGGCGATGATGATCGCCGTCACGAGGCCGATGATGGGAGCGCTGGAGACCGAGGCGTCCACGATGGCCGGGTCGACCGCCTGACCAGAGGCCTCGAGCTGCTCCTCGACCTGCTGGCGCAGCTGGTCCTCCGGGGTGGTGAGCGCCAGGATGCCGCTGACGAGCGCCAGGGCACCACCGACATACATGAGCTTCTCGGCCAGACCCACCGAGCCCGGCTTGGCGACCGGACCGCCGTGGCCCGCGCCGGCGTTGTCGTAGCTGGGCGCCGACTGGTAGCCGCCCTCGGGCTGCGGCGCGTTCGGGTCGTGCTGGTACGGGTCCTGGCCCGGGTTCTGCGTCATGATTCCCCTTCCGTGGAGCGTGCCGGTGCGCACGCGTGACGCCCGTAGCCTAGCGGGACGGGTGTGATTCAGGCGTCAGCACGCTCAGCGAGCCTGAGCGCACTCTGGACGAGCCCGCGCGTCGCGTCGAGCGCATCGTCCGGCGCGGCGGAGGCCAGTCCGCACGGCGGGGTCAGACCGACCTCGGCGAGAGCGGCCGGTGACAGCCCCACCTCCTGCCACCGACGCAGCAACGGCTCGGCAGGATCCGGTGACCACGGGTCCACACCGGCCCACAGTCGCACGCCGCCCTCCACCGCCGCGGCGACCTGCTCGAAGCGGCCACGCCCCACCTGCTCCGGGTCGAGCGCGACGAAGTCGGCGCCGCTCCCGGCCAGCACGTCGACCGGCGGGTCGGAGGCGCAGGTGTGCACACCGCATACCTCGCCGGTGGGCTGGTCGAGCACCTGCCGCAGCAGCGTCACCACCTCGCCCCGCTCGGGGCTGCGCAGCACGCGATAACCGGACTCCGACCGGATCCGCCCGGCCAGCACCGCGGTGAGCGAGGGCTCGTCGACCTGCAGCATCAGCTCGGCGCCCGGCACGAGCGACTGCACCCGCGTCAGGTATGCCGCAACCCCCTCGGTCAGCGACGCCGCCACGTCGCGGGTCGCGCCGGGGTCGTCGAGCACCCGGTCGCCGAGCGGGCGCCACAGCGAGGCGGCCAGCGTCCACGGCCCGGCGACCTGCACCTTGAGCGGTCCGGCGTAGCCGTCGAAGGCCTCGGCCAGCTCGTCGAGATCCTGGGTGAGCAGCGACCCGGCCCGCTCGGCGTCGCGGCCTGGGCGGTCGACCAGCCGCCACCCCTGCGGCTGCAGGTCCACCGGCAGGTCGACGAGCAGGTGCGCGGCCCGGCCGATCATGTCGGCACTCGGGCCGCGGGCAGGCAGTTCCGGGAGGTAGGGGACGGTCGAGACGCCGTCGTGCTGCACGTCGCCGAGCTGGCCCCGGATCACCCGCAGCGCCTCGCGCACGTCGGTGCCGGGCCAGGATCCGATGCCGGTGACGTCGACCACGGCGCTCACTGTAGACGGTGGCGCCGGGCGACATCGGCACGCCGCGCGCGGGCTCTCAGCCGGTCGGACTCTCGGTGCGGAAGAAGTCTCGCGCCGGCCGCACCCACATCAGCACCAGGACACCGACCGAGATGAGGATCTCCGGGACCGTGAGCAGCAGATCCGTCGCCGTGGGAGCGACCACGGGCCAGATGAGCCACGAGAGAGTCGTCACGAGCGTGAAGACCGCGAGCACCGAGACCACCCAGCGCGCCCAGCTCATCCCTGCCCCGACGCACCCCGCCAGGACCAGCCAGAGGGCGGCCACGACGCCGCCCCAGAGCAGGGCCCCGACGAGCAGCGACGGGTCTCCCGGCCCGCGCTCCGCACCGGCCCAGATCGTGACCTGACGCACCACCGCGAGGGCTGCGCCGGCGTACATCAACCACTGCGCCCAGCGCACCTGCGCCGGTCGCCGCCGGGCCCACTCCGCGCGGGTCTGTGCCACGATCGCGTCGACGCCGTCCGACGAGACAGCTCTGTCGTCCTTCATCCCACTGTCCATGTCTCCTCCTCGAGACCAGCCCCGGTGACCGGGCCTGCTCCCCTCTGACGGTGACGGGGCCGGACGGGTTCCTCCCGTGCACTCACGCCAGCAGGCTGACGACCACGGCCAGCACGACCGTGTTGAAGACGAAGGCGACCAACGTGTGCACCGTCGCGGTGCGACGCACGTCCGGCGTGCGGAGGTCGACATCGGTCGTGCCGAAGGTGCTCGACACCGCGACCGCGAGGTAGACGTAGTCGAGGAACTCACGGTCAACCTCCTGCGGGGTCGCTGGGAAGCCCAGAGCGGCGCCGTCGCTCTGGACGTCCTCGACCAGGTAGGCCACGGTGAACGAGACCGCCACGGTCGTCCACGCCGCCACCACCAGCAGCACCGCGAGCCAGGTCCGCGCCGCCGGACCGAGCGAGGTCGTCAACAGCTCCCCCGGCAACCACAGGACGGTGACCAGCAGGGCGGTCGCACCGACGAAGATGGACATGCCGGGCCCGGGCGCGGTGCCGAGCAGGTAGCGCTGTGCCCAGGTGCCGCGGTCCTCGGTCTGTGCCCAGGTGTGCACCTGGCGGCGGGTCGAGCGGGCGAAGGCCACCAGGGTCACCCCGGTGTACAGGATGAGGTAGGCGATGAACCAGATCACGACGGTGTCGTAGTTGAGCCGGTCACCGTCGGCCTCGACCACACCGAACCTGACGGCGAGGAACACGACGAGCACGCCCAGCGGCGACACCAGGACGACGCGGCGGACCTCGGACAACCACCACCTGGGCTCCAGCATCCGGATCATCCTGCGGCCCTCCCCGTGCTCGCGATGGTGGCCGACCCCACCACCCTCGTCCCGTCGTAGAGCACCACGGACTGTCCGGGCGCGACGCCCCGGATCCGCTCGTCGAGCCGCACCGTGACCCGCTCCGGTATGCCCTCATCCCCCTGCGTCCCCACGCTCACCCGGGCAGCGTACTCCTGGCCGTGGGCCCGGATCTGCGCCCCCAGGGCCAGCTCGGTGCCGACCGGCGGTGGCGCACCGCACCAGCGCAGGTGGTCGCCTTCGACGAGGTCCACGCCGAGCAGCTCCTCCGGGCCGACGACGACGGTGTTGGTGCGGGTGTCGGTGGAGACGACATACCGCTTGCTGCCGTCGGCGGGCGGGACCTTGAGCCCCAGACCACGCCGCTGCCCGACGGTGTAGCCGTGCGCGCCCCCGTGCTCGCCCAGCACCTCCCCCTCGGCGTCGACGATCGGCCCCGGCTCGGCGCCGAGCCGCTTCGCGAGGTAGCCGCGGGTGTCGCCGTCGGCGATGAAGCAGATGTCGTGGCTGTCCGGCTTCTTCGCGACCGAGAACCCGCGCCGCCGCGCCTCGTCCCTGATCTGCGGCTTGGTGGTGTCGCCCAGCGGGAAGAAGCTGCGGGCCAGCTGGTCGGCGTCGAGCACACCGAGGACGTACGACTGGTCCTTCGCAAGGTCGACCGCGCGGTGCAGCTCGCGGCGCACCCCGCCCGGCGCGAGGCGTCCTCGTGCTCCTCGATCTGGGCGTAGTGCCCGGTGGCGACCGCGTCGAAGCCGAGCGCGAGCGCCTTGTCCAGCAGCGCGGCGAACTTGATCTTCTCGTTGCACCGCAGGCAGGGGTTCGGGGTGCGGCCGGCGGCATACTCCCGCTCGAAGTCCTCGACCACGTCCTCGCGGAAGCGCTGCGCCATGTCCCAGACGTAGAACGGGATGCCGAGCCGGTCGGCGACCCTGCGCGCGTCCCCGGCGTCCTCGATCGTGCAGCAGCCGCGCGCCGACTCGCGCAGGGTGGAGGCGGACTGGGCGAGCGCCAGGTGCACGCCGACGACCTCGTGACCGGCGTCGAGCATGCGCGCGGCGGCGACGGCGGAGTCGACCCCGCCGCTCATGGCGGCGACGACCCGCATCAGGCGCTCCTCGCCGGGGTGCTCGGGCGGCGGCTCGCGGCGTGCGCGCGCCGGGCGCGGTCGAGGGCGGGCGGCAGCGCGGCGAGGAAGGCGTCGACGTCGGCCTGGCTCGACCCGTGCCCGAGGGTGAGCCGCAGCGCACCTCGCGCCTGCTCCTCCGGTATGCCCATCGCCAGCAGCACGTGGCTCGGTCGCGGCACCCCGGCCTGGCAGGCGGAGCCGGTCGAGCAGGCGACGCCGGCCGCGTCGAGCAGGTAGAGCAGCGAGTCGCCCTCGCAGTCGGCGACCTGGAGATGGGCGTTGCCGGCGAGGCGTGCCGTGGTGTCGCCACGGGTCCAGGGGCCGGAGACGCTGATGCCGGGGTCGAGGGCGAGTGCGCCCTCGACCAGGCCGTCGCGGAGCCGGGCGAGGTGCAGCGCGTGGCTCTCCTGGTGCTCCGCGGCGTGCGTGACGGCGAGCGCGAGACCGGCGATGGCCGGGGTGTCGAGCGTGCCCGAGCGCAGTCCGCGCTCCTGGCCACCGCCGTGGGTCAGCGGCACCGGGGCCTGGTCGCGGCCGGCGGTCAGCACGCCGACCCCGAGCGGCCCGCCGACCTTGTGCCCGGTGACGACCCCCAGGTCCACCTGGCTCAGGTCGAGCGGGGCCTGGCCCAGCACCTGGACGGCGTCGGAGTGCACCGGTATGCCGTGCTCATGGACGATGGTCGCGAGCTCGGACACCGGTTGGATCGTGCCGACCTCGTTGTTGGCCCACATGACGCTGACCAGGGCGACGGTCTCAGGCCCACCGTCGGCGTCGAGCGCCTGCCGGAGCGCGTCAGCGGTGATCCTGCCCTGGGCGTCCGGCTCCACCCAGGTGACCCGGGCACCCTCGTGGGTGACCAGGTGCTCGACCGGGTCGAGGACGGCGTGGTGCTCGACGCCGCTGACGACGAGGCGGTCCCGCCGCGGGTCGCCGGCCCGTCGCGCGGCATACGTGCCCTTGACCGCGAGGTTGTCGGCCTCGGTGCCGCCGGAGGTGAAGATCACCTCGGACGGACGGACACCCAGGGCCTCCGCGACCTGCTCGCGGGACTCCTCGACCACCCGCCGCGCCCGGCGGCCCGGGTCGTGCAGCGAGCTGGCGTTGCCGGTCTGCCGCATCTCCCGCGCGACCACCTCGACCACCTCGTCCAGCACCGGCGTCGTCGCGGCGTGGTCGAGGTAGGCGTGGGCGGCCTGGGGCTGCGGGCTGGGCGGGGTGCTCATGACGGTCAGCCAGTCTACGAGCGGCCGGTCGGGTCGGGCGCACCCGCGCGCGGGACGGGTCGCGCCCTCGTCAGGCTGGGGCATACCGCGACCCTGCGGCGACCTGGGCAAGGCTGTGCACCAGAAGCAGCGCTCTCGACGCCGTCCGCGGTGCGCAACCGTGCCCAGGTCATCCCGAGGGGTCGCTTCCCCCGGTATGCCGGGTGCCCGACTCAGCCCTTGTGCTGCTGCACCTTCTCGGCCGCCTGCGGCAGGACGGTGAACAGGTCGCCGACGACGCCGAAGTCCACGAGCTCGAAGATCGGGGCCTCCTCGTCCTTGTTGACGGCGACGATGGCCTTCGAGGTCTGCATGCCGGCGCGGTGCTGGATCGCGCCGGAGATGCCGGCCGCGACATACAGCTGCGGGCTGACCGAGACGCCGGTCTGGCCGACCTGGTGCGAGTGCGGGTACCACCCGGCGTCGACGGCGGCGCGGGACGCCCCGACCGCGGCGCCGAGGGAGTCGGCGAAGGACTCGACCGGGCCGAAGTCGCCGCCGGTGCCGCGCCCGCCGGAGACGACGATCGAGGCCTCGGTCAGCGAGGGCCGGTCCGACTTCTCCTTCTCCGCCCGGGCGGTGACCCGGGCCGCCCGCGCCACCTCGGACACCTCGACCGAGACGGCCTCCTCAGCCGGGCTGGCGGGGGCCTCCTCGGCGCTGATGCTGTTGGGCTTGACGGTGACGACCGGGGTGCCGCGGGTGACGGTGGTGGTGACCGTGTAGTTGCCGGCGAAGACCGACTGCGTCGTGCCGACACCGCCGTCGACCGGCTGCACGTCGACCGCGTCGGTGACGATGCCGGACCCGGTCTTGATCGCGAGCCGCCCGGCGACCTCCTTGCCGTCGTTGGTCGAGGCGACCAGGACCGCGGCCGGCGAGACCCGGCCGACGAGGTCGGCCAGCAGCTCGGCGACGGGCGCGACGAGGTGGTCGGTGTAGACGGCGTCCTCGGCGAGGTAGACCTTGGCGGCGCCGTAGCGCGCGAGGTCCTCCTTCGCCGTGGCATAGCCCTGCCCGACGAAGACGGCCGACGGCTCACCCAGGCGACGGGCGGCGGTCAGCATCTCGGCGGTGGTCTTGCGGACGTCTCCGTCGACGTGGTCGACCAGGACGAGGACTTCACTCATGTCGATGGCTCCTTGGGATGTCGTGGTCGGGTCAGGCCAGCTTGCGGTCGGCGAGGAACTGGGCGAGCGCCTCGCCGCCCTGGCCCTCGTCGGTGACGACCTGACCGGCCTCGCGCGGCGGGCGGGCCTGGGTGTCGGTGACCATCGTCCAGGCGGCCCCGAGCCCGACCTGGGCGGCGTCGATGCCGAGGTCGTCCAGGCCCCAGGTCTCCACCGGCTTCTTCTTGGCCGCCATGATGCCCTTGAAGGAGGGGTAGCGCGGCTCGTTGATCTGGTCGGTGACCGAGACGACGGCCGGCAGGCTGGCCTCGACGGTCTCGGAGACGGACTCGTTGTCGCGCCGGATCGTCACCGACCCGCCCTCGACGGTGAGCTCGGAGGCGAAGGTGACCTGCGGCATACCCAGGCGCTCGGCGAGCATCGCCGGCACGACGGACATCACGCCGTCGGTCGAGGCCAGGCCGGTGAGGACCAGGTCGACGTCGCCGATCTTCTGGATCGCCTCGGCCAGGATCAGCGAGGTGGCGACCGAGTCCGAGCCGGCGATGGCGTCGTCGAGGACGTGCACGCCCTTGTCAGCGCCCATCTGCAGGCTCTTCTTGACGGCGGTGGCGGCGTCGTCCGGGCCCATGGTGAGCACGGTCACCTCGCCCTCGCCCGCCTCGACGATCTTCAGGGCCTCCTCGACGGCATACTCGTCCAGCTCGGAGAGGATGCCGTCCACGCCCTCACGGTCGGTGGTGTGGTCCGCCTCGAAGGCGCGGTCGCCCTGGGCGTCGGGCACGTACTTCACACAGACGACGATGTTCACTGCTCACGTCCTCGTGGTTGTGGGTGGTCGTTGACGCCATGATGCCACTTGACGCGCGCGTCAACGACACCCGGGAGAGGTATGCCGGAAGCGGGGTCACGCGAAGAGCGTCGGCACCCAGGTGATCGCCATGACGGCCAGCGTGAGCAGCGGGTAGAGCAGGACGCCGAGCCGGCGGGCCACGGCGCTGCGACGGGGCGCCTCGCCCGGGCCGGTGATCTCGTCCTCCTCCTCCGGGTTGAGCGCGGCCAGCGTGCTCGAGGCCGCGAGGGCCACCACCCCGAGGAGGGCGACCGGCAGGACGGGGAGCGTCGCGACCTCGGCGCGCAGCAGGAGCAGGCAGACCACGAAGACCGCGAACGGCGCGATCATGACGCCCCAGGCCAGCGCGGGCCGGTCCACGACCAGCCGCAGCAGCGCCGTCGGGCGGAGCAGGAGGGCGGCCGTGCAGAGCGCGGTGATCGCCAGGACGGCGAGGTAGCCGGTCGTGATCCGGACCGGGCCGTCGGCCAGCCAGGCCTGGAAGCCGTCCAGGACGAGCAGCATCCCCGCGAGGCCGAGGACCAGCTCGACGACGGTGCGCCGGCCCAGCCGCCACGGCTCCCCCTCCGGCAGCGCACGGGCATACGCGACGGGTTCGCCGAAGGCTCGGCGGCGGGCTCGTCCGCCTCCCGGACGTGGCTCTCGACGGTGGCGAGCTGGTCGCCGATGACACGTGGCGCGACACCGCGCAGGTTTTGCTCGGTGACGAAGGCGCGCACCCACCGGGGCTCTACGTTGGGGGCGAGCCGCTCGGGGTTGGCGGTGGGGCGCTTGGAGGTGGCGTTCATGGCGTGCTCGCTTCCGGCTCGGGGGTGCGGGCGGCCGCATCGGTCAGCCCCCGCGTGACAGTGGTGAAGTCGGCCCAGCGAGCGGCTTGCTCACCGGCGTGATGACGTCCCTGCTCGGTCAGGGCGTAGAACTTGCGGCCGGGTCCGCCCTCGCCGGGGCGCCACTCGACCGCCAGGTGCCCGGCGTCCTCGAGGCGGGCGAGCAGGGGATAGAGGGTGCCCCCCTTGACCGTGCCCAGCCCGGCCTCGCCGAGGCGTTGGGTGATGGCGTAGCCGTAGCTCGGCCCGTCGAGCAGGATGCGCAGCACGCACACCCCGAGCACGCCGCGGAGCCACTCGCCCGGCCACTGATCGCCTTCCATGACTAGATCATGTCTCTGACTAGTCAGTCATGTCAACTAGTCACGTTCTCCACTTGCCGATCGAGCGTCGCTGGTGGACACCCAGAGACCCACCGAGCGTCGCGTGTGGTGGGCAGCGAGGCCGTCGGCAACCACAGGCGACGCTCGGTCGGGCGTGGGGCAACCACGAGCGACGCTCGGTGGTCAGCGGCCGATGAAGCGCGCCTTGCCCGGTCCTTCCTCCACGAAGGAGGTCATGCCGATCTTGCGGTCCTCGGTGGCGAAGACGCCGGCGAACTGCATCGCCTCGATGGCGAGCCCGGTCTCGAGGTCACCGTCCAGGCCGCGGTCGATCGCCTCCTTGGCCGCGCGCAGCGCGAGGGCGGGGCCGCCGACGTAGCCCGAGACCATCTCCCGCGCCACCTGGTATGCCTGCCCCGGCTCCGCGAGCCGGTCTACCAGCCCCATGGCCAGGGCCTCGTCTGCGTCGACCATCCGCCCGCTGAAGACGAGGTCCTTGGCCCTGGCCGGCCCGACGAGCCGCGCCAGCCGCTGGCTCCCCCCGGCCCCGGGGACGACCCCGAGCAGGATCTCCGGCTGCCCGACCTTGGCGTCCGACGCGGCGACCCGGAAGTCGGCGCAGAGCGCGAGCTCGTTGCCGGCGCCGAGGGCATACCCCTCGATCGCGGCGACGACCGGCTTGGGGATGCGCGCGACGGCGGAAAAGCACTCCTGGATGACCGGGGCGCGCCGGACCATGTCCGTGTAGGACATGTCCTGCATCTCCTTGATGTCCGCGCCCGCCGCGAAGACCTTCTCGCCGCCGTAGAGCACGACAGCGGCAACCTCGTCGTCGTCCGCGACGATCCCGGCGGCCTCGCCGAGGGCGTCCTGCACCTCGATGGAGAGCGGGTTCATCTTCGGCCGGTCGACCCGTATGGTCCCGACCCCCTCCTTGACCTCGACCCGGACGAAGTCGCTGGCGGTGGGGACGGTCCTGCTCACGCGTCGTCCCGCGGGGAGCCCTCGCCGGAGGCGTCGGGCGTGTCCTCGCCGACGCCGCCACCGCCCGGCGCGCCCTGACCACCACCGGAACGTCTCTGCGGCCCGACCGACAGCCATGGCCCGACCTCGGTGCCCTCCGGGGCGCCCTCGGGCAGCTCGGGCTCCAGGCCCTGCTCGGCCTGGGACTTGGCGACGACGTTGCGGTGCCACAGCTGCAGCGCCTGCAGCAGCAGGCCGGTCGCGATCTGGATCTTGGGCTTGGGCTTCTCGGCGCGGGCGATGATCTGCTCGACCGCGAGCACCAGGTTGCCGGAGGCGATCCCGGCCTTGACCAGGTTGACACCGAGCGTCACGTCGTTGCAGCCGTTGAGCCGGGTCAGCAGGTCCTCGGGCACGCTGCTCGCGATCTGCCACTGGCCGAAGACGCGCATGATGTCGAACTGCTCGCCCTCGATGACCTTGACGAAGAGCTTCTGGTTCTGCACCTCGAAAGAGACGTCACCGGCCTTGTCGAGGTTGGGCGACATCTGCAGGTCCTGCAGCGCGTCGAGGACCCGCCCGGTCAGCGGGTGCTCCTGCGGCGGGGGCGGGAAGTTGGGCAGCGAGGTCGGATCACTCATGGATCCAACGTAACGGCTCGACCGCGGCCCAGCGCCCCGACCCGGGTCAGCCGACGCCGCACTCGATGCTGAGGTTGTTCTGCACCGTGCTGTAGACCCGGTTCCCGGAGCGGGCCGGCGGGAGCACCGACACCAACGGTGCCGCCAGGCGCGTCCGGTCCTTCTCCCCCTCGACCTGGATGTAGAGGTCCAGCGTGGTCCCGGCCCCGGCGGAGAGCGCGGCGGTCGGGACGCTCACGTCGAAGACGGAGACGCACGGCCGCCCCTCGGGCCGCTCGACACGGCCGGGCGAACCGAGGTCGAGGGTCTCCACGACGTCCCCCCCTCGTCGACGCAGGACCAGGTGGAGCGGCCGGTGCTCTTCCCCGGCCCGTGCACCGTGGACCTCCACGGACAGGCGCAGGCCTCCGAGTCGCCGCCACGTCGCCGAGGCCACGAGCGCCCCCACGAGGGCACGGTCCCGGCTCTCCCGGGCCTCGAGGTCCAGGCCGGCGGCGTCGCCTGCGCGCACCAGTCGCGAGCGGGTGCGGAAGGGCTCGGCCAGCTGGTCCTCGAGGGCCGGCGGGATGTGGACGTCCATGAACCGGCGGTGCGCGGCCAGGAACTTCTCCCGGCGCGCCCTCGGCATCGTCGACCACCGCGCGGGCTGGTAGAACTTCAGGCACTTGCGCCGGTACAGGTCGAGCACGACCCGGTCGGCCCGCGCCGTGTCGGGGTCGTTCTCCCGGATCAGCCGGGCGACCTCACCGATCGACCAGGTGTAGCCGTCGGGGTCGAAGGCCTGGACGCTGATGTTCTGCCCGTCGTCGCGCGAGATCAGGTGGTAGGCGACCTCACCGCCCAGGAAGGAGACACGGTCGGCGAGCAGGTAGGCCCGAGCCAGCATCATCCCGTCCTCGAGCCGCACCTTCTCCTCCGGGAAGGAGAGCCCCTCCCGCTCCAGGAAGGTGCGGCGGAACAACTTCTGCGGCGTCAGGGTGCGGAAGACCTTCTCCAGGTCGGCGTCCACCTGGGTCTGCGCGAACAGGTCCGGGACGTAGCGCCCGACGCCGAGCGAGCGCGGGACCACGACGTCGCTGCCGTGCTCGTCCGCCAGGTCCGCCATCCGACGCAGCGCGTCGGGCGCCATCACGTCGTCGGCGTCGGCGTAGAACACGTACCGCCCCCGGGCGAGCGCGGTGCCCCGGTTGCGCGGGATCCCCGGCCACCCGCTGTTGTCCTGGTGGACGACGCGCAGCTGCCGGTGGGTCGCCGCGAGGTCGTCCAGGAGCTGGGGACCGTCGTCGCTCGAGCCGTCGTCGACAGCGACGACCTCGTAGGCTTCCGGCCCGAGGTCCTGAGCGAGCAGGGAGTCCATCAGCGTCTGCAGGTAGGGCATGGCGTTGTAGACCGGCACGACGACGGAGACCCGGACCGCCTCATCCTGCGGGGGTGCGGACGGTGCCTCGGTGCTCATGCTCGCCTCCTGACGGACGACAGGTTCCCGACGTGCCCGGCGCCGCGGGCGGTCCACGGCTCCACGAGTTGTAGCACAGCGGCCCGAGCCGTGTCCGGGGCTCGTCGGTAGGCGTTGGATAGAGTTTTCCTCCGTCCCGCCACCGGGCCGGACTCTTCGAAGGATGGGTGTTGGTCGACGTGTCAGGTGTCGGTGGACGACGGTTCCTCGGGCTGGCACGAGCAGTCCGTCGGCGTGCCGGGACGACGACCCCGTCCGCCCGCCTGGTGGAGCTGCGTCGTGGACCCCTGGACGACCTGACCCTGGAGATCGTGGTGCAGGCGGGAGGGACCGGCCACCGTGCGATCGCCGAGCTGCGGGCACGGGGCGGGCACGACCTCGTCCCCGTCGCGCTGGACGAGGTCAGCCGCACCGGCGCGACCGTCCACCTGTGCGGGGTCCTGTCCGCGGCCGATCTCGAGCGGCTGGCCACCGGCACCCACGACGTCTCCGTCCTGCTCCTCGCCGGGCTGCGCCGGACCCGGCACGACATCCGGGTGCAGGCCGACCGGTCAGCCGTCCGGGCCTCGCTGCCGCTCGTCGAGCCCTACGTCACCCAGCGGGGCAACCTGAGCCTGCGCCGACGCCCGGGCCGCCTCACGCATCCCCCCGTCACCGGCCCTGCGGCGGCGCAGGTCGACCCTCGCTCCGTCGATCCCTCGCTGGCCTCGCTCGCGCCGGCGCTGGCCGCGCAGCTCAGAGCCACCCTCGGCGCCGCCGACGTCGGCTACCACCTCCCCACGCGGGACGCCGTCTGCTTCGAGCACCTCGTCCCCGGGCTGGATGTCAGCCTGGAGGTCGCCCGGGCCGAGGCGGGCTGGGAGATCACCGCGCGGCCGCGCGGCCGGACCTCCGCCCGCTTCCTGCGCAACACGCTCGTGGGTGAGGCGCGGATGGTGCGACGCCACGGGGTCGAGCTGCACCACGTGGCACGCCTCCCCGAGGGGCCCTCGGACGCGGCCCGGGCCGCACAGGGGCTCACCGCGCTGATCGACCGCTTCCGGCTCTTCCTCGACGCCGGCCCCCGGCCCGAGGAGTCCGGTCTCGTCCCCACGCAGTGGTGGGACGCCAAACCCAACTTCGGCGACGTCCTGGGACCCCTCATCGTCCAGAGCCTCACCGGGCGACCCGCGATCAACGTGCGCTCGTTCCCCTCCGAGGACCCGGGCCTGTTCACGGTCGGCTCCATCGCCGCGCACCTCGAGCGACCCGGGGCACGCATCTGGGGATCGGGTCTCATCGGGGGCCTGTCGCCCACCAAGGTCGCCCACCTCGCCGAGCGGGCGCCCCGGGAGGTCCACGCCGTGCGCGGCCGGCTCACCCGAGAGGCCCTGGGCCGGGACCTCGGCTGGAGCGTCCCGGAGGTCTACGGCGACCCGGCTCTCCTCCTCCCCCGGTGGTACGCCCCCAGGCCGTCGTCGCACACCCGCGACCGGATCGCCCTGGTGCCGCACTACATGCACCTCGACCTGCTCCCGCCGCAGCTGCCCGACGACGTGGTGGTCGTGGACGTGCGCCAGGGGCCGGAGGAGGTGGTGGACCAGATCGCGAGCGCGCGAGCCTGCATCTCGTCCTCGCTGCACGGGCTCGTCGTCGCCCAGGCCTACGAGGTGCCGTGGACCTGGCTGCGGATCGGGGAGAAGAAGCTGCACGGCGACACCTTCAAGTTCGAGGACTTCTTCACCACGCTGGACCGTGAGGCGGTCCAGCTGCTGGACCTCGAGGCCCCCGCGCTCCAAGACCAGCCCTGGGGCGCTCTCGCCGCCCACGCCCGGGTTCCCGCCCCCCGTTTCGACGCCGACCGGCTCGTCTCCGCCTTCCCCGCGGTCTGACGCATGGCCGCCCTGGTCCGCCCGCGCCGCAGCATCGAGCGCCCGCCCCCGCTCGGCCTGACCCGCACCGACGCCGGGCCCGAGGTCGCGGTGCTCGCCCGCCACGCGAGCGCGGTCGAGGTATGCCTGTCCACCCCCTCCGGCGAGCGCCGGATCCCGTTGCGCCGCAACGCCCACGGGATCTGGTGGGACGTCGTGCCCGAGCTGGTGGCGGGAGCCCACTACGGCTTCCGCGTGCACGGCCCGTGGGCGCCGGACGAGGGCCACCGGCACAACCCCGCCAAGCTGCTGCTCGACCCCTACGCCCACGCCGTGGACGGCGAGGTCGCCTGGGCGCCCGAGGTCTACGGCCACGTCGTCGGCGGTGACGGCTGGACCGACCCGGAGACGCCCGACGACCGCGACTCCGCCGCCCACGTCCCGCGCTCCGTCGTGGTCGACCAGAACGTCTTCGACTGGGGCCAGGACACCCGCCCAGACGTGCCCTGGACCGAGATGGTGCTCTACGAGGCGCACGTGCGCGGGCTCACGATGCGGCACCCGGGCATACCGGAGAAGATCCGCGGCACCTATGCCGCGCTCGGCCACCCGGCGCTGGTCGAGCACCTCACGAGCCTCGGCGTGACCAGCCTGGAGCTCCTGCCGATCCAGGCCTTCACCTCCGAGCCGGCCCTGGTGCGCCGGGGCCTAGCCAACTACTGGGGCTACAACTCCCTCGGCTTCTTCGCCCCGCACGCGGGGTATGCCGCGGCCACCGACCCCCAGGGCGTGGTCGACGAGGTGAAGGGCGCGGTGCGGGCGCTGCACGCGGCCGGCATCGAGGTCATCCTGGACGTCGTCTACAACCACACCGCGGAGCAGTCGTCCTGGGACGGCCCCACGCTGTCCTTCCGTGGCCTGGACAACCGCACCTACTACCGCCTCGACGACCGCGGCCGGGACATCGACGTCACCGGCTGCGGCAACACGCTGGACCTGCGGGACCCGCAGGTGGCACGCATGGTGCTGGACTCGCTGCGCCACTGGGTGGAGGACTTCCACGTCGACGGCTTCCGCTTCGACCTCGCCCCGGCGCTGGCGCGCGGGCGCGACGACGCCTACGACCGCGAGCACGCCTTCCACGTCGCGCTCGAGGCCGACCCGGTGCTCAGCCGGGTCAAGCTCATCGCCGAGCCGTGGGACGTGGGCGTCCACGGGTGGCGCACGGGGCAGTTCCCGGCCGTCTTCTCCGAGTGGAACGACCGCTTCCGCGACACGGCGCGCACCTTCTGGCTGGCCGACGTGGGCCGGCGGCTGCACGGGCACCACGGCCACGGGGTCCGCGAGCTGGCCACCCGGATCGCCGGCTCGGCGGACCTCTTCGCCGGCGACGGCCGGGGCCCCATCGCCTCGGTCAACCTCGTCACGGCGCACGACGGCTACACCCTCGCCGACCTCACGGCCTACGAGCACAAGCACAACCACGCCAACGGCGAGGACAACCGGGACGGGCACGGCGACAACCGCTCCTGGAACCACGGCGTCGAGGGCCCAACGGACGACCCGGAGGTGCAGCGGCACCGGCGCCGCTCGATCCGCAACCTGCTGGGCACGTTGCTGCTCTCCCCGGGTGTCCCCATGCTCGTCGCCGGAGACGAGCTCGGCCGGACGCAGCAGGGCAACAACAACGCCTACTGCCAGGACAACGAGCTCACCTGGGTGAACTGGGACCTCGAGGAGTGGCAGACCGCGCTGCTCGCGGACACCACGGCGCTCCTGCGGCTGCGCCGTGAGCTGGCGCTGCTGCGGGGCCCGGAGTTTGCCCGCTACGACGCCGCGCCCGGCCGGACCCGGCTGCGCTGGTTCGACGAGCAGGGCGAGGTCATGGCCGAGGACCGGTGGAACGACCCGCACCGCTGCACCCTCACGGTCGTGCACGACACGCTGCACCACCACGAGCCCGTGGCGGTGGCGCTGCTGCTGCACGCCGGAACCGGACGCACCACGATCGCGCTGCCCGACCTCGGCGGCGTGACGGGGTGGGACGTGCGCTTCTCCAGCGAAGGCGCCGGACACGGGGCGGGCCCGGTCCCGTCCGGGGGCGTCGTCGAGGTCGGCGCGACGAGCCTGACCGTCCTCACCGCCCACGTCGCCACGCGCGGACCGGGCGAGACGAGCGGACCGGGCGAGACGAGCGGACCGGGCGACCAGGGCGACCCCGGGTATGCCTAGGCCACGACGCGTCGCGATCGTCGGCGGCGGCATCGCCGGCCTGACCCTGGCCGCCGCCCTGCCCTCCTCCGTCGAGGTGACCCTGCACGAGGCGCAGCCGGAGCGAGCCACCGGCGCCGCCCTCGGGCTGTGGCCCGCCGCCGTGCGCGCCCTGGGCCGGGTGGGCGTGGACCTGCCTCCTCCTGCCCCGCCCGGCCGGGCCGGGTTGTTCGACGTCGACGGTCGCCGCCGGCTGCACCTGGCCACGCCGGCGCTCACCCTGCTGGAACGGCCCGACCTGATGGCCGCGCTGCAGGCGGCCGTCCCCGCCCGCGTGACGAGGGTGCACCAGGAGGTGGAGGACCCGACTGCTCTGGACGCCGACCTGGTCGTCGGCGCCGACGGTGTGCGCAGCCAGGTCCGCGGGCTGGTGCAGCGGGCCGACCGGGTCGCGACCCCCTGGGTCGCGTTGCGCGGCCTGGCCGGGCCGGCCGACCCGGCGGAGGTCGGCGAGTACTGGGGACCGGACCGCCTCTTCGGGCTGGTGCCGCTCGACGCGCGTCGGTCCTACTGGTTCACCACCCACCGCAGCGACCTGGGGCCCGAGCCGCTCGAGGTGCCCGAGGTGCTGGCGCAGGCGAGGACCCGCTTCGGCGGCGACTGCGCGACGATCCGGCGCCGCCTGGAGACCGCCGACGACCGGATCCTGGCGACCCGCATCTGGACCGTCCCCGCTCTGCGCCGGTATGCCCGGGAGCGCTACGTCGTGGTCGGTGACGCGGCGCACGCCAGCACACCCAACCTCGGCCGCGGCGCCACCGACGCCGTGCTCGACGCGACCAGCCTGGCGGCCACGCTGACCGGTCACGGGTCGCTGCTGCGCTGGCAGGCCGCACGGCTCCCGGCCACCCGCGCGAGCGCGCTCGGGGCCGCCGCGCTGATGCGCCTGGCCACCCGCCCGCGGACCCGCCCACGACCCGCTCGGGAGGGTGGGTGACCGCGCGTGGTTTCCCGGACGGAAGCCGGGTAGGTTTGGCCAGGTGACCGAGCACTCGACCGCGACCGCCCAGTCCCGTCCCGACGCCCCGGCGTCCGCCTCCCCCGGCATCGACCGCTCCGCCCTGGCCAGGTTCGGCCAGGAGCCGCTCGGCCGCATCCCGGTCCTCGACGTCGAGCCGGTCGTGGACGGCGGGCGGCGTCCGACCAAGGCCGTCACCGGTGAGGTCTTCACCGTCACCGCGACCGTCTTCCGCGAGGGTCACGACGCGGTCAACGCCACCGTGGTCCTCGTCGACCCCGACGGCGGCGAGCACCACGTGCCGATGACCTGCACCAACCCGGGGCTCTCGCACTGGCAGGCGCAGGTGTATGCCGACCGCGAGGGCGTCTGGCAGTTCCGGGTCGAGGGATGGTCCGACCCCTACGCCACCTGGGAGCACGACGGCACGATCAAGGTCGAGGCGGGCGTGGACGTCGAGCTCATGCTCGAGGAGGGCGCGCGCGTCCTGGAGCGCTCGCTGGACGCCGACGAGCACACCGAGGTGGACCGCGAGGTGCTCGAGCACGCGGCCGACACCCTGCGCCGCGGCGCGTTACCCGTGGCAGAGCGGCTGCACGCCGGCACCTCCCCCGAGGTCGAGGCCGTGCTCGCCCGCACGCCGCTGCGCGAGCTGGTCAGCCCCTCCCCGTCCTACACCCTCCTCGTGGAGCGTCCGCTCGCCCTGACCGGCGCGTGGTACGAGATCTTCCCCCGCTCCGAGGGCGCCACCCAGGACCCGGACACCGGGCTGTGGACCAGCGGCACCTTCGGGACCGCCCAGGAGCGGCTGCCGGCGATCGCCGACATGGGCTTCGACGTCGTCTACCTCACGCCGGTCCACCCGATCGGCTCGACGAACAAGAAGGGCAAGAACAACACCCTCGACGCCGACGAGCACGACCCCGGCTCGCCCTACGCCATCGGCGCCGCCGAGGGGGGCCACGACGCGCTGCACCCGGACCTGGGCGACTTCGACGACTTCGACGCCTTCGTCGCCCGTGCCGAGGAGCTCGGGCTCGAGGTCGCGATGGACATCGCGCTGCAGGCCTCCCCCGACCACCCGTGGGCCACCAGCCACCCGGAGTTCTTCCAGATCCGGGCGGACGGCTCGATCGCCTACGCGGAGAACCCGCCCAAGAAGTACCAGGACATCTACCCCGTCTTCTTCGACAACACCCCGGACGCGGTGTATGCCGAGATCCGGCGCGTCGTGCAGGTGTGGATCGACCACGGCGTGCGGATCTTCCGGGTCGACAACCCGCATACCAAGCCGGTCAACTTCTGGCAGTGGCTCATCGCCGATGTGGCCCAGGACCACCCGGAGGTCATCTGGCTGGCCGAGGCCTTCACCAAGCCGATGATGATGCGCACCCTGGCCAAGGTGGGCTTCCAGCAGTCCTACACCTATTACGCCTGGCGCAGCACCGCCGCCGAGCTGCGTGACTACGTGACCGAGCTGGCGACCGAGACCGCGCCCTACATGCGCCCCTCGTTCTGGCCGACGACGCACGACATCCTCACGCCCTACATGAGCAACGGCGGGGTGACCGCCCACCTCGTCCGCTCCGCGCTGGCCGCCACGCTGGTGCCGACCTACGGCATCTACGCCGGCTTCGAGCACGTCGAGGACGTCCCGCGCCCCGGCGCCGAGGAGCACGTCGACAACGAGAAGTACGAGTACAAGGACCGTCGCTGGGACGAGCCTGCCGACGGCCGCCCGGACCTGTCCGGCTGGCTGACGATGCTCAACCGGATCCGGCGCGAGCACCCGAGCCTGCACTGGCTGCGCAACGTCACCTTCCACCAGGCCGAGGACGAGAACCTGCTGGTCTTCTCCAAGCACGGCGGTGGTGCCGCGGACGGCTCGGCACAGGACACGGTCCTCGTCGTCGCCAACCTCGACCCCTACACCGTCCGCGGCTCCCGGCTGCACCTCGACCTGCCCGCGCTCGGGCTGAGCTGGGGCGACCACTTCCGCGCCCACGACCTGGTCACCGGCGCGACGTGGGAGTGGGACGACGCGCCCTACGTCGAGCTCGGCCCGGGCTACGGGCACGAGCCGGTGCACATCATCCACGTGACGACGGTCTGAGAGGAGCACGATGCGCGGGCTGAACCTGCACCAGCCGGGGCTGCGGAACGACCCGGACTGGTTCCGCAAGGCGGTCTTCTACGAGGTCCTCGTGCGGGCCTTCGACGACTCGACCGGCTCCGGCTCCGGCGACTTCAGCGGGCTGATGAACCGGCTGGACTACCTGCAGTGGCTGGGGGTCGACTGCCTGTGGATCCCGCCGTTCTACGCCTCGCCGCTGCGGGACGGCGGCTACGACGTGGCGGACTACACCGCGGTCCTGCCCGAGTTCGGCACCCTGCCCGACTTCCGCGAGCTCATCAGCCAGGCGCACGCCCGCGGCATCCGGATCATCACCGACCTGGTGATGAACCACACCTCTGACCAGCACCCCTGGTTCCAGGCCAGCCGGTCCGACCCCGAGGGACCCTACGGCGACTTCTACGTCTGGTCCGACACCGACGAGGCGTATGCCGACGCCCGGATCATCTTCGTCGACACCGAGACCTCCAACTGGACCTTCGACCCGGTGCGGCGCCAGTTCTTCTGGCACCGCTTCTTCTCCCACCAGCCCGACCTCAACTTCGAGAACGAGGCCGTGCGCGAGGCGATGTTCGACGTCGTGCGCTTCTGGATGGACCTGGGGATCGACGGCTTCCGGCTCGACGCCGTGCCCTACCTCTTCGAGGAGGAGGGCACCAACTGCGAGAACCTCCCCCGCACCCACGAGTTCCTCGCCGCGCTGCGGGCCATGGTGGACGAGGAGTACCCCGGCCGGGTGCTGCTCGCGGAGGCCAACCAGATGCCGGCCGAGGTCGTGGACTACTACGGCACGCCCGAGGCGCCGGAGTGCCACATGTGCTTCCACTTCCCGGTGATGCCGCGGCTCTACTACTCACTGCGCGAGGAGAAGGCCGAGCCCGTCATCCGGGTGATGGAGGAGACCCCCGCGATCCCCGCCGGCACCCAGTGGGGCACCTTCCTGCGCAACCACGACGAGCTGACCCTGGAGATGGTCTCCGGGGAGGAGCGCTCGGCGATGTACGGCTGGTACGCCCCCGACCCGCGGATGCGCGCCAACGTCGGCATCCGGCGTCGGCTGGCGCCGCTGCTCGACAACTCCCGCGAGGAGATCGAGCTCATCAACGCGCTCCTGCTCTCGCTGCCCGGGTCGCCCTGCCTCTACTACGGCGACGAGATCGGCATGGGGGACAACATCTGGCTCGAGGACCGTGACGCGGTGCGCACGCCGATGCAGTGGACCCCGGACCGCAACGCCGGTTTCTCCACCGCCGACCCCGGCAAGCTCTACCTCCCGGTCATCAGCTCGCTCGTCTACCACCACAACGGGGTCAACGTCGAGGCCCAGATGGCCAGCGGCTCCTCGCTGCTGCACTGGACCCGGGGCATGCTCCAGGTCCGCGCCGCGCACGAGGTCTTCGGCACCGGCGACTACCTGCCCTGCGAGGCGGACAACGACGCCGTCCTCGCCTTCGCGCGGGCCCTGCCGGAGAGCGAGGACGCCGACGACGAGGAGCGCGAGGGCCACCCGGCGGTGCTCTGCGTCAACAACCTCTCCTCGCGGCCGCAGGCCACGACGATCACGCTGCCCGAGCGGCTCCGGGGCTCCGACGTCCGTGACCTCTTCGGGGGGCTGAACTTCCCCGACGTCGCCGTGGACGGCACGATCACCCTCACGCTGGGGTCGCGCGGCTTCTTCTGGCTGGGGCTGCGCCCGCCGGCACCCCCGGCACCGGCAGCCGCTGCTGCCACGCCCGAGACGTCTACCCCGGAGGGGACCTGATGGCCACGCTGACGCCGACGTTCGAGGACTTCCTGCCCGCCTGGGTGGCCCGGCAGCGGTGGTACCGCGGCAAGCGCGCCGGTGCGCCGGCGCTGCGGCGCGTGTCGAGCATCCGCTGGCAGGACCCGTTCGGCGAGGTGGGCATCGACGACCACCTCCTCGTCGACGAGTCCGGCCCCGAGCCCGTCGTCTACCAGGTGCCCCTCACCTACCGCGCCGAGACGGTGCCCTTCCTCGAGCACGCGCTCGTCGCGACGGCCGAGCACAGCGAGCTCGGGACGCGCTACATCTACGACGCGACCCACGACCCGGTCTTCGCCGACGTGCTGCTGCGCGAGATGTATGCCGAGCACGAGGTCCCCGCCGCGCACGCGCGACGCCTCGCGCCGGAGGGTCCCGTCCCGGCGCTGGCGAGCTCCCGGGTGCTCACCGGCGAGCAGTCCAACACCTCGATCATCGTCGACATGCACGGCGAGGACCTGCCGGTCATCATCAAGCTGTTCCGGGTGCTCGCCGAGGGGGACAACCCGGACGTGTCCGTCCAGACCGCGGTGAGCCGTGGCGGGTCGCGACAGGTGCCCGACCCGGTCGGCTCGATCGAGGGTCGCTGGGTCGCTCCCGGCGGCGGCGAGGCGCACGGCCACCTCGCCTTCGCCCAGGAGTTCCTGCCCGGCACCGAGGACGCCTGGCGGCGCGCGCTCGTCGCCGCCGGGGCGGACCGGGACTTCACCGAGAGTGCCCGCTCGCTGGGCGCCGCCACGGCCGCCGTGCACGCGGTGCTGCGGGACGCCTTCGGCACCCGGCCCGCCGCGGACCGCCGCTCCACCCTGGTCGCGCAGATGCGGACCCGCGCCGAGCAGGCCTTCCGGGACGCGCCGGAGCTCTCGGCCTACCGGGAGCCGGTGCTCAAGGTGTATGCCGAGCTGGAGTCCTCCGACCTGCCCGACCTGCAGCGGATCCACGGCGACTACCACCTCGGTCAGGTGCTCGACGCCCCCGACCGCGGCTGGGTGCTGCTGGACTTCGAGGGCGAGCCGCTGCGCCCGCTCGCCGAGCGCACCGAGCCCGACCTCGCGCTGCGCGACGTGGCGGGCATGCTGCGCTCCTTCGACTACGCCGCCGCCTCCGCCGCCGCCTCGGGGGCGGGGGACCGCGGCTCGTGGGCCACCGCCGCCCGCGAGTCCTTCCTCGACGGCTACGCCACCGGTTCCGGGGAGGACCGCCGCGAGGAGCTCCCTGCGCTGCTGGCCGCGCTGGAGCTCGACAAGGCGCTCTACGAGGTCAGCTACGAGGCGCAGAACCGGCCCGACTGGGTCGCCATCCCGGTCGCTGCGGTGCGCCGGCTCCTCGGCGAGCCGGCCGCGGACGGGCGCCACCGCGGTGCCCCCACCGTGCCCGCCTCACCCGCGGCTGCGGCGGCCGCGGCAGCCCCCACCACCGACGCGACCGCCGGCGCAGCTGCAGCAGGCACCGCCACCGTCCCCGCCGACGGTGCGACGAAGGAGACCTCCGTGAGCACGAGCGACACACCCCCCGCCCCCACCTCGGGTGTCACCGACGAGGCCACGTCCGGGCCGGAAACCCCCTCTGCCCGACCCGAGTCGGACGCACAGGATGTCCGCTCCGAGCCGGACGGCACCGGCGACGACTACGGCGCCTCGCTCATCGAGGTCGAGCGGCACGACGGTCCGCTCTCCCACCCGCCGACCGGTGACCGGCGCGCGGCCAGCGGCTCCGCCCCGGTGTCGGCCTCCGGCCGGGGCGCGAGCGGCGGTTACCCGCACGCCCCGGTGCCGCCGCCCGAGGACATGCAGGTCGGCGCGCTGCCCCCCGGGCGACGCACCGGCGAGGAGGTCGAGCTCGCCCCGCGCCCCGGCCGCTCGGCCAGCGGCTGGTCCGGCGAGCCCCAGGGGGACCCGGAGGTGCTGCGTGCCGCGGCCTGGGACGAGGCGAGCGGGTCCGAGCGGGTCGTCACCTCCCGGCCGGGTGACCGCCGGCCGCTGGACGAGCCTGCCGGCCCGGCGGCGCCGCACACGCGTCCGCTGGACCTGGACGAGGCGGCCGACGTGGTGGACGGGCTGCACCGCACCCCGCAGGCGCTGCTGGGCGCGCACGCCTTCGAGGGTCACGTGACCGTCCGGACGCTCCAGCCGGAGGCCACTGGCGTCGAGGTGCTGCTCCCGGGCGGCGCGACGGTGACCATGACCCACGAGACCGGGGGCATCTGGGTCGCTGTCCTGGACCGCGAGAGCGTCCCCGCCTACCGGCTCAAGGTGTCCACGGACACCGGCGCGCACGTCGTCGACGAGGCATACCGGCACGGGCCCAGCCTCGGGCAGACCGACCTGCACCTCATCGGCGAGGGTCGCCACGAGGAGCTGTGGCGGGCCCTAGGCTCGCACGTCATGACGGTGCGCGACGAGCTCGGCGAGGTCACCGGCACCCGCTTCGCCGTGTGGGCGCCGCACGCCGAGGCGGTGCACGTCGTCGGCGACTTCAACGGCTGGAACGGCGCCACCCACGCGCTGCGCGCGCACGACGACGTCGGCGTCTGGGAGCTCTTCGTGCCCGGGGTGCGCGAGGGTGCGCACTACAAGTACGACATCACCGGCCCGGACGGCGTGCGCCGCGCCAAGGCCGACCCGATGGCGCGGGCCAGCGAGGTCCCGCCCTTCACCAACTCGGTCGTCACGGTGAGCACCCACCGCTGGGGCGACGGCGAGTGGATGGCGGCCCGCGCCGCGGGTGACATCCACCACGGCCCGATGAGCGTCTACGAGGTGCACCTCGGCAGCTGGCGGCAGGGCCTGGGCTACACCGAGATCGCCGACCAGCTGGTGCCCTACGTCGCCGAGATGGGCTTCACCCACGTCGAGCTCATGCCGGTCATGCAGCACCCCTACGGCGGCTCGTGGGGCTACCACGTCACCGGCTACTACGCCGCGGACAGCCGGTTCGGCCACGAGGACGGGCTGCGCTACCTCGTCGACCGGCTGCACCAGGCCGGGGTCGGGGTCATCCTCGACTGGGTCCCGGGGCACTTCGCCACCGACCCGTGGGCGCTGGCGCGCTTCGACGGCACCCCGATCTACGAGCACCCGGACCCGCGCAAGGGCTGGCACCCGGAGTGGGGCTCCTACATCTTCGACTTCGGCCGGCCCGAGGTGCGCAACTTCCTCGTCGCCAACGCGACCTACTGGCTGGAGGAGTTCCACGCCGACGGCCTCCGGGTCGACGGCGTCGCCTCGATGCTCTACCTGGACTACTCCCGAGACGAGGGCCAGTGGCTCCCGAACCGGCACGGGGGCCGGGAGAACCTCGAGGCCGTGGCGCTGCTGCAGGAGGCCAACGCGACGGCATACCGGCGCTCCCCCGGGGTGGTGATGATCGCCGAGGAGAGCACCTCCTGGCCCGGCGTGACCGCCCCGACCGACGAGGGCGGGCTCGGCTTCGGCTTCAAGTGGAACATGGGCTGGATGCACGACACGCTCGGCTACCTCGGTGCCTCCCCGTTCACCCGGGCGCACCAGCACCACGCGCTGACCTTCTCGCTCGTCTACGCCTTCGGGGAGAAGTACATCCTGCCGATCAGCCACGACGAGGTCGTGCACGGCAAGGGCTCGCTGGTCCGCAAGATGTCCGGTGACGCGTGGCAGAAGTTCGCCACCACCCGAGCCTTCCTCGCCTACCAGTGGAGCCACCCGGGCAAGCAGCTGCTCTTCATGGGCTCGGAGTTCGCCCAGGCCCGGGAGTGGGCCGACGGTGGCTCGCTGAGCTGGGAGCTCACCGAGCAGCCCGAGCACGCGGGGGTCCAGGCGCTGGTCCGCGACCTCAACCGGCTGTATGCCGAGCTGCCGGCGCTGTGGCAGATCGACCACCACGAGCACGGCTTCAGCTGGCTGGACGCCAACGACGCCGGTCGCAACCTGTACTCCTACCTGCGCTGGGGCAACGAGGGCGAGGACGGGCTGCGGTCGGTCGTCGCGGTCGTCGTCAACTTCAGCGGGATCCCGCACCACCAGGTGCACGTCGGGCTGCCCTACGGCGGCCGGTGGCGCGAGGTCCTCAACACCGACGCCGAGGTCTACGGCGGCTCCGGCCAGGGCAACCTGGGCGCGGTCGAGGCGGTCGACCACGGCCACCAGGGCCAGCCCTTCTCCGCGCTGGTCACCGTGCCGCCGCTGGGCGCCGTCTGGCTGGTGCCCGACCCGCTGACCGAGGAGGAGCAAGCGGAGCGGGACGAGCAGCAGCGCGTGGCAGCAGGTGCGGGCGACGAGGCGGAGGCCTCGGACGAGGCCGAGGCGACCGGGAGCGACGGGCGACCGGCCACGGCGACCGACGCCGGCACCGGCGAGCTGGGTGACGGCTCGACCGAGGAGCTGGCGCACGACGAGCTGCCCGCGGACCACCCCTTCGTCACCGAGGGTGGCCAGCCGATCGACCACGAGGAGCGCACCACGGTCGCGACGCTGGACGACGGCGAGGGCGACACGGGGGCGGACCAGACCGACTTCTCACGCTTCGGCGTGCGGCGCCGGGAGGACGGCGCGCCTGCGCCAGGAGCAGACACCGGGAACGACTGAGAGGGAGAGCGCCATGGCACGACACGACCGCGCCGGCACCAGGGCGACCGCGCAGGACCTGATCGACGTGGCGGCCCTGCTGCGGGCATACACCGAGATCGTCCCCGACCCCGACGACATCGACCAGCAGGTCGCCTTCGGGACCTCGGGGCACCGGGGCAGCGCGCTGGACGGCACGTTCAACGAGCAGCACATCCTGGCGACCACCCAGGCGATCTGCGACTACCGGGCGGAGCAGGGCACCGAGGGCCCGCTCTTCCTCGGCAAGGACACCCACGCGCTGTCGGTCCCCGCCTGGCGCAGCGCGCTCGAGGTGCTGGTCGCGAACGGCGTGGACGTGTGGACCGAGGGCTCCGAGGACGAGTTCACCCCCACCCCGGCGGTCTCGCGGGCGATCATCGCGCACAACCTGGAGGCCGGGTCGGAGGGCGAGACGCCGCGACCCGAGGCCGACGGCATCGTCGTCACGCCCTCCCACAACCCGCCCCGGGACGGCGGCTTCAAGTACAACCCGCCGCACGGGGGGCCGGCCGACACCGACGCCACCGGCTGGATCGCCGACCGCGCCAACGACCTGCTCCGCGGCGGGCTGGCCGAGGTCCGGCGGGTGCCCGCCGAGGAGGCCCTGGCCGCGGTGCAGGTCTACGACTTCATGGGTGAGTACGTCCGCGCCCTGCCCCGGGTCGTCGACGTGGAGGCCATCCGGGAGGCGGGCGTGCGCATCGGCGCCGACCCGCTCGGCGGGGCGGCCGTGGCCTACTGGCAGGCGATCGCCGACGCGCACGGGCTCGACCTCACCGTGGTCAACCCGGACGTCGACCCCACCTGGTCGTTCATGACCCTGGACTGGGACGGCAGAATCCGGATGGACTGCTCCTCCCCCGACGCGATGGCCTCGCTCGTCGACATCATGTCCGGCGAGGGCGGTGGCAGCTACGACGTCGCCACCGGCAACGACGCCGACGCCGACCGGCACGGGGTCGTCACCCCCGACGGCGGCCTGCTCAACCCCAACCACTACCTCGCGGTCGCCATCGACTACCTCTACGGCGGCGCCCGGCCGGACTGGCCGCAGGGCACCGCGATCGGCAAGACGCTGGTCAGCTCCTCGATGATCGACCGGGTCGCGCAGGCGCGGGGACGCGAGCTCACCGAGGTCCCGGTCGGGTTCAAGTGGTTCGTCCCCGGGCTCATGGACGGCTCCATCGCCTTCGGCGGCGAGGAGTCGGCCGGCGCCTCCTTCCTCTGCCGCGACGGCTCGGTGTGGTCCACCGACAAGGACGGCATCATCCTGGCGCTGCTCGCCTCGGAGATCATCGCCCGCACCGGCCGCTCCCCCTCGCAGCGGTATGCCGAGCTCGTCACCGAGGTGGGCGGCGGGCAGACGCCGGCCTACGCGCGAATCGACGCCCCCGCGGGCCGGGAGCAGAAGGACCGGCTGAAGAAGCTCTCCGCCGACGACATCAGCGCCACCGAGCTGGCCGGCGAGCCGATCACCGCCGTGCTGACCGAGGCCCCCGGCAACGGGGCCGCGATCGGCGGGGTCAAGGTGACCACCGAGAACGCCTGGTTCGCGGCCCGCCCCTCAGGGACCGAGGACGTCTACAAGATCTACGCCGAGAGCTTCCGCGGGACCGAGCACCTGGCGCAGGTGCAGGCGGAGGCGCAGCAGGTCGTGGACGCGGCGCTGGCTCAGTAGAGCGCGCTCATCAGCGCCCGGCGGGCCTTGCCGACCCGCTCGTCCTGGCTGCCGATGACGTCGAAGAGACCGAGCAGGTGGTTGCGGGCACGGTCGCGGTCCTCGCCGCTGCTGCGGCGCACTGCCTCGACGAGGCGGCCGAAGCCGTCCTCGACGTGCCCGCCGACGAGGTCCACGTCGGCGGCGTCGATCTGCGCCTGGACGTCGTCGGGTCGCTCCGCCGCGGCCTGCCGGACCGCGGTGAGGTCCATAGTGGAGGTGCGCTCGAGCAGGCGCACCTGCCCCAGCCCGAGACGGGCCAGCTCGTCGGCCGGGTCCTGCTCGAGAGCCTTCTCGTAGGCCGCGATCGCACCGGCCCAGTCGCCGCGGTCGATGGCGTCATAGGCCTCCTGGTGCAGCGGCGGCAGCTCGGGGGTCTGCTCGCCCTCGTCCGGCTGCTCCCCCGGCACACCCTCGTCGTCGCCGACCTCGACCCGGCCCGTCACGGCGTTGGTCACCGCGGCCTCGAGGAACTTCTCGAGGAGCTGGTCGACCTGCTCCATCGGCTGCACGCCGAGGTAGAACGGCATCGGCTGGCCGCTGAGCAGGCCCATGACGACCGGCAGGGAGGAGACCTGCCCGAAGACCTGCTGCAGCACGGGGGTCAGCGCCTGCAGGATGCCGGGGCTCCCCGCGACGTCGACACCGGCGACCTGGAAGCGGCCCCCGGACGTGCGGGCGCGCTCGGCCAGCTCCCGCAGGTGCGTCAGCGACTCGGGCAGCTGCGGGCTCCACAGGACCAGCACCACGGGCGTCGTGAGGCTGGCGTTGACGACGGACTCGAAGGTCTCGTCGGTCACCTGGACCAGCGCGCCGCTGCGGCCCGGCACCCCGCCCCCGCTGCCGTCGGAGGCGGCCTGCGGGGCCGCGCCGCCCGAAGGTGCGCCCGGGCGCGGGGAGAGCTGGGACAGGTCGACGGCTCCGCGCAGGGCGGCGGTGGAGAAGGGCTGCTCGGTCATGCTCCCAGGGTATGCCGTGCGCGAGGCCCGACCCGACACGGCCGGGGGACGCTCACTCGCCGGAGGCGTCCACCAGCTGCTCGGTCGCGGCGATCATCTCGGGCTTGAACTCGACGTCCTCCGAGGGTGCGCGCATCGCGATGAAGACCGACGTGCGCAACGTGGCCTGCGAGGTCAGCACCTCGGTGTCCTGGAAGGCGCGGAAGGCGTCGGACGTGGTCAGCTCGGTGCCGGGGTTGACGACGAACTGGGTGTCCCGCAGCAGCGAACCCATGACGAAGCCGGTGCCGTCCTCGAAGAGCAGGGTGGTGACGTCGTCCGAGACGAGCCAGTTCTTCTCCCGCAGCTCCGCCTGGCCGTCGAGCTCGGCGGCCTGGGTCTGCGCCGCGTCGCGGACGGCCGGGGCATACCCGTGGGTGCGGTAGTCGGGGGTCTCCTCCGGCTGCGGCCACTCGGTGTAGGCACCGACCGACTTGAGCAGGTCGCGCGGCGACATCGTCAGCTCGCCCTGGCCCTCGCGCAGCACCGGGCTGCCCGAGGCGCGACCGTCGAAGGTCGGGACCTGCGTGCCCGGGAGCATCGAGGCCTCCCAGGTGATCCGGAAGTCCTCGGTCTCACCGCTGTCGCTGGTCATCAGGTGCAGGCGCGGCGCACCCTCCTCGGGCACGGTCTGCACGAGCAGGTAGGCGGGGGTCTCCTCGTCGTCCCGGCTGATGGCCAACACGTTGGGCTCGACCGGGTTCTCCTCGAGGTCGACCTCGGCCGGCTCGCCCTCGACGCCCTCCAGCCGGTCGGCGGCGCGGTGCGCCCGCAGCGCGGTGCCGGCCATCGAGGCCTCCTGGGCCTCCTCGACGTCCTCGCCGTCGCCCTGGTCGGCGCGGACCCGCTGGCTGAGCACCTCGGTGGCGACCTCCTCGGCGTCCTCCAGCGAGACCGCGCCCGCCTGCGCCTCCGTGGTCATCTCGACGGTGGTGCTCTCGGCGGCGTCGTCGGTGGCGGTCGTGGCGTCGTCGGTGGGGGCGGCGGTCGCGCCCTGGTCGGCGGACTCGGCCGGCTCGCCGGCCGTGTCGTCGCCGGAGCACGCGGCAAGGACGAGGGCCGAGCTCAGCGTGGCGGCGGCGGTGATCCTGGAGAACTTCATAACGATATGGTAAACATCGCGGTCACGCCGGGGGAAATCAGCGATCTCCCAGGGAGGTCTCCGCGTCGGCCTCCTGCCGGTCCCGCACGCGCACCCCGTCGTCGTCCGTGGGGCCGCTCACCAGCCGCTCCAGCACGAGGTAGAAACCGTAGATGCCGAGCAGCGCCGCGGTGACGTGCAGCAGCAGCGCGAGCGCGACGCCGACGATGACGCCGGCCAACCAGTAGCGCCCCCAGGACACGGCCAGCACGGTGGGGACGAGGACGGCGAAGAGCGCACCCATCGCCAGCTCCGCCGCCCAGGGACGCTCCCCCATCCAAGGCACCACCTCGACGACGTCGAGGAAGTCGAGCGTCGCCGCGGTGCCGAGCAGCGCCACGAGGCCGACCAGGCCGATCAGCTGGACCCGCTTGGCCAGGTCGCGGCTGGCCCACAGGGTGCCGATGGTCACCGCCGCCCACATCAGCCAGGCCCGCACCCGCCCGGTCCCCAGCGCGACCATCGCCGCACGGAAGACCCGGTCCGCTTCGTGCCGCTCGACCTGCGGGCCCTGGTGGCTCCCGGGGCGCACGAGCGCATCGTGCAGCACCGCCGCCGGCAGGAAGTCACCGCTCTTGGGCACCAACCAGGTGAACAGGTGCGGGACCGAGGCGAAGTCGGTGACGAAGCCGTCGGGGACGACGAAGGCGTCGGCATACTCCTGCGTCGTGTAGCCGATCGACCGCAGCAGGGTGAAGTCGCGCCCGTCCACGCTGCGCAGCTCGAGCCGGAGCGGGCCGCCGGTCGCCACGTCGAAGAACTCACCCATCGCCGCTGCCTCCTCTAGGTCGCGAACCTGTCCGTCGCGCGGATGAGCGCGTCGAGGTTGCCCGGCTCAGAGAAGGCGTGCCCCGCGTCAGATACCACCTCGAGCTCGGCGTGCGGGAGCCGGGCGGCGAGGTCGAAGGCGGTGCGAGCGGGCGTGCACATGTCGAGCCGGCCCTGGACGATGACCGTCGGGATGTGCCGCAGCGTGTGCGCCTGGTCCAGCAGCGCCCCCTCGCGCAGGAAGCCGCCGTGCACGAAGTAGTGGTTCTCGATCCGGGCGAAGGCCACCGCCTGCGCCGGCTCCGTCGCCTTGCGGTAGCCCTCCTCGTCCGGCAGGACCGAGATGACCCGGGACTCCCAGCCGCTCCACGCCTGACCCGCGGGGACGTGCACCGCGGGATCCGGGTCGAAGAGCAGCTCGTGGTAGGCCAGCTGCATCTCGTGCCGGCGCTCCGGGGCCACCGGGGCGACGAACTCGGCCCAGTGGTCGGGGTAGACGTGCTCGAGGTGGCCCCGCTCGTACATCCACGACAGCTCAGCCGGCCGCAGCGTGAAGATGCCCCGCAGCACCAGCTCGGTGACCCGGTCCGGGTGCGCCTGGGCATACGCCAGCGACAGGCACGAGCCCCAGGACCCGCCGAAGACCTGCCACCGGTCGACCCCCAGGTGCTCCCGGATGCGCTCCATGTCGGCGACGAGGTGGGCGGTGGTGTTGGTCGCCCACAGCGCCGAGTCGACCGTGGTCGAGGCGTGCGGCGTGGACCGGCCCGCCATCCGCTGGTCGAAGAGCACGATGCGGTAGCGCGCGGGGTCGAAGACCCGGCGCTGCTTCGGGCTGGTGCCGCTGCCGGGTCCGCCGTGGACGAAGATCACCGGCTTGCCCTCGGGGTTGCCGGACTCCTCGACGTAGACCTCGTGCCCGTCGCCGACGTCCAGCATCTCGGTCCGGTAGGGCTCGATCTCGGGGTAGAAGGTGCGTCGCTCGTTCACCCTCCGACCGTAGCGCTCGCGTCCGCCTGAGCAGAGAAGCAGGCCCGACGCAGGGGTTGCAGCGCCTGCCTCGGGCACCTTTCTCTGCTCAGGCCCCGGGGAGGGCAGGCTTCTCTGCTCAGGCCCCGGGGAGGGCAGGCTTCTCTGCTCAGGCCCCGGGGAGGGCAGGCTTCTCTGCTCAGGCGAGGGTGGGGTGCGCTTTTCTGCTCAGGAAGGGCGCACCATGCGCAGCTCGACGACGCCCTCGTGGCCGTCGAGGTTCTGCGCACCGTCGAGGGCGAAGCCCTGCTGCTCGTAGAAGCGGACGGCCCGGTGGTTGCCCTGCGCCACCCAGAGGTATGCCGCCTGCTCGCCGAGGGCGCGGCGGAGCAGCTCCTGCGCCAGGCCGGTGCCCTGGTGCTCGGGGACGACGTTGAGCGACCAGACCTGGTGCGGGACGGGCGGGTTGTCGTCCCGCGACGGCCCGTGCATGCAGAAGCCCGCCGGCTCGCCCGCGACGAGGGCCACGAGGAAGCCGCGCCCGTCGTCGGCGACCCGATCCTCTGCGTATGCCGTGGCGACCTGCTCCCACAGCGGCCGGAACTGCTCGGGGTCGAGGGCGTCGACCACCTCGTCGGACATGATGCCGCGGTAGGTCTCCCGCCAGACCCGGGCGTGCAGGCGCGCGAACGACTCCGGGTCACCCGGCCGCGGCTCGCGGATCTCCCAGGAGCCGGACCGCGCGTCGGCCCTCCTGGCCTCCTGATCGGCGCGGCCCTGCTCCTGAGGGACGCACCCGTCGTCGTCGGCCGGGTCGCTCACCGCTGCGGCACGGTGACGATGAGCGCGTCACCCTGCCCGCCGCCGCCGCAGAGCGCCGCCGCACCGGTGCCGCCGCCGCGCCGCTGCAGCTCCAGCGCGAGGTGCAGCAGGATGCGGGCACCGGACATCCCGATCGGGTGGCCCAGCGCGATCGCCCCGCCGTTGACGTTGACCCGCTCCTCGTCGAGGCCGAGCTCTGCGGTCGAGGCCAGGCCGACCGCGGCGAAGGCCTCGTTGATCTCCACCAGGTCCAGGTCGGCCGGCTCGATGCCCTGCTTGGCGCAGGCGGCGGCGATGGCGCGCGCCGGCTGGCTCTGCAGCGTCGAGTCCGGCCCGGCCACCATGCCGTGCGCCCCGATCTCGGCGATCCAGTCCAGACCGAGCTCGGTCGCCCTCGCCTTGCTCATCACCACGACCGCGCAGGCGCCGTCGGAGATCTGCGAGGCCGAGCCGGCGGTGATCGTGCCGTCCTGGGCGAAGGCCGGCCGCAGCCGACCCAGCGACTCGGTGGTGGTGTCCGCCCGGATGCCCTCGTCGGTGCTCACCGTGACCGGGTCACCCTTGCGCTGCGGGATCTCGACCGGCACCACCTCGTCGTCGAAGAGCCCCTTCTCCTGGGCTGCGGCCGCCCGCTGGTGGCTGCGCGCGGAGAAGGCGTCCTGCTGCTCACGGGTGAAGCGGCCCTGCTCGTCGGCGCTGTTGGCGGCCTCAGTGAGCCCGCCCATCGCCTGGTCGGTGAAGGCGTCCCACAGGCCGTCGTGGGCCATGTGGTCGCGCATCGTCACGTCGCCGTACTTGAAGCCCGAGCGCGACTTCTCCAGCAGGTGGGGCGCCGCGCTCATCGACTCCTGCCCGCCGGCGACGACGACCTCGACCTCACCGGCCCGGACCAGCTGGTCGGCGAGCGCGATCGCGTCGATGCCGGACAGGCAGACCTTGTTGATCGTGAGGGCGGGGACGTCCATCGGGATGCCGCCCGCCACCGCCGCCTGACGGGCCGGGATCTGGCCCGCGCCGGCAGTCAGGACCTGGCCCATGATCACGTAGTCGACCTGGTCGCCGGCGATGCCGGCCCGCTCCAGCGCCCCGGCGATCGCGTGCCCGCCGAGCTCGGCACCGGACAGGCCGGAGAGCGACCCGAGCAGCCGCCCCATCGGGGTGCGTGCCCCGGCGACGAGGACGGACGTGGTGTCGGGCGTGCTGGTCTCGGACATGGCGGTCTCGGACATGGGGGCGACTCCTCCGGCGGTGCGTGACAGGTATGCCTGGCTCGCCACTGTAGCCGCGCGGCGCGGCTGACCCCGGGTCAGCCTCCGTGCACCAGCTGGCCGTCGAGCACGGTCGCGCTCACGAGCGTGTAGCGGAACCGCCGCGCGCGCTCGGCGCTGGTCCCGGAGGCCAGGAGCGGGTCCTGCTCGAGCAGCACCAGGTCGCCCCGGTCACCCACGCGGACGCGCTGTCCGTCGACGGAGGCCGCGAGCGCCTCCCGAGGCGTGATCTCCTGCTCGGGGTGCCAGCTCTCGCCGTCCTCCGGCCCGCGGTGCACCGCGGCCGCCATCGCCTGCCAGGGGTCGAGCGGTGACACCGGTGCGTCCGAGCCCAGCGTCAGCTCGATCCCGGCGTCGAGGAAGCTGCGCAGGGTGAAGGTGCGGTCGGTGCGGTCCGGCCAGCACTGCTCGGTGACCGAGCGGTCGTCGAGCAGGTGCGCCGGTTGCACGCTGGCCACGACCCGCTGCGGCAGGGCGGCCCACCGGCGCACGTCGGCCGGGTCCACGAGCTGGGCGTGCTCCACCGAGCCCACGGCGCCGCTGGCCGCGAAGGCGTCGAGCACCGCACCCACCGCGGCGTCCCCGATGGCGTGCAGCGCCGCCTCCAGACCGGCCCCCTTCGCGCGGTGCAGCAGCTCGGTGAGCTCCTCCACCGGGTAGTTCGCCGCCCCGGCGGGGTCGCGCAGGAGGTGGCCGTCGGCATACGGGTCGCAGCACCAGGCGGTGCGGGTGTTGAGCGAGCCGTCGGTGATGATCTTCAGCGGGCCCATGGTGACCAGGCCGTCGGTGGCCCGGATGGGGGCGCCGGTGCGCAGCCCGGCGGCGATGGCGTCCTCCAGGCCCTCGGGGTAGACCCCGGTGCGGGCGCGCAGCGGCGGCATGCCCTCGGCGGTGCGCTCGCGCCACTGCTCCCACGGGCGACCGAACTCCAGGTCGACGATCCCGACCACCCCGAGGGTGTGGGCGGCCTGGATCGCGCGGGTGACGGCATACTCCGACTCCTCGTGCGCCCCCTGCAGCCGCTGCAGCCGGTCGTAGAGCGGGAACCATTCGGACTCGGCGACGACCCCGTCCACCGGCGGGCCGCCGAGCAGCCGCAGCGCGGGGGTGTTGAGCCAGCCGTGGTGCCCGTCCCCGCTGATGAGCGCCACCGGGACCTCGCCGGTGACGGCGTCCAGCGCGGCGACCGTGGGCTGCTCCAGCCACCTGCCGGTCCGGTGACCCCAGCCGACGAGCACGCCGGTGGGGCTGTCGAAACCCCAGGTCAAGCGGTCCACGACGCGCGCCAGCACCTCCGACGGGCTCGCCGTGCCCGCGGTGTCGAGACGGGTCTGGCCCAGCGCCCACTGCACCATGTGCACGTGCGTGTCCCACAGCCCGGGCACGACGTGGCGACCCCCGCCGTCCAGGACCGGCACCTCCTTCGCTCCGGTGATGCCGGGACCCACCTCGGCGATCACGCCGTCGCGGACGAGGACGTCCACCGGCTCGGTCGGGGCCGCGGCGTCGTCGTCGATCGCGACCACCCGGACGTCGCGCAGCAGCAGATCGCTCATGGCGGGGATGCTAGTGCGACATACCGGGCCGGCTGCGGGAGGCTGGCGGACAGGCACCCTACGGTGGTCACATGAGCCCCGTTCGTCACGCCCGCAGGCCGGTCCACGCCTCGGCCGACGACTGGGCCCTCCCCCTGGTCGCTGCCCAGGTCCCCGCCCGCGCCCACGCCTCGTGACGACCCAGCACGCACCACGTCGCCCGCACCCGACGCGCGAGGGCAGGACGCGTCGGCGCGGGCAGGACGAGCCCATCCGCCCTCGCGGGGTGGGCACGGAGGCGCCTCCGGACGGGACGACCGAGTCCGACGAGACCACCCCCGAGGGACGGGCTGCCCGGTTGCGCCGGGCGGCCCGGGCGGTCAACCCGGCCGCGGCGCCCCGCGCCGGCGTCCGCGCCGTCCAGCGCTGGCAGGCCTTCCGGGTGCGCCAGCGCGAGCTGCTCGACGAGAGCAACCGGCTCCAGTCCGAGCTGTGGGCGCAGATCCATGCCGGTGCTCCTGCGGCCACGGCCCCCGACACGGCCCCGGCGAGCGGTCGGGCAGGGCGCGAGCCCTCCGTCGGGCCAGCGGGCCGGCGTGGCGAGGAGATCGCGGGGCGCTCGCGGCAGCCCATGCTCTGGGCCTCCCCCTTCTCCATCGGCTTCACCGGGGCGCTCGGGGTGCTGCTGGCCTGGCTGCTCGTGCAGAACCTCACCCGGCTCTCCTCGGTCCTCACCTACCTGCTCGTCGCGGTCTTCCTCACGCTGGCGCTGAACCCACTGGTCGAGGGGCTGACCCGGCGCGGCGTGAGCCGCCCGAGCAGCGTCTTCGTCGTCTTCATGGGTTTCGTCACCGTGGTCGCGGTGAGCGCGGTGACGCTGCTCCCCGGCGTGGTGGCCCAGGCCGTCACCCTGGTCGAACGCGCACCGCAGGTGGTCGAGGAGCTGGCCGGCTCACCCTGGCTGGTCGAGCTCGACGCGCGCTACGCGGTGAGCGAGCGCGCCACCACCGAGCTGGACCGGCTGCTCACCGAGCGCGGCACGTGGACCACGCTCTTCGGTGGCGTCCTCGGCGCCGCCGGCTGGGTCGCCGGCAGCCTGGTGGGTGTCCTCACCTCGGCGATCCTCACGCTCTACCTCCTGGCGACGCTGCCCGCGGTCAAGGACGGGGCATACCGCCTCGTGCCTGCCAGCCGCCGCCCCGGTGTCGTGCGGCTGGCGGAGGAGATCATGCGCCGCGTCGGGGGGTATGCCCTCGGCCAGGCCACCGTCGCGACCATCAACGCGGTCTGCTCGTGGCTGATGATGCAGGTCCTGGGCATCCCCTACGCCGCGATCCTGGCCGTCTCGGTCGGTCTGCTCGGCCTCATCCCGCTCATCGGCGCCACCCTCGGCGCGGTCATCGTGGCGCTCTCGGCGCTCACCCTGTCCCCGACGCTGGCGCTCGTCGTGCTCGTCTACTACGTCATCTACCAGCAGCTCGAGAACTACTGGATCGTCCCGCGCATCATGAAGCGCACGGTGTCGGTGCCCGGTGCGGTCACGGTCGTCGCGGTGCTCGCCGGCGGCACCCTGCTCGGGGTGCTCGGCGCGCTCATCGCCATCCCGGTCGCCGCCGGCCTGCTGCTCGTCTACGAAGAGGTCCTGATCCCGCGCCAGGAGCACCTCTGACCCATCGCCTCCAGCCCGACCGAGGGCAACCATTCGCGGCGCTCGGTGAGGAGTTGGCCCTAGGCGAAGGAGCCGCCGGGACGGCGCGCTCGCGGGCGGACCAGCAGACGGTGTGCCAGTGCCGCCGGTTCTCCGCCTGCTGCATCCCGTCGACCGGCCAGGCGACGGTATGCGCGACGCCGGCGCCGACCTCCTGCTGGCAGCCCGGGCAGCGGTAGCTCCGGCCGCTGTCGTTGGGGCGGACCTGGCGCACCGCCCAGACCTGCCCGGCGTAGCGGACCTCCTCCGGCCCGCGGCGCGGCGGCAGGCCACCTCCCCCGCCACCCGCCCCGGCCGGGCGCCGGGGTCTGCCCCCGCGGCGCGGCCGGTTGGAGCGGGGCACGCTCAGCCCGTGAACGGACGGTCGAGCAGCACGTGCTCGATGAGCAGCGGGGAGGGCTCGACCGACTCGCGGGGCAGTCCTCCAGCCTCGGTGAGCTCCTCGCACACGGTGAGGACCTCCTCGGCCCCGATCTGGTCGATCATCGCGAACGGCCCGACGGGGTAGCCCAGCCCGTGCTGCAGCGCGGTGTCGATGTCGGCCACGCCGGCATAGCCCTCGTCGAGCATCCGGACGGCGTCCATGAGGTGCGGCATGAGGAGGGCGTCCACCACCAGGCCCGGGCGGTCCCGGCAGACGACCGGCTCGGCACCGATGCTGGTGACCAGGGCGCGCAGCGCGGCGACCGTGGCGTCGTCGGTCGCGCTCGAGCGCCCGATCTCCACCGCCTGGCCGTTGCCGGTCGGCGCGTGGATGCGCAGCACCGCGGCCTTCTCGGGTCGCCCGGACAGCGCGCCGACGGCCACGGCGAGGTCCTCGTTGACGGTGGTCAGCACGGTCGCCGGGCCGCAGATCTCGCCCAGGACCTCCCAGAGCTCCTGCCCCGGCACCGGCGCGGGCGCCGACCCGGTCTCCTCCTCGTCCAGCGACCGGGCGGCCTCGATCTGGTGCGCCTCGACGACGACCCCGACGTCCGCCAGACCCCGCAGCTCCTCGGTGTCCTGCGGGTCGGAGACCTGGGTCACGGCATACCCTCCGTCGCGCAGCCGGGAGACCAGCTCGTTGGCAATCTCCCCGGAGCCGACCACGCCGACCGCCGAGACCGCGGCTGTTGCCGGCGCGGACCCGTCGTCGGTGTCGGGCACGACCTGCCCGCTGCCGGGCTTGGCGTAGGTGTAGAAGCCCGCTCCGCTCTTGCGGCCGAGCAGGCCGGCGGTGACCATCCGCTCCAGCATCGCGCTCGGCGCGTGCATGGGGCTGCGGCTATGGGCATAGATGACGTCGCCGATGTGGTGACAGACGTCCAGCCCGACGAGGTCCATGAGGGTGCACGGGCCCATCGGCAGGCCGGCGCCGACCCGCATCGCGGTGTCGAGGTCCTCGCGCGACACGTGCCCCTGCTCCAGCATCCGCAGCGCGGAGACGAAGTAGCCGAACAGCAGGTAGTTGGCGACGAAGCCGGCGCGGTCGGCGACCACCACCGGTCGCTTGCCGATCCGCCCGGAGAGCTCGACCACCCCGTCCCGCACCGAGTCCTCGGTGCGCACGGTCGTGATGACCTCGACCAGCTTGAGCACCGGCGCGGGGTTGAAGAAGTGCATGCCGACGACCCGCTCGGGGTGGGCCGTGCCCGCCGCGATCGCGGTGATGGACAGGCTGGAGGTGTTGGAGGCCAGGACGGCGTCCTGCGCGACGATGCCGTCGAGGGTGGAGAACACCTGGTGCTTGAGGTCCATGACCTCGGGCACCGCCTCCACGACCAGGTCGGCCGGAGCGAGGTCCTCCATCCGGGTGGTGATCGTGACGCGCCCCAGGATCTCGCTCTGCCCGGCCTCGTCGAGCCTGCCCTTGGCCACCGCCCGGTCGGTCGAGGCCTGCAGGATCCCCCGCCCGCGCTGGGCGAGCTCCTCGGTGGTCTCCACCCCCACGACCTCCAGCCCCCCTCTCGCGAAGACCTCGACGATGCCCGCACCCATGGTGCCCAGCCCGATGACCCCGACCGTGGTGATCTGACGCATACCGCGATCATGTCACGCGTCCCGAAGGCTAGGGTGAGGCCCGTGCGCGTCGTCATCGCCCGGTGCTCGGTGGACTACCACGGGGCCCTCGAGGCCCATCTGCCGCTGGCCACCCGGCTGCTCATGGTCAAGGCCGACGGGTCGGTCCTCATCCACTCCGACGGCGGGTCCTACAAGCCGCTCAACTGGATGGCGCCGCCGTGCGCGATGGCCACGACCGAGCCGGACGAGGTCGAGGCCGAGCAGGGCGTGGAGCAGGTCTGGCAGGTCTCGCACGCCAAGCGCGAGGACACGCTGCGGGTGAAGATCCACGAGGTGCTCTCCGACACCAGCCACGACCTGGGCATCGACCCGGGCCTGGTCAAGGACGGCGTGGAGGCCCAGCTGCAGGCGCTGCTCGCCGAGCACATCGGCACCCTCGGCGACGGCTACACGCTGCTGCGGCGGGAGTACCCGACGGCCATCGGGCCGGTCGACATCCTGTGCCGGGACGCCGACGGCGCCACGATCGCCGTCGAGATCAAGCGTCGCGGCGACATCGACGGGGTCGAGCAGCTCACCCGCTACCTCGAGCTGCTCAACCGGGACCCCCACCTGGCCCCGGTCGAGGGGGTCTTCGCGGCGCAGCTCATCAAGCCGCAGGCGCGGGTGCTCGCGGGCGACCGCGGCATCCGCTGCGTCACCCTCGACTACGAGGCGCTGCGCGGGCTGGACGACGCCGAGGCCCGTCTCTTCTGAGCTAGCGTGAGCGGCATGCCTGCCCTGTCCGTCGTGGTCCCGTGCCTCAACGAGGAGGGCACCCTGGTCGAGCTGCACGGCCGGCTGCACGAGGTCGCCGCGGGCCTGGGCCTGGGCCAGGGAGGGCTCGAGGTGGTGCTCGTCGACGACGGCTCGACCGACGCCACGCTGGACCTCGCCCGGGGGCTCGCCGACACCGACCCCTCCACCGTGGTGCTGCGGCTGTCGCGCAACTTCGGCAAGGAGGCCGCGATGCTCGCGGGGCTGCGGGCGGCCACCGGGGACGCGGTCGCGCTCCTCGACGGCGACCTGCAACACCCGCCCGAGCTGCTGGCCTCGATGTACACCCTGCTCACGACGACCGACGCCGAGCAGGTCGTGGCCCGCCGCGACCGCGCCGAGGACCCCTTCGTGCGCTCGGTGCTGTCCCGGCTCTACTACCGGCTGGTCAACAGCCTGATCGAGACCGTCCGCATCCAGGACGGCGTAGGCGACTTCCGGGTCATGAGCAGGGCGTTCCTCGACGCGCTGCTCGCGCTGCCCGAGCGCAACCGCTTCTCCAAGGGGCTCTTCTCCTGGGTCGGCTTCCCCACCGCGACGGTGAGCTACCGCAACGTCTCGCGCGGCGAGGGCCGGTCGGCCTGGACGCTGCGCTCGCTGCTCAACTACGGGATCGACGGGGCGCTGGCCTTCAACACCCGTCCGCTGCGCCTGCTCATGCACCTCGGCGGCTGGGCCGTCCTGGCGGCCGTGGCCTACCTGGTCTGGCTGCTCGTCGGCTACCTGCTGCACGGCGTCACCCAGCCCGGCTACATCACGACCATCGCGGTCATCACCGGCCTGTCCGGCGTCCAGCTGCTCGCCGTGGGCGTCATGGGCGAGTACGTCGGCCGGATCTACCAGGAGGTCAAGGCCCGTCCGAGCTACCTCGTCCACGAGGTCATCCGGCACGAGGACGGAGGCAGTGACGACGGCACCGGCGGGGTCGGATGAGGTCGCTGCTGCGCTTCGTGCTGGTGGGGGTGGCCAACACGGCGGTCTACTACCTGCTCTACCGCCTGCTCCTGCTGGGTATGCCCTATGTCCCGGCGCACCTGCTCGGCTGGTCCGGGGCGGTGGTCTTCTCCTTCTTCGCCAACAGCCTGTTCACCTTCGGGGTGCGCCCCACCTGGCGCCGCTTCCTCGCCTACCCCCTCACGACCGTGGTCAACCTGACGTTCACGACGGTGGGCTCGGTGCTGCTGGTCGAGGCCGCCGGCGTGGACGAGCGCTACGCCACCCTGATCATGGGCATCGCCGCGGTGCCGCTGACCTTCGTCCTGACCCGCTACGTCCTCACGGCTGGTCGGGAGCAGCCCGCTGCCCCGCCCGGCTGAGGGTGCGCTGCCAGGTCGTCTCGCAGCCGGTCGTCCGGGTGGTCGCGCGGTCCTCGCGGCGCTCGGGGTCGGTCAGCAGGACCCCGTCGGGCAGGTCGTAGAAGTGGCGGAGGTCGCAGGCGTAGCGCGCGAGGTAGAAGGCGCGGCGGTAGGCATACCCCTCCTCCGGCAGCTCGGGCACGACGACCTCCCCGGAGCCGGCGGACCACGCCGCCTCGACCTCGGTCACGAAGGCGTCGTAGGCCGCGGCGTTGCGGGCCGCCCGGGAGGAGGTGACCGCGACGTAGACGCCCGCCGAGACGACCGCGCCGAGCACGCCGAGCACGAGCAGCGAGCGGGCGGCACGCTCCCCACGGACCCCGCGGTCCGCCAGCGCACCGAGGACGAGCCGCAGCGCGCAACCGGCGGCCAGCACCAGCGCCGTGGTGGGCAGGAAGAACGCGCGCTGTCCGCACACCGACGCCACGATCGGCACGCCAGCCGCCACCACGGCCGCACCGGTCAGCGCCAGGACGGGGTATGCCGCCCGCGCCCCCCACGCGTGGATGGTCAGGGCCAGCACGCTCACCACGAGCACCGCGGCGGCGCCGATGGTGAGCACGGCGAGGGCGGTCGCCGGGACGGCGGTGTCGGCGTCGGCGCAGAGGTCGGCGAGCCGGGGCCACCGGCGGCGGACGAGCCACAGCGCGACCCAGGCGGCCAGGCCGGTCACGACGGCGACCCAGCGGGTGCCGCGCCCGGCGAGCACGGCGCCGACCACCGCCAGGGTCCCGAGGACCAGCCACCAGCCGAGGGTGAGGGAGGCGAACATCAGCGTGGTCCGCGACAGCGCCTGCAGCAGCGGCAGCACGAGGTCCTCCTCGGTGGTCCGCCGCCACAGCCCGGGGGCGGTGGCCAGGACGGCGAAGCCGGCCAGGGAGACGACCACCGCGGCCCAGGTGCCCCGCTGCCCACGGCCGGGCCGGCGCAGCGCGAGCGCCAGCAGGGTGACCACGAGGGTCGCGACGGCCGACACCTCGTGGCCGATGTGGGCATACAGGACCACGGGGAGTGCCAGCCAGGCGCCCCGCCCGCCCAGCGCGCCGCTGACGGCCGCGGCGGCGACGAGGAAGGACAGCGTCGCGAGCGCGTAGTTGGCCAGGCCGGACACCCACAGCAGGCCCTCGCCGGTCAGCCAGGAGTGCGCCTGGACGGCGAGGAAGGGCAGCGCCAGCCCGAGGGCCGCCCAGGACGGGACGAGGCGCCGGGACCCGCCGGGCATCCGCAGCCAGGGCCAGGTGGCCAGCCCCATGAGCACCATGACGAGCGTCCCGATCACGGCGGCCCCGGGGCGGCCCCCGAGCAGGATCAGACGGGCCACCGCGTCGGCGGCGCGGCCGTTGCGCCAGGAGTAGTCGAAGCGCCACGACGCCAGCCAGCCCTCCACCGTCCGCACGTCGCCCGGCTGCTGCCCGGCCATCGCGTGCAGGACGTCGTCGCCGTGCGGGAAGCCGTGGCGGAGCACGAGCGCCCAGCCGCAGCCGGCCGCGAGCACGGCCACCACGACCGCCACCCTGCCGACGCGGGACGGGGTGGCCCCGTCCCCGGGCCGCGCGGGAGCAGTCGTCACGCCGCACACCCTGCCAGAGCCGCCGGCCCGGGCTCGGAGTGGCTCCGACGGGAGCACCCTCGCCCTGCGGCACAATCGGACCGTGACCCGTCCCGCCGCGATCGCCGCCCCCAACACCTACGCCACCGAGGCCGCCCGGCACGCCCTGGACTCCGGCGGCACCGCGGTGGACGCCGCGGTGGCAGCGATGATGACCGCCACGGTGACCGAGCCGGGCGTCATCTCCACGCTCGGCGGGTGCTTCATCAACGTGTGGGCCGACGGCGCGGACCCGGTGGTCGTCGACGGCAACGTCGAGATGCCCGGCCGCGGCATGAGCGCCGACGTCCGCGGGGCCGGGCTCATCGAGGCCGCCTCCGACTACGGCGGCGGCATGGTCACCTACGTCGGGCCCGGCTCGGTCGCCACCCCGGGGATGCTCGCGGCCATGGGCTGGGCGCACCAGCGCTTCGGTGCCGCGCCCTGGTCCGAGCTCATGCAGCCCGCGGCCGACGCCGCGCGCCGTGGCTATCCGCTGAGCCGCACCGCGCAGTCCTACCTCGTCCTCGTGACCGACACGATCCTGGCCTGGGACCCGGCGACCCGCGCGCTGCTCACCGTGGACGGCGGACCACCGCCGGTCGGGCACCACGTCGCCGACCCCGTGCTCGCCGACACCCTGGAGCACCTCGGCGCCGAGGGGGCCGCCACGGCCTACCGCGGGGACATCGCCCGGGCGATCGACGCCGACATGCGCGAGCGCGGCGGCCTGCTCTCGCTCGCCGACCTCGAGGCATACCAACCGGTCGTCCGGACCGCCCTGCGCAGCCGCCTCGGCCCGTGGGACCTCGGCTGCAACCCTCCGCCGTCGATCGGCGGCCCGGTGCTCACCGCGCTGCTGCGGCTGCTGGGGGCGACCAGCGGCGAGATCGAGCCGGCCCAGGCCGCGCTGGTGATGAAGGAGGTGCTCGACATCCGGCTGGACCGGATCGACACCGCCGAGGACCTCGAGGCCGCCGGCGCCGAGCTGCTGCAGACGCTGCACCAGATCGGGGCGACCGGGCTGCCGACCTCGCCCTCGACCGCGCACGTGTCAGTGGTGGACGGCGACGGTATGGCGTGCGCACTCACCGCGTCGGCGGGCTACGGCTCGGGCATGACGATCCAGGGCACCGGCCTGGTCGCCAACAACTCCCTCGGCGAGCTGGAGCTCAACCGGCTCGGCCTGCACGCGCTGGCACCCGGCACCCGGCTCGCCTCCAACATGGCCCCGACGACCGCCCGCCGCGACGACGGCGCGGTCCTGTCCATCGGCACCCCCGGCGCCGACCGGATCACGACGGCACTGGCCCAGGTGCTCACCCACATGGCCCGGCACGGCGAGAACCTCCAGACGGCGGTGGACCGCCCCCGGATGCACCCGCGCCGGATGCAGGACGGGAGCACCCGGATCGACCACGAGAGCGACGAGGCGATCGCCGCCAGCCTCGACGCCGCCGGGCTGACCCGGTTCGAGCACCCGCCGAGCTCGATGTACTTCGGCGGGGTCGGCGCCGCCCTGCGGACGCCGGACGGCGTGCTCACGGCGGCGGCGGACGACCGTCGGGTCGCGGCGACCCTGGTCACCTGAGCCACGCGGAGCGGGGCGTGACAGCATGCGGGTCATGGTCAACCTGACGCGCATCTACACCCGCACCGGCGACGACGGCAGCACCGCGCTGGGCGACAACGGCCGGACGTCCAAGACCGACGTGCGGCTGGCCGCCTACGCGGACACCGACGAGACCAACTCGGTGATCGGGGTCGCGCTGGCCTGCGGTGACCTTCCGGAGGAGATCCGGAGCACCCTCGCCCGCATCCAGAATGACCTCTTCGACGTCGGGGCCGACCTGTGCATGCCGCTGCGGGCGAGCTATCCCTGGGAGCCGCTGCGCGTCCGGGCCGAGTGGGTCGAGGAGCTGGAGGCCGACTGCGACCGCTACAACGCCGACCTGCCGACGCTGCGCTCGTTCGTCCTGCCCGGTGGTTCGGCCGGGGCCGCCCTGCTCCACCAGGCGCGCACCGTCGCCCGACGCGCCGAGCGGTCCACCTGGGCAGCCCTCGGGGAGTACGGCGACCAGCCCTCGGGCGAGGGCGCGGAGAAGGGCGAGGGCGGGGTCAACCCACTCACCGCGACCTACCTCAACCGGCTCTCCGACCTGCTCTTCATCCTCGCCCGCGTGGCAGCGACGACCGGCACCGGCGAGGTGCTCTGGCAGCCCGGCGGCGGCCGGGAGCAGTCCTAGGCGACCTGGGAGTTCCAGCCCGGGGGGACCGCCTCGACCCAGGAGCGCAGCGCGGTGTAGTGCTGCTCGCCGAGCGCCAGCTCGAAGCGTGCGGTGCCGTAGCGCACCGGCACCCGGATGAGGTGGGTCCCACCGAGGTCGGAGGCGTCCTGCGGGTCCAGCGGACCGGCCACGCCCAGGTCGAGGTTGCCACGCATCCACGGCCCGACGGACAGACCACCCCGTCCCTTGAGGGAGAGGCGGTCCTCGGTGAAGCGCAGCGTGCCCCGGCGCCACCCGTCAGACTCGGCGTCGGCGTCGCCACCGGCGCGGTAGGCGGCGGGCATCGACGGGCAGGTGCTGCCGCGCTGCGCCGCCAGGTGGAAGGAGAACAGCCCCAGTCCCAGGATGACCAGGCCGCCGACGACGGCCAGGAGCACCAGGACGAGGGATGCGGTCATACGGTCAGGTATGCCCTCAGCTCGCGGCCAGCGAGCCGGCGTCGACCCGGTCGGCGACGATGACCACCTTGTCCTCGTCGACGGAGAGGAATCCCCCGTCGATGGTGACCTCCTGCGCCGACCCACCTGTCTGGATGCGGACCTGCCCCTCGACCAGGACCGCCAGCACCGGGGTGTGACCGGGCAGGATGCCGAGGTCGCCCTCGATGCTGCGGGCGCTCACCATCGACGCCTCGCCCTCCCAGACCTTGCGTTCCGCGGCGACGAGCTCGACCTGCAGTGCACTCACGAGTGATGTCCCTTCGGGTGGGTGGTTCGGTCATCGAGTCTACCGGCTCGCGCCGCGGCCTCGGCACCGGCCGACGGTCCGGTCTCGACCGCCCGGGTCAGCCGGTTGACCGCGTGCATGCCGTGGTGGACCAGGAGTGCGGCGGCGGTGCCGAGCGCGATGCCCTCGAACGTCAGGGCCCCGGCGGACCAGGTGTAGTTGGCGATCCCGACGACGAGGGCGACCGCCGCCGTCGCCAGGTTGATCGGGTTGCCGAAGTCGACCCGGTGCTCGACCCAGATCCTCACCCCGAGGACGCCGATCATGCCGTAGAGCACCGTCGCCGCCCCACCGAGGACACCCGCGGGCACGGTCTGGATGAGGGCCCCGAACTTCGGCAGGAAGGCCAGTGCGACCGCGGTCAGCGCGGCCACCCAGTAGGCCGCCGTGGAGTAGACCCGGGTCGCCGCCATCACGCCGATGTTCTCCGCATAGGTCGTCGTCCCCGAACCACCACCGGCGCCGGCGAGCGTGGTCGCGAGGCCGTCCGAGAGCAGGGTGCGACCCAGCAGGTGGTCGAGCGCGTCGGCCGAGTCCCCGGTCATCTGCGCCACCGACTTGACGTGCCCGATGTTCTCGGCGACGAGGACCAGCACGACGGGCAGGAAGAGCCCGACCACGCCGAGGTGGAACTCCGGTGCCATGAGCGGCGGGAGGCCCAGCCAGCGCGCCTCGGCCACCGCGGAGGTGTCGACCTCGCCGCGGAGCAGGGCGACGGCATACCCGAGCAGCACCCCGAGCAGGATCGACAGCCGGCCGAGCAGCCCGCGGAAGAGCACCGTGCAGAGCAGGATCGCCACGAGGGTCGCCAGCGCCGTCACCGGGGCCTGCTCGACATTGCCCCAGGCGGCCGGGGCGAGGTTGAGCCCGATGAGCGCGACGATCGTGCCGGTGACGACCGGCGGCATGAGCCGGGCGACCCACCCGTGCCCGACGAGCTGGACGACCAGACCGACCGCTGCCAGGCCGACACCGGCCATGACCACCCCGCCCAGGGCGCCCGCCGGGCCGTGCTGGGACTGGGCTGCGGCGATCGGGGCCAGGAAGGCGAAGCTGGACCCGAGGTAGGACGGCACCTGGCCCGCCGTGAGGAGCAGGAAGAGCATCGTGCCGAGCCCGCTGAAGAGCAGGGTCGTGCTCGGTGGGAAGCCGGTGATGAGCGGCACCAGGAAGGTGGCGCCGAACATCGCCACCACGTGCTGCATCCCGATCCCGACGGTCGGCAGCCAGGCCAGCCGCTCCTGCGGCCCGACCACCTCGCCCGGGGCGATCCGGTGTCCGTCACCGTGCACGGTCCACATGGGTCAGGGCCTCCTCGAGGTCACGGCAACCATTCACGGCGCTCGGTGGGCAGGAGAGCAACCATTCACGGCGCTCGGTGGGCACTGGACAGGCCTTGTGCCCCCGGCGCGGGGGACACAAGGCCTGTCCGGTGACGATCAGACGGTGACGCCTGCGGTCAGCTGTTCTTCTCCAGCTCGGCCGCCTGCCGCTCGACGTCCTCGAGCCCACCACACATGAAGAAGGCCTGCTCGGGGAGGTGGTCGTAGTCGCCGTCTGCGACCTTGGTGAAGGCCTCGATGGTCTCGCTCAGCGGCACGGTCGAGCCCTCGATGCCGGTGAACTGCTTGGCGACGTAGGTGTTCTGCGACAGGAACCGCTGGATGCGACGGGCGCGGCCGACGAGGATCTTGTCCTCCTCGGAGAGCTCGTCGATACCGAGGATCGCGATGATGTCCTGCAGCTCCTTGTAGCGCTGCAGGATCGACTTGATCCGGACCGCGGTGTCGTAGTGCTCCTGGGTGATGTAGCGCGGGTCGAGGATCCGGCTGGTCGAGGTCAGCGGGTCCACGGCCGGGTAGATGCCCTGCGAGGCGATCGGGCGGGACAGCTCGGTCGTCGCGTCCAGGTGGGCGAAGGTGGTCGCCGGGGCCGGGTCGGTGTAGTCGTCGGCCGGCACGTAGATCGCCTGCATCGAGGTGATCGAGTGACCACGGGTCGAGGTGATCCGCTCCTGCAGCGTGCCCATCTCGTCGGCGAGGTTCGGCTGGTAGCCCACCGCGGACGGCATACGCCCGAGCAGCGTCGAGACCTCGGAGCCGGCCTGGGTGAAGCGGAAGATGTTGTCGATGAAGAGCAGCACGTCCTGCTTCTGCACGTCGCGGAAGTACTCCGCCATCGTCAGGGCGGACAGCGCGACCCGCAGCCGGGTGCCCGGGGGCTCGTCCATCTGGCCGAAGACGAGCGCGGTCTGGCCGAGGACGCCGGCCTCCTCCATCTCGACGATGAGGTCGTTGCCCTCACGGGTGCGCTCTCCGACGCCGGCGAAGACCGACACACCACCGTGGTCCCGGGCGACGCGGGCGATCATCTCCTGGATGAGCACCGTCTTGCCGACGCCGGCACCGCCGAAGAGGCCGATCTTCCCGCCCTGGACGTACGGGGTCAGGAGGTCGATGACCTTGATGCCGGTCTCGAACATCTGGGTCTTGGACTCCAGCTGGTCGAAGGCCGGGGCCTGGCGGTGGATGCCCCAGCGCTCGTTGACCTCGAGGGTCTCCCCCTCGGGCAGGTCGAGCACGTCGCCGGTGGCGTTGAAGACGTGACCCAGGGTCACGTCGCCGACGGGCACGGTGATCGGGCCGCCGGTGTCCTGCACCTGCGCGCCGCGGACCAGGCCGTCAGTCGGCTGCAGGGAGATGGCGCGGACCATGTTGTCGCCGATGTCCTGGGCGACCTCGAGGTTGACGGTCTTGGTCTCCCCGCCGATCTCGACCTCGGTCTTCAGCAGGTTGTAGAGCGCCGGCATCTGCCCCGGGGGGAACTCGACGTCGACGACGGGGCCGATGATCCGGGCCAGGCGACCCGCGGCGCCCTGGGTCTGCTCCGTGGTGGGAGCCTCGGTGGTGGCAGTCATGGCTGCGTGCTTCCTCTCACTTGGCGTCGGCGAGGGCGCTCGCGCCGCCCACGATTTCGCTGATCTCTTGGGTGATCTCGGCCTGGCGGGCCTGGTTGGCAAGACGCGTGTAGGTCTTGATGAGCTCCTCGGCGTTGTCCGTCGCCGACTTCATCGCCCGCTGGCGGGCGGCGAGCTCGGAGGCGGCGGACTGGAGCAGGGCGTTCCAGACCCGGGAGGTGATGTAGCGCGGCAGGAGCGCGTCGAGCACCTCGGCGGCGTCCGGCTCGAAGTCGTAGAGCGGGAAGCCGTTCTCCGGGGTCTTCGGCGCCGCGTCCTCCACGACCTCCAGCGGCAGCAGGCGGGTGACCTGCACCTCCTGGGTCACCATGTTGACGAACCGGGTGTAGACGAGGTGCAGCTCGTCGAAGCCACCCTCCTGCGAACCCTTGACGAACTCGCCGATCAGCCGCTCGGAGATCTCCTGCGCGACGTCGAACGTCGGGGAGTCCGAGAAGCCGCTCCAGGAGTCCTCGAACGGGCGGCTGCGGAAGTTGTAGTAGGACTCCGCCTTGCGCCCGGTCAGGTAGGGCACGAACTCCATGCCGGAGTCCTGCACCAGCTCACGCAGCTGCTCGCTGCGCTTGAGCACGTTGGCGGCGTAGGCCCCGGCGAGGCCGCGGTCGGAGGTGATGACCAGCACCCCCGCCCGCTTCGGCGCCTCCCGCTGTGTGGTGAGCGGGTGGTCGACGTCGGCGTGGGTGGCCACGGCCGACGCCGCGTGGGTGATCGCCCGGGCGTACGGCGTCGTCTCCGCGACCCGCTGCCGGGCCTTGACCACCCGGGAGGCCGCGATGAGCTCCATCGCGCGGGTGATCTTCTTGGTCGACTGGACGGACCGGCTGCGCTGGCGGTACTCCCGCTGCTGCGCTCCCATATCTCGCCTCTCTCGTCTTCGCTGGTGGTCGTTCGGTCAGCTGGTATGCCCGGCGCGTCAGCTGCGCTGGACGGTCAGCTGCTCCTGGTCGACCTCGTCATCGTCCATGGCCTCGGCCGGGTCCTCCTCGGCGGAGCCGAGACCGACCTCGGCGCTGTCGTCCGGGGTGAACTCGGACTGGAAGGCCGACATGGCGTCGGCCAGCGCCTGCTCGGTGTCGTCCCCGAGCTTGCCGCTCTCGCGCACGCCGTCCAGCAGGCCGTCGTGCTCGCGGCGCAGGAACTCGACCCACTCGGTCTCGAACCGGCGCACGTCGCTCACGGGCACCTCGTCGATGTGGCCGTTGGTGCCGGCCCAGATGATCGCCACCTGCTCCTCGACCGAGACCGGCGAGGACTGCGGCTGCTTGAGGATCTCGACCATGCGGGCACCGCGGGCCAGCTGGGCCTTCGACGCCTCGTCGAGGTCGGAGGCGAACATCGCGAAGGCCTCCATCTCCCGGAACTGCGCCAGGTCGACCTTGAGCCGGCCGGAGACCGACTTCATCGCCTTGATCTGCGCGGCGCCGCCGACGCGGGAGACCGAGACACCCACGTCGATCGCCGGACGGACGTTGGAGTTGAACAGGTCCGCCTGCAGGTAGATCTGGCCGTCGGTGATGGAGATGACGTTGGTGGGGATGTAGGCCGACACGTCACCGGCCTTGGTCTCGATGATCGGCAGCCCGGTCATCGAGCCCGCACCCATCTCGTCCGAGAGCTTGGCGCAACGCTCGAGCAGCCGCGAGTGCAGGTAGAAGACGTCGCCCGGGTAGGCCTCGCGGCCCGGCGGACGGCGCAGCAGCAGCGACACGGCGCGGTAGGCCTCGGCCTGCTTGGACAGGTCGTCGAAGACGATGAGGACGTGCTTGCCCTGATACATCCAGTGCTGGCCGATGGCCGAGCCGGTGTAGGGCGCGAGGTACTTGAAGCCGGCGGCGTCCGAGGCGGGCGCGGCCACCACGGTGGTGTAGTCCAGCGCGCCGTTCTCCTCCAGCGTGCCGCGCACCGAGGCGATGGTCGAGCCCTTCTGGCCGATCGCGACGTAGATGCAGCGCACCTGCTTGTCCGGGTCGCCGGACTCCCAGTTGGCCTTCTGGTTGAGGATCGTGTCGATCGCCACCGTGGTCTTGCCGGTCTGGCGGTCGCCGATGATGAGCTGCCGCTGGCCGCGGCCGATCGGGATCATCGAGTCGATCGCCTTGATGCCGGTCTGCAGCGGCTCGTGCACCGACTTGCGAGCCATGACGCCGGGAGCCTGCAGCTCCAGCGCGCGGCGGCCCTCGGTCTCGATGTCGCCCAGGCCGTCGATCGGCTGGCCCAGCGGGTTGACGACGCGGCCCAGGTAGCCGTCGCCGACGGGCACCGAGAGCACCTCACCGGTGCGGCGGACGTCCTGGCCCTCCTCGATCCCGGAGAAGTCGCCGAGCACGATGACGCCGACCTCGTGCACGTCGAGGTTGAGCGCCAGCCCGAGCGTGCCGTCGGCGAACTCGAGCAGCTCGTTGGTCATCACCGAGGGCAGACCCTCGACGTGGGCGATGCCGTCACCGGCGTCGACCACGCGGCCGACCTCTTCGCGGGAGGCCGTGCCCGGCTCGTAGGACTGGACGAACTGGTCCAGGGCGTCCCGGATCTCCTCGGGACGGATCGAAAGCTCCGTCATGTCTCTTCTCCTCGTCGTGGCCCTGGGCTTGTGGTCGGGCCGGTGCTGTGGGGTCTGTGGTGGGTAGGGTCAGCCGGCCATGAGGCGTCGGGCCTGGTCGAGCCGGTGGCTCACGGTGCCGTCGATGACCTCGTCGCCGATCTCCACCCGGATGCCACCGACGACATCGGGGTCGATGACCACGTTGGTGCGGACGGCGCGGCCGTACTGCCGGCTCAGGGTGGAGCGCAGCGACTCCTCCTGATCGGGCCGCAGCGGCACCGCGGTGGTGACGACCGCCGTCACCTGGTCCTGGAGCTCGGCGGCCTGCTCGATGTATGCCGTGAGCGTGCGCTCGACACGGGACCCACGGACACCGACCGCGGCCTGCTCCACGAGCGTCACGGTCTCCGGCGCAGCCTTGACCGACAGCAGCCGCCCGACGAGCGAGCGCTTGGCCTCGACCGGCGCGCGCCGGTCGCCCAGGGCCGACTGCAGGTCGGGGGTGGACTCCACGATGCGGCTGAAGCGGAAGAGTTCGTCCTCCACCTGGTCCAACCGACCGGCCCGCTGGGCGTGCACGAGCTGCGCCTCGACGCTGACCCGCTCGAGCGCGGTCGCCAGGTCGGTCACGCCGGACCAGCGCTGGGACACCGTGGCCTTCGCGGCGTGCAGCGCCCCGGCACCGATCTTGCCGCTCAGCAGCCGCTGCGCGATCGCGGCGCGCTCCGACCCCTCGCGCGAGGGGTCGGCCAGGGTGCGGGCCAGGACGGCGTTGCTGTCGACGAGACGGGCGACGGCCCACAGCTCCTCCCCCAGGCGGCTGGTGTCGATCGCGCCGCCGTCGTGCTGCAGCACCTCCTGCAGGCCCTCTCGGGCCCCGTGCAGGGAGCGGCGGTAGGCGCTGTCCATCAGCGTGCCTCGTCGCCCGCGCCGGCCTTTTCCGGGGCGATGGCGCCGGAGTCGAGGTCGGCGAGGAAGCGGTCGATGATGCTGCGCTGGCGCGCCTCGTCGTCGAGGGACTCCCCGACGATCTTGCTCGCCAGGGCGGTCGAGATCTGTCCGACCTCGCCCCGCAGCTGGACCATGGCCTGCTGGCGCTCGGCCTCGACCTGCTTGTGCGCGGTCTCGGTGATGCGGTTGGCCTCGACATTGGCCTGCTCGCGCATCTCGGCGATGATCTGCGCGCCCTGCTCCTTGGCCTTCTCACGGATGTGCGCGGCCTCGGCCCGGGCGTCGCCGAGCTGCTCCTCGTACTTCCGCTTGGCGGCGGCGGCCTCGGCCTCCGCCTTCTCGGCACGCTCCATGCCGCCCTCGATCGCGGACGTCCGGTCGGCGTAGGCCTTCTCCAGGTTCGGGACGATCTTGCTCCTCACGAAGAAGAACAGGATGGCGAAGGCGATCAGGCCGAAGATCAGCTCCGGCACGTAGGGCAGGATCGGGATGGCGTTCTCGCCGGCGCCCATGGGCTCGGCGGCGTCCTCCTCGGCCGCGGCCCTCAGCGCGCCCGCAACGATCGTGGTGTAGTCCACGAGCGGCTCCTCACGTGTGCGTGTCCGTCACCGGGGGGACCGGTCGGCGGACGGGTGTCGGGTGGGGCGGGTGATCAGCCGGTGAAGTAGGCGATGAAGAAGAGCACCAGGCCGAAGATGGCCAGCGCCTCGGCCAGCGCGAAGCCGAGGATGGCGATCGGCTGCAGCTTGCCCTGCGCCTCGGGCTGGCGAGCGACGCCGTTGATGTAGGCGGCGAAGATCAGACCCACGGCGATGGCCGGGCCGATCGTGGACACGCCGTAGCCGAGCAGGGTGATGTCACCAGTCACGTCAGTTTCTCTTTCTGTTGAGGTCCCGGCGCCCGCAGGGCTCCGGAGGCTTCTAGTGCGTATTCAGTTGTGGTGGTCGGGCAGCGGGACGGGCTCAGTGCTCGTCCGCGAGCGCGCCGCCGATGTAGGAGGCGGCGAGCAGGGTGAAGACGTAGGCCTGCAGGAACTGGATCAGCCCCTCGAAGACGGTGAGCAGCAGGCCAAGCCCCCAGGCCGGGAGGGCCACCAACATCAGGCCCGGCTCGTAGGTCTTGAAGAGGTACCACCCTCCGACGATGAAGACCACGAGCAGCATGTGTCCGGCGAACATGTTGCCGAAGAGTCGCAGCGCCAACGTGAGCGGCCGGGTGATGAAGAAGGTGATGAGCTCGAGGAAGAGGATGAAGGGCTTGATCCAGCCCGGCAGCCCGCTCGGCAACATGCCGCCCAGGTAGGCCATCACGCTCCCGGCCTTGCGCAACCCCACCCAGTGGTAGACGACGTAGACCAGCAGCGTCAGGCCGATAGGGAAGCCGATCCGCGCCATGGCCGGGTTCTGGAACGGCGGGATGATGCCGAAGAGGTTGTTGAGGAGGATGAAGACGAAGAGCGAGAAGAGGAACGGCACGAAGGGCATGAAGTCCTTGCTGCCGATCATGTCCCGCGCGATGCCGTTGCGCGCGAAGTTGTAGACCTGCTCGGTGATCCACTGCCCCTTGCCGGGGACGATGGCGGCGCGCCGGGTGGTCATCCACAGCCAGACCATGAGGACGACCGTGGCGATGGCGACCAGAGCCATGGGCCGGGTGAAGTAGTAGTCCGTGCCCGGGATGGCGAACATCGGCTGCCAGAAGTCTCCCGGCGTGGGCGGGAAGTGGCTGTCGTCCCCCGCCATCGGCAGGGCGAGGCCAGCGGCCGTCAAGGTCGCACTCACGCGTTCTCCTCCACACAGTTGTTCGGGGACATCGAGCCCTGCGGGCGGGCAGGGATTGGCCCGGGCACCGGCGTCATGACCTACCGTACCTGAGCCAGATGACGTACATCGACGCCACCATGCCGACCACCACGCCCACGGGCAGCAGGAAGACGGTGCCGAGCCACCGGTCCAGCCCGAGGCCGACGAGGCCGAAACCGGCCGGCCCGGCGAGCAGGTAGGCGATGGCGCCGGTGGCGAGGTCGGTCTGGGCGCTCATACCCTCGACCTCCGGCTCGTGACCGCCGTGCGGCGACGGGGTCCTCACGAGGCCCTCGCCACCGTCGGGAGGTCCAGCTCGGAGCGGGACCGCAGGTATCCCACGACCAGCCCGACCTGGAAGCCGAGCCCGACCAGCACGAAGGCCACCACCAGCGGGACGATGACCAGCCAGGCCGTCTGCCCCAGGGCCCAGATGACCCCGGCCAGCGCGGCCATCTGCACCACGAAGACCGCGAAGGCGCCAGCCATGGTGCTGGCCGTCGGGCCGGCGAGGACGCCCCTGATCCCCACCACCCCGAGGGCGAAGACGACGACCGACAGCACCGCCCCGATCAGGGCAGACACCCCGGCCCACTCCCCTGCTGCGGCCCAGGCGAGCAACGGGACCACGACGACCAGCGGAAGGCTTCCGGCCAGGCCGGCCACCAGCATCGTCCGCGCAGCCGGGCGGCTGGCGGTCGCGGCGGGTGTCGAGGTCATGGCGTCACGGCTCCGGGTCTGAGGCGGGGTCGTCGGTGCTTGTGAAAGTTATCACAAGCACCGGCGACGCGACGAACCCGCTGGTCACGGCCCTACGGACGCGAGCCATCCGTCACCGCCTCGGGGGCGGAGCGCAGGGTCAGGCCGACCGCCAGCACCAGCAGCCCGAGGATGCCGACCAGGGACACCCAGAACGGCAGGTAGGCGAAGGACACGCTGCCGGCCGCGACGAGCAGCGCCCAGAGGTAGAGCAGGATCACCGCCCGCCGGTGGCTGTGCCCGATGTCGAGCATCCGGTGGTGCAGGTGGCCCCGGTCCGGCTTCCACGGCAGCTGCCCGGCGCGCGTGCGGCGCAGCACGGCCAGGACCATGTCGAGGAAAGGCAGCGCGAGGATGGCCAGCGGCATGAGTATCGGGAGCAGGATGGCGGTAGCCGCGGACACGCTGGCGACTGAGGAGTTCGGATCCACGGACCCCGTCATCGAGATCGTCGCGGCTGCCAGCAGCAGGCCGAGCAGCAGCGCGCCGGCGTCCCCCATGAAGAGCCGGGCGGGATGGAAGTTGTGGGGGAGGAAGCCCAGGCAGACGCCGACCAGCGCGGCGCTGATGAAGGTGGCCTCGGAGAAGACGTTGGGCGGGTCGAAGTTGCGGCTCGCCAGGTAGGTCCACCCGAAGAACGCGGCGGCGGAGATGAGGACGATGCCGGCCGCCAGTCCGTCCAGCCCGTCGATGAAGTTCACCGCGTTGGTGGAGATGACGACCACCAGGACGGTCAACGTCACCATGACCGGCTCGGGGAGGACCGTGACGCCCAGGATCGGCAGCGACTCCAGCTGCACGCCGTAGAAGGCCATGATCCCGCCGGCGAGGATCTGGCCAGCGAGCTTGGTCAGCCAGTCCAGCTCGCGGATGTCGTCCATGGCGCCGAGCCCGGTGATGAGGACCGCGGCCGCCAGCACGCCGAAGAGTCGGGGCGTCGCGTCGAAGAGCTGCCCGTGGTAGGGCAGCTGGGAGCCGAGCAGCACCGCCGCCGCGAAGCCCAGCAGCATGGCGACTCCGCCGAGCCGCGGGATCGGCACCGAGTGGACGTCGCGGTCGCGCACCGCCGTGATGGCGCCCACGCGCAGGGCGAGGCGGCGGACCAGGGGGGTGGCCAGGTAGGTCACGATCGCTGCCGTCAGCAGCACCATCATGAACTCGCGCACCGGCGCCTCTCCCCTCTTGGCGGCTCGAGACGGCGGTCTGCCGCGCGGCCCCGTCCCGAGTCAGCCCGCGGCGGGCTCGGGGTAGGCGGGGTAGGACGTCACGAGCTCGCCGACCTGGGCCCGGATCTCCCGGGCCACCGGGTGCTCCGGGTCGCCGTCGGTCTCGGTGACGGCCCGGTGGATGAGGTCGGCGATGGTGCCCATCTGCTCGGTACCCATGCCCTGCGTGGTGACCGAGGGGCTGCCCACCCGGATGCCCGAGGCCACGTTGGGCTTCTCCGGGTCGAACGGGATGGCGTTTTTGTTGAGCACGATCCCCGCGGCGTCGCAGCGGGCCTCGGCGTCCCGGCCGGTGACCCCGACGCCGCGCAGGTCGTGCAGGGACAGGTGGGTGTCGGTCCCTCCCGTGATGGGACGGATGTCGTGCGCGTCGAGCGCACCCGCCAGCGCGGCGGCGTTGTCGAGCACCTGCTGGGCATAGGCCTGGTAGGCCGGGGTCATGCACTCGGCGAAGTTGACCGCCTTGCCGGCGACACCGTGCATGAGCGGGCCGCCCTGCATCATGGGGAAGACCGCGCGGTCGATCTTCTTGGCGTGCTCCTCCTTGCAGACGATCGCCCCGCCGCGCGGACCGCGCAGCACCTTGTGCGTCGTGAACGACACGATGTCGGCGTGCGGCACCGGCGACGGGATGACCTTGCCGGCGACCAGCCCGATGAAGTGGGCGGCGTCCACCCAGAAGATCGCGCCGACCTCGTCGGCGATCGCGCGGAAGCGCTCGAAGTCGATGAGCCGCGGGATCGCCGAGCCGCCCGCGAGGATGATCTTGGGCCGGTGCTCCTTGGCCAGCGCTTCGACCTGGTCGTAGTCGATGTCCTCGGTGTCCTGGGCGACGCCGTAGTGCACGGCGTTGAACCACTTGCCCGAGAAGCTCACCTTGAAGCCGTGCGTGAGGTGCCCGCCGTGGTCCAGGGACATGGCCAGGATGGTGTCCCCCGGGGAGGCGAAGGCGCCGTAGACCGCCTGGTTGGCGCTCGCCCCGGAGTGCGGCTGCACGTTGGCGTGGTCGGCGCCGAAGAGCTCCTTGGCCCGCTCGATCGCGAGCTTCTCCACCTTGTCGACCTCGGCGCACCCGCCGTAGTAGCGGGCGTCCGGGTAGCCTCGGCGTACTTGTTGGACAGCGTGGACCCGAGGGCGGCGAGGACCGCCGGGCTCGTCTGGTTCTCGCTGGCGATCAGCTGGATCCCGGCCCGCTGCCGGTCCAGCTCGGAGACGAGGAGCCCGGCGATGTCCGGGTCCTGCTCCAGCAGCGCGGAGAACGAGGGGCCGTAGTAGGTGTCCGGACTCACGCGGGTCGTCATGGGCCTCACTCTAGGGGGTGGCCGGTGGACCCCGGGGACGAGGACGCCGCGGAGGAGGGCGCCGGGATGGTGCGCACCGCGTCCCGCACCGCCACGACACCGCTGGGCGTGATCGAGCCGACCAGCGCGGCCTGGTCCTCGCTCGCTCCCCCGGCGGCAGCGTCGAGCGCTGCCTGCGACGGGTCCCCGCCGGCCTGCGCGCGGCCTGCGGCCTCCGGTGAGTCGTGCAGGACGGTGGTGCCGAGCACGGCCCGGAGGTCCTCGGCACCCAGCGCTCCCCGCCGCAGCACCACCGGCTCCTCACCGGTGCAGTCCACGATCGTCGACGGTTCACCGCCGGTCCGCGGCCCACCATCGAGGTAGGCCGCGACCGCGCCCCCGAGCTGGTCCAGCGCCTCCTGCGCGGTCGTGGCGGCTGGCCGGCCGGTGACGTTCGCGCTCGTGACCGCGAGCGGCCCGACCTCCGCCAGCAGCGTCAGGGCGATCTCGTCGCCCGGCATGCGCAGGGCGACGGTGCCGTTGGTCTCGCCCAGGTCCCACTGCAGCGACGGCTGGGCGCGCAGCACGAGGGTGAGCGGGCCGGGCCAGAACTGCCGCATGAGGATGCGGGCATACATCGGCAGGTCGGTCGCCAGCCCGTCCACCGTCCGCGGGTTCGGCACCAGCACGGGTGGGGGCATCTCCCGCCCGCGGTGCTTGGCCGCCAGGACCATGGCCACCGCGACGACGTCGAAGGCATCCGCCCCGACGCCGTAGACCGTGTCGGTCGGCAGGACCACGACCTTGCCCTCGCGGACCACCTCCGCGGCACGCGCGAGCGAGGACTCGCGCTGGTTCTCGTCCGTGCAGTCGAGCAGGCGGTCCTGCGGCGGCGTGGCGGACATGGGGCCTCCCGGATCGGCAGGGACGTGGATCCGGGCCATCTTCCCACGACCCGGCCGGGTCGCTTCGACTTGCAGGGTTCAGCGGGCGGCAGTTGGCTGGAGCATTCCCGACGCGGGCTCCGCCCGGCGCCCGCCCGATCTGAAGGACGTGGACCGTATGCGTGGAAGCAACCTCATCTGGACCATCGTGGGCATCCTGCTCATCATCGCCCTGCTGATCTTCATCTTCTGACCTTCAGCTTCTGACCCACCGGAATTCGACCTTGAATCTCGCCGCGATGGCGACGGAGCCCAAGGTCGACTTCGTGCAGGGGACCGTGCCTCAGCGGGCGGGACGCGTTGCCCCCACCACCCGGGGACGCCCGGTGAGGTCCTCGTGGTCGAGCACCGACCCCCAGCCCGCCCCCGTGAGCAGCTCGACCACGGCGTCACCCTGGACGTCGGCGTGCTCCATGAGGAGGGCGCCGGACGGACGCAGCAGGTCCCAGGCACGGGCCGCCACCTGCGCCGGGACCTCGAGCCCGTCGGCCCCACCGCCGTAGAGCGCCAGCCCCGGGTCGTGCTCGCGCACCTCGACGTCGACCGGCACGGCGTCCGGCGGGATGTAGGGCGGGTTACTCACCACGACGTCGACCCGGCCCAGCAGGTCGGCGAAGGCCTCCTGCGCCTCCCCCAGCCGCAGGTCGACGTCGGCACCGAGCGCGGCGACGTTGGCGCGGGCATACCGGTATGCCTCGGGAGATAGCTCCACGGCGCCCATCCGGGCGTCCGGTCGGGCCACGGCGATCGCGAGCGCGACGGCCCCGCTGCCGGTGCACAGGTCGACGACGACCGGCTCCCGCAGCGGTGCCAGGTGCCGCAGCGCGAGGTCGACCAGCGTCTCGGTCTCGGGACGCGGGACGAAGACCCCCGGCCCCACGCTCAGGTCCAGCCCGTGGAAGTGCGCGGTGCCGGTGAGGTGCTGGAGCGGCTCCCGCTCCGCGCGTCGGACCACCAGCTCGAGGAAGCGGGCGTGCGCCTGCGCCCCGACGCTCTCGCGCAGCACCCGGCCACGCCGGACCTGGGAGACGTCCTGCCCGAGCGCGTGCGCGAGCAGCAGCTCGGCGTCGACCCCCGGGCTCGGCACCCCCGCGCCGGCCAGCCACCGGGTGGCGGCGCGGACCAGCTCGTCGACGGTCACTGCCGGCCGACGGCGTCCAGCCGCGCCGCCTCGTCCGCGTCCACGGCGGACTGCACCACCGGGTCGAGGTCGCCGTCGAGCACCTGGTCGAGGTTGTAGGCCTTGAAGCCGGTGCGGTGGTCGGCGATCCTGTTCTCGCCGAAGTTGTAGGTGCGGATGCGCTCGCTGCGGTCCACGGTCCGCACCTGGCTGCGCCGGGCCTGGCTGGCCGCCGCCTCGGCCTCCTCCACCGCGACCTGGTGCAGGCGCGCGCGGAGCACGCGCAGGGCCGACTCCTTGTTCTGCAGCTGGCTCTTCTCGTTCTGGCAGGAGACGACGAGGCCGGTCGGCAGGTGCGTGATCCGGACGGCCGAGTCGGTGGTGTTGACCGACTGCCCGCCGGGTCCGGAGGAGCGGAAGACGTCGATCTTGAGGTCGTGCGGGTCGAGGTCGACCTCGGCCGGGTCCTCGATCTCGGGCATGACGAGCACCCCGGCCGCCGAGGTGTGCACCCGACCCTGGCTCTCGGTGACCGGCACCCGCTGCACCCGGTGGACGCCGCCCTCGTACTTCAGCCGGGCCCACGGCGCGTCTCCCGGCTGCGGCGTGCCCGGCGCCGCCACCGACACTCGGGCCTCCTTGTAGCCACCGAGGTCCGAGGGGGTGGCGTCGAGCATCTCGGTCCGCCAGCCCCGCCGCTCGGCGTAACGCAGGTACATGCGCATGAGGTCCGCGGCGAAGAGTGCGGACTCCTCGCCGCCCTCCCCGGCCTTGACCTCGAGGATCACGTCGCGGTCGTCGTCCGGGTCGCGCGGCACGAGCTGGCGCCGCAGGTGCTCAGCCGCGTCGCCGGCCGCCTGCTCCAGGTCGGGCAGCTCGGCCGCGAAGGCCGGGTCCTCCTGCGCCAGCTCGCGCGCAGCCTCGAGGTCACCGGTCGCCGCCTCCCAGGACCGGTATGCCGTCACGACCGGCCCGAGGGCGGCATACCGCGTGTTGAGGCGGCGCAGCGCCGCGGGGTCGGAGTGGACCGCGGGGTCGGCGAGCTGCCGCTCGATGTCCGCGTGCTCCTCGAGCAGCGGTCGGGCGGAGTCGAACACCGTGTCCTCCTGGGTGACGTCGGTCCACATCGCCGGGAACGGCGAACGCCGGCCCCGCGAGCATCTCGCGGGACCGGCGCTGCACGGGTCCTAGTTGGCGGCCTTCTTGCCGTAGCGCTCCTGGAAGCGGGCCACGCGGCCGCCGGTGTCCAGGATCTTCTGCTTGCCCGTGTAGAACGGGTGGCAGTTGGAGCAGACGTCGGCGTTGATGCGGCCGGACGTGGCGGTGCTCCGGGTGGTGAACGACGCGCCGCAGGTGCAGGTGACCTGGGTCTCGACGTACTCCGGGTGGATGTCCTTCTGCATGTCTCTCCTCGGGATGGCGTGTGTCCCCGGGTCGCCCGCGCGGCTGCGCGGCCGTGAACCGGTGGGCCAGCGGATCAGTCTACGTGATCTGGACGGTCCGGCGGACCGCTCAGTCCTCGTCGTCCAGCCGGACCGAGCTGGTCTGCTGGACCTGGGTGAGGAACTCGTAGTTGTGCTTCGTCTTCTTCAACCGGTCGATGAGCAGTTCGATTCCCTGCTGCTGGTCGAGCGCCGCCAGGACCCGGCGCAGCTTCCACATGATCTTGAGCTCCTCCGAGCTCATGAGGATCTCCTCGCGCCGCGTGCCGGAGGCGTTGATGTCGACCGCCGGGAAGATCCGGCGGTTGGCGAGCTGGCGGTCGAGCTTGAGCTCCATGTTGCCGGTGCCCTTGAACTCCTCGAAGATCACCTCGTCCATCTTGGAGCCGGTCTCCACGAGCGCGGTCGCCAGGATGGTCAGCGAGCCGCCGTTCTCGATGTTGCGCGCGGCGCCGAAGAACTTCTTCGGCGGGTAGAGCGCGGCGGAGTCGACACCTCCGGACAGGATGCGGCCCGAGGCCGGGGCCGCCAGGTTGTAAGCCCGGCCCAGGCGGGTGATGGAGTCCAGGAGCACCACCACGTCGCCCCCCATCTCGACCAGGCGCTTGGCCCGCTCGATCGCCAGCTCGGCGACCGTCGTGTGGTCGCTGGCCGGGCGGTCGAAGGTCGAGGAGATGACCTCGCCCTTGACCGCACGCTGCATGTCCGTGACCTCCTCCGGGCGCTCGTCCACGAGGACGACCATGAGGTGGACCTCAGGGTTGTTCGTGGTGATCGCGTTGGCGATGGCCTGCAGGATCAGGGTCTTGCCCGCCTTGGCCGGCGCCACCAGCAGTCCGCGCTGGCCCTTGCCGATGGGGGCGACCAGGTCGATGATCCGGGTGGTGAGGTTCTTCTGCTCGGTCTCGAGCCGCAGCCGCTGCTGCGGGTAGAGCGGGGTGAGGCTGGAGAACTCCGGCCGGCGGCGCGCCTGCTCCGCCTCCTGGCCGTTGATGCTGTCCAGCCGCACGAGCGCGCTGAACTTGCCCTTGTCCCGCTTGTTGCCGGTGGAGGACACGGTGTGCTGCCCGGCGTCGCTGCCCTCCTGCGGGGCCTTGATCGCCCCGGTGACGGCGTCACCCTTGCGCAGACCGTGGCGCTTGACCATGCCCATCGGCACGTAGATGTCGGTCGGGCCGGGCAGGTAGCCGGTGGTGCGGATGAAGGCGTAGCTGTCCAGCAGGTCGACGACACCGCCGACGGGGACGAGCACGTCCTCCTCGGTGTAGCTCTCGGCCTCCTGCTGGCCTCCGCCGCCACCACCCTGCTGACCGCCGCGCCCCCGCTTGCGGTCGCGGTTGCGGTTGCGGTTGCGACGGCGCCCGCGGCGGCCGCCCTCGTCGTCGTCCCAGCCGTCACGGTCGTTCTCGCCCTGGGCCCGCTGGCCCTGGCTGTCGCCCTGCTGCCCCTGGTCGCGGCGGGACTGCCGCCCTGGTCGCCCTGCTGCCCCTGGTCGCGGCGGGACTGCTGGCCCTGGTCGCCCTGGCGGGACTGCTGGCCGCCGTCGCCCTGGCGGTCGCGCTGACCCTGCTGCCGGTCGCGCTGCTCGTCCTGGCGGTCTGCCGACCCGCCGGCGCGGTCGTCACGGCGCTGGTCCCCGCGCTCCTCGGTCTGCGTGCCGCCAACCTGGTCCTGGGCCTGCTCCTGCCCGCGCTCCTGCGCCGAGCGCGGCGCACCCGCGGACGACCCACCCCGGCGGCTGCGGCGGGTGCGGGACCCGCCGCCTGCGGCGCCGGTCTCCTCCCGCTCGGCCTGGGCGCGGTCGAGCGCGGCCTCCAGACCCGTGGCGCCGCCGTCCTGCACGGCCGGCCGCTCCTGCGACGGACGGGTGTCGTCGGCGGACCGGTCCTGGCCGGCCTCCGGACGCGCCGCACCGTTGCTGGAGGCAGCGCCCCCACGCCGCTCCCGGATGGCGGACACGAGGTCGGCCTTGCGCATCTTGGGGTTCACGGTAATGCCCATGCCGGACGCGAGCTGCTGCAGCTCGGCCAGGCGCAGGGTGCTCAGCGCGCCCGTGCGGGTCGCGCCGGCGTCGGTGATCTCAGTCACGTGGGATTCCTTCCCCCTCGGCCTGTGCCGTGTCGGGGTCTGAGGTGTCGTGGTGCGCGTGGACGGCACCACGGTCGGTCTCGCACGGGGTTGGACCGGAGTGCGGCCTACGGATCAGGACACGTCACTGATGGTCGCAAGGCCCGTGCGTGTGAGGTGCCTCGGAGCCGGCCAGAACCGGTCGGCGTGTGTCACGAGACGCCCTCAAGATAACACGCGCGGCGCACCGATCCATACCGGACCGACCGGTCACGAGCCCGCGACCGCGAGGCCGGCCCGCACGATGTCCGCGAGCACGGCGGAGGCGGTCTCGTCCCCGCCGGCTCCGGCCCCGACGAGCCGCACCGGTCCGGCCAGGGCGGCGTCCAGCTCGACGACGTTGGTGCCGCCGCGGGCCTGGGCGAGCGGGTCGGCGGCCGGGAGCACCTCGGGGCGCACCGTGGTGCGCACCCGGCCCCCCGGGACCCGCTCGGCGGTCGCGACCAGCTTGAGCACCCCGCCCTGCTCGGCGGCGGCGGCGAAGTCGGCGTCGGTCAGCCCCGAGATCCCGGTGACGTCGACCTCGTCCAGCGGCGCGGGCACACCCCAGGCGGTCCGGGCGAGGATGGCGATCTTGGCCGCGGCGTCGAGTCCCTCCAGGTCCTCGGTGGGGTCGGCCTCGAGGTAGCCCAGCTCACCGGCCTGGCGCACGGCGTCGGCGAAGGGGACCCCCTCCCGGGCGACGAGGTCGAGGACGTAGTTGGTCGAGCCGTTGACGATGCCCCGGATGCGGGTGATCTCGTCCCCCGCCAGGGCCTCACGCACCACCGACATCACCGGCACCGCGGCCATGACCGCCGCCTCGAGGTGCAGCCCGCCGCCGTGCTGCTGCGCCAGCGCGCGCAGCTCCACGCCCTCACGCGCGATGAGCTGCTTGTTGGCCGTGACCACCTGGACGCCGCGGCGCAGCGCGCCACCGATCAGCTCACCGGCGGGCTCCAGGCCACCCATCACCTCGACGACCACGTCGGCGCGCTCGGCCAGGGTGCCGGGGTCGTCGGTCAGCAGCGCGGAGGGTATGCCCTCCCGCTCCCGCCGGGTGTCGCGCACCGCCACGCCCAGCAGCTCCACCGGGCGGCCCAGGCGGGCGGCATACCGGTCGGGGTGCTGCAGCAGGGCGCGGGCGACGGCCGCGCCGACGGTCCCGCCGCCGAGCAGGGCGACGCGCAGCGGCACGGACCCTGACGAGGTCGCGGAGGTCGAGGTGGACGAGGACACGTGGGTGCTCCAGGGGTCGGGGACGGGTCGGTCACGGTGCGTGCGAGCGCAGCCGGGCAGCGCCCCGGCTCACATCCGCTCGGGCGCGGTGACGCCGAGAAGCGTGAGCCCGTTGGCGAGGACCTGCCGGGTGGCGTCGTTCAGCCACAGGCGGGTGCGGTGCAGGTCGGTGATCTCCTCGTCGGCGCTCATCGGCCGGACGCGGCACTCGTCGTACCACTTGTGGAAGTGGCCCGCGAGGTCTTCGAGGTAGCGCGCCACCCGGTGCGGCTCGCGCAGCTGGGCCGCCTGCGCCACGACCCGGGGGAAGTCCCCGAGCGCGGCGAGCAGCACCGACTCGGTCGGGTGGTCCAGCAGCGCCGGGGCGAAGCCGTCCTCGCGACGCACCCCGTCCTCGCCGGCGAGCCGGGCGACGTTGCAGGTACGGGCGTGGGCGTACTGCACGTAGAAGACGGGGTTGTCATTGGTCCGGCGGGCCAGCAGGTCCAGGTCGATGTCGATGCTGGTGTCGGACGAGCTCCGGGTCAGCGCGTAGCGCGCGGCGTCCACGCCGACCGCCCCGACGAGGTCCTCGAGGACGACGACGGTGCCCGCACGCTTGGACATCCGGACGGGCTGCCCGTCCTTGACGAGGTTGACCAGCTGGCCGATGAGGATCTCGAGGTTGACCCCCGGCTCGTCGCCGAAGGCCGCGCACATCGCCATCATCCGCTGGACGTAGCCGTGGTGGTCCGCGCCGAGCATGATGATGGCGCGGTCGAAGCCGCGCTCCCGCTTGTCGAGGTAGTAGGCCAGGTCGCCGGCGATGTAGGCGGCCCGCCCGTCGCGACGGATGACCACGCGGTCCCGGTCGTCGCCGTAGTCGGTGGTGCGCAACCACAGGGCGCCGTCCTGCTCGAACATCTCCCCCTGCTGCTGCAGCCGCTGGACGGCCCGCTCGACCGCGCCGGACTCGTGCAGCGAGTTCTCGTGGAAGAAGACGTCGAAGCGCACCCCGAAGTGCTCCAGCGAGGCCTTGATCTCGTCGAACATCAGCGCGACGCCGGCCTGCCGGAAGGTCTCCTGGGCCTGCACCTCGTCCTGCTCGAGCACCTCAGGGTGCTGCCGGACGACCTCGGCGGCGATGTCGTCGATGTAGGCACCGGCGTAGCCGTCCTCGGGGGCCTGCTCCTTCCGGGCCGCGGCGAGGAGGGACCGGGCGAAACGGTCGATCTGCGCGCCGTGGTCGTTGAAGTAGTACTCCCGCGTCACGTCCGCACCGCTGGCCTCCAGCACCCGGCCGAGCGCGTCCCCGACCGCGGCCCACCGGGTGCCTCCGAGGTGGATCGGCCCGGTCGGGTTGGCGGACACGAACTCCAGGTTGATGCGCTCCCCCGCGAACGTCTCTCCCCGTCCGTAGGCCTCACCCGCCTCCATGATGCTGCGGGCCAACTCACCGGCGCTCGCGGCGTCCAGCGTGATGTTGAGGAAGCCCGGGCCGGCGACGTCGACCGCCGCGACCCCGTCGACGCGCTGCAGCCGCCCGGCGACGATCTCGGCGAGCCGGCGCGGGGGCATACCCGCGCGCTTGGCCAGCTGCATCGCGACGTTGCTCGCCCAGTCCCCGTGCTCGCGGCTGCGCGGCCGCTCCACGCGCAGCTCCCCGACGGCCGGCAGGTCGGCCTCGGCGAGGGCCAGGTCGCCGGTGCCGGCGGCCTCGGTCAGCACGGCATGGATCGCTGCAGCGAGCTGTTCAGGGGTCACCCGCACCAGTCTAGGGGCGCGGTATGCCGGGCCCGAACCGGGATTTCGGCCACCCCAACGGGCGCTGCTAGAGTTGTCGGCTGTTGCCCCCGTAGCTCAGGGGATAGAGCACCGCCCTCCGGAGGCGGGTGCGCAGGTTCGAATCCTGCCGGGGGCGCTCCCCTCCTCACCGAGGGTGCGCAGGCAACAGGTCTGCGAGGGAGGTGTCAGGGTTCCTGGTGGGCCCCCCGGGTTTCAAACCCGCGGAACGGCGACTCGTCGTCGTTGGCAGGTTCGATTCCTGTCCGCCTCCGCTCCTCCCGCCTTGCTAGGCTGCTTCGCTACATCGACGCCGCGAGGGGGTGGTGGCCGTGCAGCAGGGTCGCACCAGCAGCACCGCCCTCCTCGTGGCGCTCAGCACCGTCTTCCTCTCCCGCCGACCGCGCGAGCGCGACCTGCTCCCCGCCGGCGCGGCGGAGCAGACCGAGACCCTCCTGGGGGCCGTCGCACCGGGCCGGACGCGGCTCGTGGGGGCGCTCTCCCGTCCGCCGCTGCACCACCTCGTGCGCCTGGTCGAGCGCTCCCTCCTGCCCGGCATCCAGCGGCACTACGCCCTCCGCAAGCGGGCCATCGAGGAGGCGGCCCGGACCGCCGTCGCCGAGGGGGCCGAGCAGCTCCTCGTCCTCGGCGCCGGGCTGGACACGCTCGCCACCCGGGTCGCCCGCGACCTCCCCCACGTCCGGTGCGTCGAGGTGGACCACCCGGCCACCCAGGCGGTCAAGCGGCGGGCGCTGGGCGAGGGCATACCGGCGAGCCTCCGGCTGCTCCCGGTCGACCTGTCCACCCGCTCGCTGCGGGACGTCGACGAGCTCGACCGGGGGCTGCGCACCGTCGTCGTGCTCGAGGGCGTGAGCATGTATCTCACCGAGGAGGCGGTGCGGGACATCCTGGGCGCCTGCGCGCAGCTCCCGACCGGTTCACAGGTGCTCTGGACCTTCGTGCACCCGGACGACGCCGGTCGGCTGCGCTTCCACCGCGCCGGTGGGTGGGTCGACACCTGGCTGGACCGCCAGCACGAGCCCTTCACCTGGGGACTGCCCGTCGACGCGGTCCCCGGCTTCGTCGCCCCGCTCGGGCTGGAGGTCGAGGAGATCCTCGACGCCGCCGACCTGCGCACGCGCTACCTCGACCCGCTCGGGCTCGAGGGGGACCTCGCGGAAGGAGAGGCCGTATGCCGGTGCCGAACCAGCCCGTGACCCTCAACGACCTGCACTCCCGGCTCAACCCCACCCGGGTGCGCACCCTGCTGGAGCCGACCTCGACCGCCGAGGTGGCCGACGCCGTGCGCGCGGCCCGGGACCGGGGCCTGCCGGTCTCGGTGTGCGGCGGGCGGCACGCCATGGGCGGCCAGCAGTTCGGCGCCGACGCCGTGCAGCTCGACCTGTCCCGGCTCACCGGGGTGCGTTCCTTCGACCCGGAGCGCCGCCTGCTGACGGTCGGGGCCGGGATCCAGTGGCCCGCGCTGGTGGCCGAGCTGGAGCGCCGGTCGGCGGGGCTGGAGACGCCGCTGACCTTCCGGCAGAAACAGACCGGCGCCGACCGGCTGAGCCTTGGTGGGGCGCTGTCGGCCAACGTGCACGGTCGCGGCCTGCGCTTCCGCCCCTTCGTCGACGACGTCGAGTCCTTCGTCCTCGTGGACGCCGACGGCGAGGTGCGGCACTGCTCGCGGGAGGAGGACCACGACCTGTTCGCGCCGGCCATCGGCGGCTACGGCCTCTTCGGGGTGATTACCGAGGTGACGCTGCGGCTCGTGCCGCGCCAGCACCTGCGCCGGGACGTCGAGGTCGTCGACCTGCAGGAGATCGAGACCTCCTTCGAGGAGCGCCTCGGTCGCGGCTACACCTACGGCGACTTCCAGTTCATGACCGACCCGGCCGCCCCGGGCTTCCTGGACCGCGGGGTGCTCGCGGCGTATGCCCCCGTGCCCGACGACGTCCCGCTCACCGCGGACCCTCGCGAGCTCACGGCGCAGCGGTGGCAGCAGCTGCTGACCCTCGCGCACACCGACAAGGCCCGGGCCTTCGACCTCTACTCCGAGCACTACCTGGGCACCGACGGGCAGGTCTACCGCTCCGACCGGCAGCAGCTCGGGGTCTACGTCGACGGCTACCACGACTCGCTCGACGGCCCGCCGGCCAGCGAGATGATCACCGAGGTCTACGTGCCACGCACCGAGCTGGGCTCGTTCATGCGGGCCTGCCGCGAGGACTTCCGGGCGCACGAGGTCGAGTGCATCTACGGCACCGTGCGGCTCATCGAGCCCGACGAGGAGAGCTTCCTGCCGTGGGCGCAGGGGCTGCGCGCCTGCATCATCGTCAACCTGCACGTCCAGCACGACGAGGCGGGGATCACCAAGGCCGTCGACGACTTCCGCCGCATCATCGACCGGGCGCTGCAGCGCGGCGGGTCGTTCTACCTCACCTACCACCGCTGGGCGACCCGGGAGCAGCTGCTCGCCGCCCACCCGCGGCTGCCCGCCTTCCTGGAGAAGAAGCACGAGCACGACCCGGACGACGTCTTCACCAGCGAGTGGTATCGCCACCTGCGGCGGACGCTGGCGGGGTGAGGCGGGTGGTCGACCCGCGCCGCGGCATACCCTCCACCGACGCGGTGCTGCGCGACCCCGCCGTCGCCCCGCACGTGGCCGAGGTGGGACGGGACAGGGCGGTGCCGCTCGTCGCCGACGTGCAGCGACGTGCCCGGGCCGGTGACCTCGACCCGGGCGCGGTCGTGCGGACCGTCGCGGCGCAGCTCGCGGCACTCGACCCCGGCCCGGGGACGCGGCCGGTCCTCAACGCCACCGGTGTCGTCGTGCACACCAACCTCGGTCGTGCACCCCTGAGCGAGGCGGCCCGGGCGGCCCTCGTCGACGCGGCGGGCTACACCGACGTCGAGCTCGACCTCACCACCGGCGCCGCGGGCGGCGAGGGGCAGGGACTCTCGAGGCGCTGCTCGCCGCGGTGCCCGAGGCGCAGGACGCGCTCGTCGTGGGCAACGGCGCGGCCGCGCTGCTGCTGGCCACCACCGCGCTCGCCGCCGGTCGCGAGGTGGTCGTGAGCCGGGGCGAGATGATCGAGATCGGCGACGGCTTCCGGCTGCCCGACCTCGTCGAGTCCGGCGGGGCACGGCTGCGCGAGGTCGGCACCACCAACCGCACCCACCTGCGCGACTACGAGCAGGCCCTGGACCGGACCGGCGCGGACGTCGGCGCGCTGCTCAAGGTGCACCCCAGCAACTTCCGGGTGGAGGGCTTCGTGAGCAGCGTCCCCGTGGCCGACCTGGCCGGGCTCGCCGACGCCCGGCAGCGGCCGCTGGTCGTGGACCTCGGCAGCGGCCTGCTCGAGCCGGACGTCGACCTGCCCGAGGAGCCGGATGCCCGCACCACGCTGCGCGCCGAGGCCGCGCTGGTCACCGCGAGCGCCGACAAGCTCCTCGGCGGCCCGCAGGCCGGGGTCGTCCTGGGCCGGGCCGACCTGGTGGCCCGGCTGCGCCGCCACCCGATGGCGCGCGCGCTGCGTGTCGACAAGCTCACCCTCGCCGCGCTCGCCGCGACGGTGCGCGAGCGTGCCACCACGCCGGTGACGCTGGCCCGCCGGGCCCGGGACGGGCAGCTGCGCGAGCGTGCCGAGCGTCTCGCCGCCGCGCTGCGCGACCACGGGATCACCGCCGAGGTGGTCCCGCACGACGGGCGCGTGGGCGGTGGTGGCGCGCCAGGCATACCGTTGGCCGGCTGGGCGGTCGCCGTGCCCGAGCCGCTGGCGGCCCCGCTGCGGGCCGGGCGCCCGGCGGTGCTCCCGCGGGTGCACGACGGGGTCTGCCTGCTCGACCCGCGGTGCGTGCCGACCGAGCAGGACGACGTGCTCGTGCGGGCCGTGGTCGCCGCCGCTCGCGCGGCGCAGCCCGGGCGATGACCGTCGTCGCCACCGCGGGTCATGTCGACCACGGCAAGTCGACCCTGGTCCGCGCGCTGACCGGCATGGAGCCGGACCGCTGGGAGGCGGAACGGCGCCGCGGGCTCACCCTCGACCTCGGGTATGCCTGGACCACGCTCCCCCGCTCCCGGGACCTGGCCTTCGTCGACGTGCCCGGTCACCGCCGCTTCATCGGCAACATGCTCAGCGGTCTGGGGCCGGTGGCCGCGGTCCTGCTCGTCGTCGCCGCCGACGGCGGCTGGAGCGCGCAGTCGGAGGAGCACCTGCGTGCCGCGCACGCGCTGCGGCTGCGGCACGGGGTGCTCGCGGTGACCCGTGCGGATCTCGCCGACCCGACCGCCGCGCTGAGGCAGGCGCGGGAGCGGCTCGTGGGGACGAGCCTCGCGGGCATCCCGGCGACCTCCGTGTCGGCCCGCACCGGCGCCGGTCTGGTCGAGCTGCGCGAGCTGCTGGACTCCTGCGCGGCGGGGATGCCCGCTCCGCCCGCCGACGCGCCGGTCCGGCTCTGGATCGACCGGGCCTTCACCGTCCGCGGCGCCGGCACCGTCGTCACGGGGACCCTGCCCGCGGGGACGGTCGCGGCGCAGGACCGGTTGCTGCTGACCCCTCCCGACGGGTCGCGGCCCCGCGAGGTGGTGGTGCGCGGGGTCCAGACCCTGGGTGAGGACGTCGGGCGCGTGGAGGGCGCGGCGCGGGTCGCGCTCAACCTGCGCGGGGTGGACCTGTCCGACGTCGGTCGGGGACAGGCGCTGCTGGGCGCGGAGCGGCCGTGGTGGCGCACGGACACCAGCGACGTGCTGCTCGACGACGGCGTCGATGCCCTGCCCGCCCAGGTGACGGTGCACGCCGGGACGGTCTCCGTGCCCGGCAGGCTGCGCACCCTCGACGGGCACCACGCCCGGCTGCACACCGAGCTCCCGCTGCCGCTCGTGCTGGGCGACCGCCTCATCCTGCGGGACCCGGGCCGCGAGGGGGCGATCGTCGGGGCGGAGGTGCTCGACCCGGTTGCCCCGCCGCTGCGGCGCAGCGGCGCCGCCCGGCGGCGGGCGGCGGCTCTGCGTGGGGATCCCGGCGAGGACACGTCGGGCGGGGCAGCACGGGATGCGGACCGCGCGCCGAAGGGGGGGACGGACGCCGTGGCGACGAGCGCAGTCACCGGCGTGGAGCTGGGCGGCCGCCGCGTCGCTGCGGCGACCGCCGACCTGTGGGTGGGGGCGCTGACCACGCTGGTGGCTGACCGGGCGGCCGCGGACCCGCTCGACCCCTGGCTGCCGCTCGGCACCACCTTGGCGACCCTGCGCCGCCAGGTCGGGGTGCCCGACCGGCTCGTGCTGGAGGCGGTCGCGGCACGCGCGAGCCTGGTGGTCCGCGACGACCGCGTGGGGCCCTCGCCCGGCAGCAGCCCCGGACCCACGACGACCTCGGGGGCGCTCCCGGGCGACCCGCCGGGCCTGGCCGCGCTCCTGGGGCGGCTCGCCGACGACCCGTTGGACGCCCCCACCCGGCCCGAGATCGAGGTCCTGGGCGTGGAACGGCGAGAGATCGCGACCGCGAGCGCGCGCGGCGCGCTGCTCCGGCTGCCGGGCGAGGTGCTGCTCGGCCCGGACGCCCCGGCCCGGGCCCTGAGGGCGCTCGCCGACCTGCCGCAGCCATGGACGACGAGCGCGGCGCGCGAAGCCCTCGGGGTCAGCCGGCGGGTGACGATCGCGCTGCTCGAGCACCTGGACGCGCGCGGGCATACCCGACGCGACCCGGAGGGCACCCGCACGCTGCTCACCTGATCCGCTGCGCAGGGTGGGCATGGCGATCTGGGAGCCGCGCCCCAGAAGGCTCCGTCCACGTCTCCTAGAGTCCCGGTATGCCCGAGCGCACGACCGCAGATCCCTCGACCGCCCCGCGACTCACCGCGCTGGCCGCCGGCGGCGGCTGCGCCTGCAAGATCCCGGCCGGGCGCCTGGAACGGCTCGTCGACGGGCTGAAGACCCCGGACGGTGACGTCGCCGACCGGCTGCTCGTCGGGCTGGAGCACGGCGACGACGCGGCCGCCGTGCGGCTGGACGGCGGGACCGCCGTGCTGTCGACCGCCGACTTCTTCACCCCCGTCGTCGACGACCCCACCGACTGGGGCCGGATCGCGGCCGCCAACGCGCTCTCCGACGTCTACGCCATGGGCGGCACCCCGGTGCTGGCGATCAACCTGCTCGGCTGGCCCTCGGACCTCGACGACGACCTCGCCCGCGAGGTGCTCCGCGGCGGCGCCGAGGTCGCCGCCCTCGCGGGCTGCCCGCTCGCCGGCGGTCACTCCATCACCGCCCCCGAGCCGCTCTACGGACTCGCCGTGACCGGGACCGCCCGCGCCGACGCGCTGATCCGCAACGACGCCGCGGACCCCGGCCTGCCCGTCACGCTCACCAAGCCGCTCGGCACCGGCATCCTCAGCAACCGCCACGGCCGGACCGGCGAGGTCTTCCCCGAGGCGGTGGCGACCATGACGGCCCTCAACCGGGAGGCCTCGGCCGCCGCCGTCGGCGCGGGGGTGCGCGCCGGCACGGACGTCACCGGGTTCGGGCTGCTGGGGCACCTGTGGAAGCTGTGCCGCGCCTCCGGCGTCGCGGCCGAGATCGACGTCACCGCCGTGCCCACGATCCCCGGCGCGCGGGAGAGCCTGACGGCGGGCTACCTGCCCGGCGGGAGCCGGCGCAACCTGGACTGGGTGCGGCCCCACCTCGAGACCGGCGCCGGCGTCGACGAGGACGACCTGCTCCTCCTCGGCGACGCCCAGACCAGCGGCGGCCTGCTGCTCGTCGGCGAGGTGCCGGACGGCGTCGGCACCCTGATCGGCCGGACCGTGCCGGCCGCGGGAGGACGCCCGACCCTGCACCTGCGGTGAGCCCGCTCGGGCCCACCCCGGTCCGGGCCCTACCGTGACCGGTATGCCCACCGCGCTCCCCCTCGTCGACGGCACCGAGCTCCCGGTCGCGCAGACCTACGACAACATCGACCCCGCCGACGGCTCGGTCCTGGGGCAGGTCGCGCGGTCCGGTCCGGACGAGGTCGACCGGGCGGTGCGGGCCGCGGCGCGGGCCCAGCCGGCGTGGGCGGCGACCTCCCCCGAGCACCGCGCCGACGCTCTGACCCGCTGGGCCGCGCTGGTCGACCGCGACCGGGAGCAGCTGGCCCGCACCGAGTCCGAGGACACCGGCAAGCCGCTCTCCCAGGCCCGCGCCGACGCGACGGTGGCGGCGCGCTACCTGCGCTACTACGGCCGGGTCGTCGAGGCCTTCTACGGCGACGCGATCCCCCTGGGGCCGGAGCTGCACGCCTACACCCGGCGCGAGCCCTACGGCGTCGTGGGTAGCGTCGTCGCCTGGAACTACCCGCTGCAGCTGGCCTCCCGCTCCATGGCGGCTGCCGCCGCGACCGGCAACGCCGTCGTCCTCAAGCCCGCGGACGAGACGCCACGGACCGCCCTCGCGCTCGCCGCGCTCGCGACGGAGGCCGGCGTGCCGGACGGTGTCGTGGGTGTCGTGCCGGGGCTGGGCGCGGAGGCCGGGGCCGCCCTCACCGCCCACCCGCAGGTGGCCCACCTGGGCTTCGTCGGCTCCACGGAGACCGGCCGCGCGGTCGCCCGGGCCGCCGCCGAGCGGGTGGTGCCGGCCGTGCTCGAGCTGGGCGGCAAGTCCGCCCACGTCGTCTTCGCCGACGCCGACCTCGAGGCGGCGGCCGACGCCATCACCCGCAGCATCCTGCAGAACGCCGGACAGACCTGCTCGGCCGGCTCCCGGCTCGTCGTCCACTCCTCGGTCCGGCGCGACCTCGTCGACGCCGTCGCCGAGCGCTTCCGCGCCACCACGCTGGGCCGCGGGCTGGACGACCCGGACCTCGGCCCGCTCGTCTCACTGCGGCAGCAGGAGCGGGTCCGCGGCTACGTCGAGGGCGCCCGCAGCGGCGAGCTGGTCGTCGGGGGCTCGGCTCCCACCGACCGCGGCGCGGACGGCGCCTTCTGGCTCCCCACGCTCATCGACGGCGTGGACCCCCGGGAGCCCATCGCCCAGGAGGAGGTCTTCGGGCCGGTGCTGGTCACCACGCCGTTCGAGGACGAGGCGCAGGCGCTGGCGCTCGCGAACGGCACGGCATACGGGCTCATCGCGGCGCTGTGGACCCGCGACCTGTCCCGGGCGCACCGCCTCGCGGGAGCGCTGGAGGCCGGCCAGGTCTTCGTCAACACCTTCGGCGCCGGAGGCGGGGTGGAGCTGCCCTTCGGCGGTGTCAAGGCCTCGGGCTACGGCCGGGAGAAGGGGATCGAGGCGCTCGCCGGCTTCACCCGGACCAAGACCGTCGCGGTCCGGATCGACTGAGGGCCCGACCGGTTCCGACTCAGGGAGGACGCGGGCCCGCCCGATCTCCGACCGGGGTCTGATGCCCGACCTCCCCGCGCGCTGGTTGACTGGACGCATGACGACACCAGATGCGCAGCAGACGCCGGGGACGGGGATCAGCGTCCGGGGACTGACCAAACGCTTCGGTAGCTTCACCGCCGTGGACGACCTGACCTTCGAGGTGGCCCCCGGGCGGGTGACCGGCTTCCTCGGACCCAACGGCGCCGGCAAGACGACGACCCTGCGGATGCTGCTCGGGCTGATCTCCCCCACGGCGGGTGAGGCGCTCATCGGCGGGCGGCGGTATGCCGACCTGGCCCAGCCCATGAGCACGGTCGGGGCCGCGCTGGAGGCGACCGGGTTCCACCCCGGGCGCACCGGGCGCAACCACCTGCGGGTCCTCGCCGCGACGCACGGCATCCCCGACTCCCGGGTCGACGAGCTGCTCGACCTGGTCGGCATCCCGGCGGCCGCCCGCAAGAAGGCCGGTGGCTACTCGATGGGGATGCGCCAGCGGCTCGGTCTCGCGGCGGCGCTCCTCGGCGACCCGGACGTGCTGCTGCTGGACGAACCGGCCAACGGCCTGGACCCCGAGGGCATCCGGTGGATGCGCGGCTTCATGCGCCACCTGGCCGCGGAGCAGGGCAAGACCGTGCTCGTCAGCTCCCACCTCCTCGGCGAGGTCGAGCAGACCGTCGAGGACGTCGTCATCATCGCCAACGGCCGGCTGGTGCGCCGCGGCACCATGGACGAGCTGCACGGCGAGCCGGCCGTGCTGGCGCGCACCGCCGATCCGGGTGCCCTGGGCCACGCCCTGGAGCAGGCCGGGCTGCAGGTCGAGGTCGCGCCCGACCAGGGCGAGGGCGCGCTGCGGGTCCACACCGGCGACCTGGCCGCCGTGGGCGACGTCGCGCTGGCGGCGGGGCAGCCGGTGCACGAGCTCAGACCGCTGCGGACCGACCTCGAGCGGCTCTTCCTGGAGCTGACCGAGTCGCCCGAGCACCGCAACCGCAACCGCTCGACCGGGACGGAGGCCGCCTGATGATGACGCTCGTGCGCGCCGAGCTGCGCAAGACCAGCACCACCCGCATCTCCTGGACCATGCCGGTGGCGATGTTCCTCGTCGGTGGTCTCTTCGCCGCGCTGCAGGGCTTCGCCCTCGTGAGCTTCGGCGAGATCCCGGGGCCGGACGGGCAGACGATCGCCCCGGTCGAGGCCTTCGGCGAGACCGCGATCGCCCGGCTGGTCTACACCGGCGGCTTCCAGTTCGGCTACCTGCTAGCCCTCGTCCTCGGCATCCTGTCGATGAGCGGGGAGTTCCGGCACCAGACGATCACCGGCACGCTGCTGAGCACCCCGCGGCGGGCCCGGCTCATCCTGGGCAAGCTGCTCGCCCTGGCGGTCGTCGTCACCCTCAACGGGCTGGCCTTCATCGCGGGCAGCCTCGTGGGCGGCGGGCTCATCCTGCTCTCCGGCGACGTCGCCCTCTTCCCCGACGCAGGCGGTCTGGTGCTGACGCTGCTGCGGCTGCTCCTCGTCCTCGTGCTCTGGGGCCTCATCGGGTTCGGGCTCGGCGTGCTCATCACCAACCAGGTCATGGCCCTCTTCGCGGGCATCGCCATCGCCCTGCTCGTCGAGCCGCTGCTGAGCTTCCTCATCCAGTTCCTCGACCCCGTGGCCGAGGCCGCGCGCTACTTCCCGAGCCAGGCCACGACGGCAGCGCTCGACCTCTTCGCCGGCGTGGACGCCGAGGCCGCCGCGGTCTTCGGCGGCGGTGACCTGCTCACGTGGTGGGTGGGTGCGCTGGTGCTGCTGGGCTACGCCCTGGTCATGACGGTGATTGGGTGGATCGTCACCACCCGTCGCGACGTCGCCTGACGCGCCCGCGCCGCCCTCGGACCACCTCCTGCGTTTCCGTGACGCAGGAGATAGGCTGAGGGCGGCGCGTGCGCTTGTCGGCGCGCGTGCGGCAGTCCCCGGACGTGAGATGAGGCGCAGACCCCGTGGCCAACCCGCAGAGCAGCGACACCACCGTCGACTTCGGAGCCAACGAGTGGCTCGTGGAGGACATGCGGGAGCAGTTCGACGATGATCCCGGCTCGGTCGACCCCGCCTGGAGACGCTACTTCGAGAACGGCTCCTCCGGCAGCAACGGGTCGGGGGTCGGCGCCGGGTCGAAGGACTCGTCGTCGTCGTCGGCGCAGCCGAGCCGCCGGTCCGCCGACAGCAACGGCGGGGCCTCGACCCGCACCGCGCCCGCCAGCGGACCCAAGGTCGCGCCGGCACCGCCGCGGGAGAAGGGGTCGTCCACCTCCAGCGGCAGGTCCACGAAGTCCGGCAAGGATGAGGACAGCAGCAAGGGCAAGGGCAGCACCGACGGCGAGGCCAGCTCCCAGGACATGAGCAAGCCCACGCCCAAGGACGACGACAAGGCGAGCACCCCGGACACCAAGACCGACGGGGGGAAGAGCGGCGGCAGCAGCAGCGGCAAGGACAAGAGCGGCGGCGGCGGCAAGGACGAGGACAAGGGCGCTAAGGCACCGATGGCCCGCGAGGCCCCGGCCCCGAAGAAGAGCGGCCCGCAGGAGGACGTCACGCTCGTCCCGCTGCGTGGGGCGGCCGCGCGGGTGGTGTCCAACATGGACAGCTCGCTGGAGGTGCCGACCGCCACGAGCGCGCGCAACCTGCCCGCCAAGCTGCTCATCGACAATCGCACCGTCATCAACAACCACCTCGCGCGCAGCCGTGGTGGCAAGGTCAGCTTCACCCACCTCATCGGCTACGCCATGGTGCGCGCGCTGAAGTCGATGCCGGCGATGAACAACGGCTTCTCCGTGGAGAACGGCAAGCCGACCCTCGTCGAGCCCGCGCACGTCAACCTCGGCCTGGCCATCGACGTGCCCAAGTCCGACGGCACCCGCCAGCTCCTCGTACCGAGCATCAAGAGCGCGGAGGCGATGAGCTTCTACGACTTCTGGAGCGCCTACGAGAACGTCGTGCGCAAGGCGCGCGACGGCAAGCTCACCATCGAGGACTTCCAGGGCACGACGATCAGCCTCACCAACCCCGGCGGCATCGGCACGCTGCACTCCGTGCCCCGGCTCATGAAGGGGCAGGGCGCCATCATCGGCGTCGGGTCGCTGGACTACCCCGCGGAGTGGCAGGGTGCGGCGAGCGAGCGGATCGTCGCCAACGCCGTGAGCAAGATCCTCACCCTCACCTCGACCTACGACCACCGCATCATCCAGGGTGCGCAGTCCGGTGAGTTCCTCAAGATCATGCACCAGCTCCTGCTGGGGCAGGACGGCTTCTACGACGACATCTTCACCTCGTTGCGGATCCCCTACGAGCCGATCCGCTGGAACCTCGACATCGCGGCCACGCACGACGACGACATCTCCAAGCCGAGCCGCATCCAGGAGCTCATCCACGCCTACCGGGTCCGCGGCCACCTCATGGCCGACACCGACCCGCTGGAGTACCGCCAGCGCCGTCACCCGGACCTGGCCATCGAGAACCACGGGCTCACGCTCTGGGACCTGGACCGCGAGGTGCCGACCGGCGGCTTCGGCGGCAAGCCGCGGCTCAGCCTGCGGCGCATCCTGGGTATCCTGCGCGACACCTACTGCCGCACCGTCGGCGTGGAGTACATGCACATCCAGGACCCCGAGCGGCGCCGGTGGTTCCAGAAGAAGCTCGAGGTCCCGTTCGAGAAGCCGGCTCCGGCCGAGCAGCTGCGGATCCTGCGCCGACTCAACGCGGCGGAGGCCTTCGAGACCTTCCTGCAGACCAAGTTCGTCGGCCAGAAGCGGTTCAGCCTCGAGGGTGGCGAGTCGGTGATCGCGCTGCTCGACAAGGTGCTCAACCGCGCCGCGGACGACGGGCTGACCGAGGTGACGATCGGTATGCCCCACCGCGGCCGCCTCAATGTGCTCGCCAACCTCGCCGGCAAGTCCTACGGCCAGATCTTCCGCGAGTTCGAGGGCAAGCAGTCCCCCGGCTCGGTGCATGGATCCGGTGACGTGAAGTACCACCTCGGCACCGAGGGTGAGTTCACCACCGAGGACGGCAAGACCACCCGGGTCTACCTCGCGGCCAACCCCTCCCACCTGGAGGCGGTCAACCCCGTCCTGGAGGGCATCACCCGGGCCAAGCAGGACCGCCTCAGCCGGGAGACCGGCGCGGACCCCAGCACGGTGATGCCGGTGCTCATGCACGGGGACGCCGCCTTCGCCGGCCAGGGCGTGGTGCTCGAGACGATGCAGATGTCCCAGCTCCCGGCATACCGGACCGGCGGGACCCTGCACGTGGTCATCAACAACCAGGTCGGGTTCACCACGGCACCGCAGCACTCCCGCTCCTCGGTCTACTGCACCGACCTCGCGCGGACCGTGCAGGCCCCGATCTTCCACGTCAACGGGGACGACCCCGAGGCCGTCGTGCGGGTCGCGGAGCTGGCCTACGAGTTCCGCCAGGAGTTCGGCACCGACGTCGTTATCGACCTCGTCTGCTACCGCCGCCGGGGCCACAACGAGGGCGACGACCCCTCGATGACCCAGCCGTTGATGTACGACCTCATCGAGGCCAAGCGCTCGGTCCGCAAGCTCTACACCGAGTCGCTCATCGGTCGCGGCGACATCACGGTCGACGAGGCCGAGGCGGCGCTGCGCGACTACCAGAAGCAGCTCGAGAACGTCTTCACCGAGACCAAGAAAGCGCTCAAGGAGGACGAGGGCGGCGGGGGCCTGGAGCGCCCGCACGCGCAGGACGAGGGCGACCAGGCGGCACCGCAGCGCCCGACCGCGATCGAGAAGAGCACGGTCGAGGCCATCGGCGACGCCTTCGGCAGCCCACCGGAGGGCTTCACGGTCCACCCCAAGCTGGCCAAGCTGCTGACCTCGCGCCAGGAGATGACCCGCGAGGGTGGGATCGACTGGGGCATGGCCGAGCTGCTGGCCTTCGGCTCCCTGGTCCAGGACGGGACGCCGGTCCGGCTCGCCGGGCAGGACAGCCGCCGCGGCACCTTCGTGCAGCGGCACGCCGTCCTCACCGACAACGACACCGCCTCGACCTGGACACCGCTGCACTCCCTCGCGAAGGACCAGGCCACCTTCGAGGTCTACGACTCGCTGCTCTCGGAGTTCGCGGCCATGGGCTTCGAGTACGGCTACTCGGTGGAGAAGACCGACGCGCTGGTGCTGTGGGAGGCGCAGTTCGGCGACTTCGTCAACGGCGCCCAGGTCGTCGTCGACGAGTTCATCAGCGCCTCGGAGCAGAAGTGGGACCAGCGCAGCTCGGTGGTCCTGCTGCTGCCGCACGGCTACGAGGGTCAGGGGCCGGACCACTCCTCGGCCCGGATCGAGCGCTTCCTGCAGCAGTGCGCCGAGGACAACATGAAGGTGGCCTACCCCTCCACCCCGGCGTCCTACTTCCACCTGCTGCGCGCCCACTCGATGGCACGGCCGCGGCGCCCGCTCATCGTCTTCACCCCGAAGGCGATGCTGCGGCTCAAGGCCGCCGCCAGCTCGGTGCAGGACTTCACCGAGGGCACCTTCGAGCCGGTGCTGCCCGACCGCGTGGAGCTGGACAAGAGCAAGGTCGAGCGAGTGCTGCTCGCCTCGAGCAAGCTCGTCTACGACCTCGAGGACGAGCGCACCAAGCGCGAGGACGAGCGGACCGCGATCCTGCGGGTGGAGCAGCTCTACCCGGTGCCCGGCAAGCAGCTCGCCGATCTCACCTCGCAGTACCCCGAGGCAGAGCTGGTGTGGGTGCAGAACGAGCCGAAGAACCAGGGCGCCTGGCCGTTCATGGCGCTCAACCTGACCGAGGCGCTGCAGCAGCACGGCGAGGACCGCCCGCTGCGCGTCGTCAGCCGCCCGGCCTCGGCCTCCCCGGCCACCGGGTCGGCCAAGGTGCACGCCGTCGAGCAGGCAGCCCTGCACGACGAGGCCTTCTCCGGTCGCGCATGAGCGGGACCGCCACCGGCCCCGTCGCTCTCCCGGACGGCCTGACGGCGTCGACCCCGGGCGAGGAGGATCTCGACGACCTGGTGCGGCTGCTCCGGCGGCACGAGCGCGAGGCCCGCGGCTGGCCGGGCGCGCAGAGCGACACCGTCCGGGCCGAGGTCAGCGGACGCGGGGCGAGCACGCACCGGCACGAGATGGTCCGGGACGCCCACGGAGATGCCCGCGCGTGGCTGAGCCTGCACGACCGCGCCGCCGGTCGTGTGCTCGTCGGGGTCACCCTCGACCCTGACCTGCCGGACGAGGAGGCCGACCCGCTCGCCGAGTGGGCCTTCGCCCGGGTCGAGGAGCTCGGCCGGGAGCTGCTCGCGGAGCGCGCCATGGACCGCACCCAGCTGGACTCCGGGGCCTTCGCGGACGACGAGCGACAGCAGCGCTGGCTGCGTGCGGCGGGCTACGACCACGTCCGGGACTGGTGGCAGATGACCCGCCCCGTGGACCCGGACGAGGACGCCGGGTCACCGGAGCTGCGCGAGGGGGTCCGGATCCATCGCGTGCGCCAGGACGACGGGGTGGGTATGCCGGACGAGGAGGATCTGCGCGCGGTGCACCTCGTCCTGGAGCAGTCCTTCGCCGACCATTTCAACTCCTACCGCGAGACCTTCGAGGAATTCGTCGCCCGGCTCCGCGAGGACCCCGGTCACCGGTGGGACCACTGGTGGCTGGCCACGGTGGACGGCGAGCCGGCCGGGGCCGTGGTGGCCTCGATCAGCCGCGGCGGCGTCGGCGAGGACGGCACGGCGAGCCCGGACAGCTCCTACATCGACTACATCGGCGTCCACCGTCGCGCGCGAGGCCGTGGTGTGGCCAAGGGGCTGCTGCGCACGGTGATCGCCGACGCGGCCGCGCGCGGTCGTGCCTCGGTCGGCCTGGAGGTCGACGCCGACTCCCCCACGGGTGCGGACGGGCTCTACCGCTCACTGGGCTGGGAGACCAAGTACGTCACCCAGTCGTGGCACCGTGCCCTGACCCACGACGAGGAAGGTGAGCAGTGAGCAGCGCTGAGCGCGAGGGGCGGGTGGAGCTGGAATACACCCCCAGCGCCGACTTCCAGGTCGCGGACGGCCCGCGGGACGTCGGTCTGTGCTTCGTCGGCGACGGTTTCGTGGCCGGCTACGGCGACCCGCGCGCGCTCGGCTGGGTCAACCGTGTCGTGGGCCGCACCGACCTCAGCGGCACCGCGGAGGGGGGGTCGCTCACCAGCTACAACCTCGGGGTGCGCGGGTCGAGCTCGGCGGACGTCATGAACCGCTGGCGCGCGGAGTGCCCGCCCCGCTGGGCCGGACGCTCCGAGCGTCGCCTCGTCATCGGGGTCGGGGCCGAGGACGTCACCCAGGGGGTGACGACGGCTCGCTCCCGCCTCAACCTGGCGAACGTGCTGGACGAGGCCAGCTCGACGGGCATCGCCACCTTCGTCGTCGGCCCGACGCCCACGCTGGACGCCGAGGTCAACGCGAAGCTGCAGGTGCTCGCGGACGCGCTCGCCGACGTCTGCGCCCGCCGCGGCGTACCCTACGTCGACTGCTTCACCCCCCTGCTCAGCCACGACCAGTGGCAGTCCGACCTCGCCGCCGGCGACACCGTGCACCCCGGCCAGGCGGGCTACGGCCTCATGGCCTGGCTCGTCCTCAACGGCGGCTGGACCCGCTGGCTCCAGTTGGACCGCTGAGCGGCGCCGGACCGGGTCACAGGCTCTCGAGCCACTCCCGCGCCTCGCGGTACGCCTGCTCGTCCGCGTGCAAGGGCACCGCGGGCAGCCGGCCGTCTGCGCGGGGGTAGGAGCCGAGGAAGCGCACGTCCCGGCACGTGCGCCGCAGCCCCAGCAGCGCCTCGCTCATCCGTGCCTCGGACAGGTGCGCGTCGGCGTCGATCCAGAAGCAGTACTCCCCCAGGCCCTCACCGGTCGGGCGGGACTCCAGCCGGGTCAGGTCGATCCCCCGGACGGCGAACTGCTCCAGCAGCTCGAGGAGCGCGCCCGGCCGGTTCTGCCAGATGAGGGCGACGAGGGTGGTGCGGTCCGCCCCGGTCGGCGGGGGCACCGGTGCGTCACGGCGCAGCAGGACGAACCGGGTCAGGGCGCCGTCCCGGTCGGCGATCCGCCGGGCGAGGGGGGTGAGCCCGTAGGCCGCCCCTGCCTCGGGCGAGGCGATCGCGGCGTCGTAGCGCCCCTCGGCCACCGCCTGCGCGGCGCGCGCGGTCGAGGACTCCTGGACGAGCTCGGCCCGCGGCAGGTGCTGCGCCAACCAGTCCCTGGTCTGGGCCGCCGCGTGCGGGTGCGTGGCCACGACGTCGACCTGGCCGAGGGTGGTGCTGCCGCGGGCCAGGAGGTCGAACTGCACCTCGACGAGGATCTCCTGGCAGATCCGCACCCGGGCGTCCTCGAGGAGGGCCTGGAGGGTGGCGGGCACGGACCCCTCCACCGAGTTCTCGAAGGGGACCACCGCCGCCTCGGCGTCGCCCTCGCGCAGCTCGGCGATCGCGGCCGGAACGGTGGGCGCCGGCCACGCCTCGTGAGCTTGACCGACGTCCCACTGGCGCACGGCCTGCTCGGTGAAGGTGCCGGCCGGGCCGAGATAGGCGACGCGGGATCTCACCCAGGCACCCTAGCCGAGGCGGGCTCGCTCAGTAGGCGCCGCTCTCGGAGCCGAGCACGACCCGCGCGGTGCGCCACATGATCATGCCGTCGAGAAGAGGGCTCCAGTTCTCCACGTAATAGAGGTCGAGGCGCACCGCCTCCTCCCAGGAGAGGTCGCTGCGGCCGCTGATCTGCCACAGGCCGGTCATGCCGGGCCGCACCAGCAGACGGCGGTGCGTGTCACGGGCATACTCGGCGACCTCGCGCGGCAGCGGCGGACGGGGTCCGACCAGGCTCATCTCGCCGCGCAGCACGTTGAGCAGCTGGGGCAGCTCGTCCAGGGAGTAGCGCCGGATGAAGGCGCCCACGCGGGTGACCCGCGGGTCGCGCTGCATCTTGAACATCGGGCCGGCGCCCTCGTTGGAGTCTCTCAGCTCGGCGAGCCGGGCCTCGGCGTCCATGACCATGCTGCGGAACTTGAACATCGAGAAGCTGCGACCGTCCTGGCCGATGCGCTCCTGACGGAAGAGCACCGGGCCGCGGTCCTCGAGCTTGACCGCCAGCGCCACGGCGAGCATGACCGGCAGCAGGACCAGCGTGACCGCCAGGGCCATGAGCCGGTCCATGACGTTCTTGAGCACCCGCTCGGGACCGACGAAGCGCGGGGCCTCGACGTGGATGAGCGGCAGGCCCTGCACCGGGCGGGTGAGCACGCGGGGACCGGCGACGTCCATGATGCCGGGGGCGACGACGAGGTCGATGTCGGTGGACTCCAGCGCCCACCCGAGCTGGCGCAGCCCGGTGGTCCCGAGGCCGGCCGAGGAGGAGACCGCCACGACGTCGACGTGGTGGTCCAGGGCCTGGAGCAGCACGTCCGACTCCGGGCCGAGCACCGGCACGCCCTGCACCGTGCCCTCGGCGTCGTCGACACAGGCGCCCAGGACGTTGTAGCCGGCGTCCGGGCTGCGGCGCAGCGCGGTGACGAGCCCGGCGACGTGGTTCGCGTCACCGACGAGGATGACGCGGTCGGACAGCTGGCCGCTCTTGCGACGGGCCACCAGCCAGCGCCGGGCGCCCCAGCGGCCGGCGAGCAGCATCAACGTCCCCAGCGGGAAGGCCACGATCACGAAGCCACGGGCGATCTCGAGCCGGAAGGCGAAGCCGACGATGGCGACGGCGGCGAAGACCCAGGTGGAGGCGGCGAAGACCTGGCGGTACTCCTGCACCCCGTGGCCCACGGTGCGGCCGTCGTAGGCCCGCTGGACGTGGAGGGCGAGCACCCAGACGAGCACCAGGGTGAAGGCGATGTAGCCGTAGCCGATGCCGGAGACCCGCTGCATGGACTCGTCCAGCCCGAAGCGGGTCACGTAGGCGGCCAGGACCGCCACGGTGATGAGCACGAGGTCGAGCACCTTGAGGGTGCTGAGGTAGGGCGCGAGGTAGCGCCGGGCACGGTGCGGCGTCTTGCGACCGCCGCTCGGTCGGTCGACCATCCCCTGGAGCGAGTCCGGGATGACGAAGGGGTAGCTGGCGTCGACAGTTCTCATCGACGTCCCCGACGCCTCACGTGCTGCGGCGCCTGCGATCACGGTCACGGCAATTCCCATCCTGTCCCTGTGGTATGCGGCCGATCCCCTATCAGCCTGACCTTACTAAATCTTTACCTACCTCTCAGTAAAGCACCCACGCGCGACGGCGTCTACCCCCACACGCGGAAAATGTCCGCTTCTTGGACATCCCGTGCTCATCCCATCGTCGACCCGATGTCACCCCTGGGTCGCTCGCTACCCTATCGCGTGTGAGTGACACGTGGGGACACCCCGGCGCGGTGGGGGTGGCGCGCGTGACCGGATCCTCGATGCTGCCGATCCTGGCGCCCGGTGACCGGCTGCTGGTCCGCCACGGCGGCCGGCCGCGTCCTGGCTCCGTCGTCGTGGTCCGACTGCCGCCGGACCACGCCGGCAGTCCCCGGCCCCTGGCGGTCAAGCGGCTGGCGCGCATCCGTCACGACGGAGCGCTCTGGGTGCTCTCCGACGGGCACGGCACCGACTCCCGCGAGCTGGGACACCTCGAACCGCAGGCCCTCGTCGCCGTCGCGCTGCTCCGGCTGCCCCGCCGGCGCCCGCGCCGCTGGCCCCGGCTGCTGCGCCCGGACCCCTCCCGGCTCAGCGGGCGAGACCGCGGGCGAGGAGCGGCCTGAGCTCCACCACCTGGGCCCGGAGCCGGTCGTAGACCGCGTCCGGCTGCCGGTAGGGATCGACCAGACCTTCGCCGGCCGGGCGGGTCGCGGCGCCCCGGGCGGCCCGGGCCGCCGTGCACAGCTCGGCCAGAGCCGTGGCCGGCTCCTCCCACGTCGGGAGGTCCTCTTCCGGCACGGCCGCGACCAGCCCGGCGAACTCCTGCGCGGTGAAGGTCCGCCGCAGCGCACGGGGGTCCAGCTGGACGACCTGCGAGCGGTGCGTCGGCGTCGCGGCGAGGACGAGAGCGGCGTCGGACACCAGCTCGGCGGTGAGCCGCCGGGCCACGAACCCGGTCGGGTCGCCACCCAGCCCGACGAGGATCTCGGCCGACCGCTCGTCCATGGGCGCGCCGACGAGCGCCCCGGTCCCGGCGGAGCGGACGGCGACGCGTCCGGGTCCGTGCGCGCCGTCGACGTCGCGCTGGAGCATCCGCTCCAGCAGCGGGGAACGGCACACGTTGCCGGTGCATACCGTGAGGATCGTCGGTGCGCTCATCGCTCCTGCCCCACCTCGGCGAGTCCGTCGGCCCAGCGCTCCCCCACCCCGCGCAGCACCGCGACGCGCTCCTGCTCCTCCTCGTCCTCGCTCCCGGAGCGCTGCAGCAGCACCTCGAGCCGCTGCGCGGCCAGGCTCTCGGCCAGCCCCTCGCCCCACTCGACCACCGTCACCGACTTCTCCAGCGAGGCGTCCAGGTCGAGGTCGTCCAGCTCGGCGCCGCCGGAGAGCCGGTAGGCGTCGACGTGCACGAGGTCCGGCCCCCCGGTCACCGACGGGTGCACCCGGGCGATGACGAAGGTCGGCGAGGTGATCGGGCCCCGGACGCCCAGACCCTCGGCCAGCCCCTGGGTGAAGGTCGTCTTCCCCGCCCCGAGGTCACCGGTGAGCACCACCAGGTCGCCCTCGCGGAGCACCGCGCCCAGCTCGCGCCCGAGGTCCCGGGTGTCCTGCGCCGTCGGCAGCGTCCGCCGCCGTTCGTGCTCCGGGGTCATCTGGCGATCGCCCCGACGTGCTCGCGCGGCACCCTGGACCCCAGACGGCTGACGATCTCGTAGCTGATGGTCCCCGCGGCGTCGGCCCACTCCTGCGCGGTGGGCTCCCCGTCGTCCCCCGGACCGAAGAGCACCACCTCCTCGCCGTCGTCGACGTCCAGGTCGCCGACGTCCACGACGAACTGGTCCATGCACACGCGGCCGGAGACGGAGAACCGTTGCCCGCGCACCTGGACCGGACCGGCACCGGAGGCGTGACGGGGTATGCCGTCGGCATACCCGATCGGGACGTCGAGGACGGTGGTCTCGCGCGACGGGGCGTAGGCGTGCCCGTAGGAGATCCCCTGGCCGGCGGGCAGCCGCTTGGCGAGCACGGAGCGCGCGACGACCCGCATCGCCGGCCGGAGCCCGAAGTCCGGCGCCGAGCCCACCTCGGGCACCGGCGTCAGCCCGTAGACGGCGAGGCCGGGGCGCACCATGTCCCAGGCGGCCTCCGGGGTGGTCAGGGTCGCCGCGGAGTTGCTCAGGTGCCGGACCTCGAGGCGCAGCCCCGCCTCCTCCGCCACGGCGACGGCCCGGGCGAAGGTCTCCTGCTGCCCCCGGACCGTGGGGTGGGAGGGCGCGTCGGCGTGCGCGAAGTGGCTGAAGACACCGCGCACCCGCAGCACGCCCTCTGCCTGGAGCGCAGCGGCGTGCGCCACCAGGTCGGACCATTCCGTGTCCGGGCCCGACCGGAGCGGCAGGGCATAGGCGCCGTTGCGCCCCAGGCCGGTGTCGGCCTTGAGCTGGACGACGGCCACCCGGTCCTGCTCCCGGGCCGCCGCTGCCACGGCGTCCAGCGTCCAGCGGGCCGAGGCGGCGACCTCCACACCCTCACGGACCAGCGGGCCCAGATCGGTCCCAGGCGCGGTGAGCCAGCACAGCAGCGGGGCTCCCACTCCGGCGGCGCGCAGCGCGAGCGCCTCCGTGGGTTGCGCCACCCCGAGCGCCGCCGCGCCCCCGGCGAGCGCCGCCCGGGCGCTCGGGACCAGCCCGTGGCCGTAGGCGTCGGCCTTGACGACGGCCATGACCTCCGCCGAGCCCGCGCGCTCCCGCAGGACCCCCACGTTGTGCGCGATGGCGTCCAGGTCGACGACCGCCCGGGCGGGGTAGAGGTCGTTCACGCAGTCCTCACCCGGGCCAGCTGGCCCATGAGGCTGCCCGGGACCGGGCTCGTGCTCCCCTCGGCGACCGCTGCGGCGATCCGCGCACCGAGCTCTGCGGTGCTCGCGCCCATCGCCTCCCCGGCCAGCGCCGGCAGCTGCCCCAGCACGGCGGCGGTGGCGCCCTCCACCGTGGCGGCGGCCTCGCCCTCGCCGAGCTCGCCCAGCAGGAGCGCGAGCGAGAGGCAGGCGCCCGCCGGGTTGGCCCAGCCCCGACCGGCGATGTCCGGCGCCGACCCGTGGATGGGCTCGAACATGCTCGTGCCGGTCCCCTCCAGGTTGAGGTTGCCGCTGGCGGCGACCCCCAGGCCGCCCTGGACGACCGCACCCAGGTCGGTGACGATGTCGCCGAAGAGGTTGTCGGTGACGACGACGTCGAAGCGCTCCGGGCTCACCGGCAGGTGCATGCACATCGCGTCGACGTGGACGTAGTCGGTCTCCACGTCGGGGAAGCGCTGCCCGACCTCCTCCATGACGTCAAGCCACAGCGACCCGGCCTCGACCAGCACGTTGGTCTTGTGGCACAGCGTGAGCCGCCCGCGCCGCACCGAGGCCAGCCGGTAGGCGAACTCGACGGCGCGCTCGACGGCATACCAGGTGTTGACCGACTCCTGCACCGCGGTGCGGGCCGGGGTGCCGCGGTGCACGGTGCTGCCCTGCGCGACGTAGGCGCCCTCGGTGTTCTCCCGCACGATGACCAGGTCGCAGCGCTGCGGCTCCAGACCGGCGATCGGGGTCGGGACGCCGGGGTAGAGCCGGACCGGGCGCAGGTTGACCGCCTGCCGCATGGCTCCGCGCAGCGCGAGGATGATCCCCCGCTCAAGGATTCCCGGACGCACCTTCGGGCTGCCGATCGCGCCGAAGAGGATGGCGTCGTGCTCGCGCAGCTGCGCGACCGTGTCCTCGGTGAGCAGCTCGCCGGTCTCGAGGTAGTGCTCGGCGCCCAGGGGGACGACGGTGCGCTCGGTCGTGAAACCGAAACGCTGCTGCGCGGCGTCGAGGACCTCCAGCGCGGCGGCGGTCACCTCCGGGCCGACACCGTCTCCCGGCAGGACGGCGAGGGAATGGGAGCGGGTGGGCACAGACGACCTCCGTGACGTCACGTCAACGACTGGGCTTACAGTTGAGCGCATTGTCTCTCACCCGCCACCACGGCGACATGGAAGGGGTCGGACCGTGTCCGAACGAGCTGGACGGACCCTGGCCGAGAAGCTCTGGGAGCAGCACGTGGTGCGCTCCGTCGAGGGCGAGCCGGACCTGCTCTACATCGACCTGCACCTCGTGCACGAGGTGACGAGCCCGCAGGCCTTCGACGGGCTGCGCGAGAAGGGCCGCCCGGTCCGGCGCCCGGACCTCACGCTGGCGACCGAGGACCACAACGTCCCCACCACGCTCGGCCCGGTGACGGACCTGACCTCCCGCACGCAGCTCGACGCGCTCCGCACCAACTGCGAGGAGTTCGGCATCGTGCACCACGAGCGGGGCCGGCTGGGGCAGGGCATCGTGCACGTCATCGGCCCCGAGCTGGGGCTGACGCAACCCGGGATGACCATCGTGTGCGGGGACAGCCACACCTCGACGCACGGCGCCTTCGGGGCGCTCGCCTTCGGCATCGGGACCTCGGAGGTGGAGCACGTGCTGGCCACCCAGACGCTGCCGCTGCGGCCGTTCCGCACGATGGCGATCACGGTCGAGGGCTCGCTGCCCGACGGCGTGGGCGCCAAAGACATCATCCTCGCGGTCATCAACCGGATCGGCACCGGTGGCGGGCAGGGCTACGTGCTGGAGTACCGCGGACCGGCGATCGAGGCCTTGTCGATGGAGGGCCGGATGACCATCTGCAACATGTCGATCGAGGCGGGGGCCCGGGCCGGCATGATCGCCCCGGACCAGACGACCTTCGACTACGTGCAGGGTCGCCCGCACGCACCGACCGGGGCCGACTGGGACGCCGCGGTGGAGGCCTGGCGCGCGCTGCGCACCGACGACGACGCGGTCTTCGACGCCGAGGTCGTCATCGACGGCAGCAGCCTGAGCCCCTACGTCACCTGGGGCACCAACCCGGCGCAGTCGGTGCAGCTCGGTCAGGCGGTGCCGGACCCGGCCGACGCCGGTGACGAGGACGCCCAGGACACCGCGCGCCGGGCCCTGGCCTACATGGGGCTGGAGGCCGGGACACCCATGCGGGAGATCGCCGTGGACGCGGTCTTCCTCGGCTCGTGCACCAACGGGCGGATCGAGGACCTCCGGCTGGCCGCCGACGTCCTGCGGGGCCGCACCGTCGCTCCCGGGGTGCGGGTGCTCGTCGTGCCGGGGTCGCACGCGGTGCGGCAGCAGGCCGAGGCCGAGGGGCTGGACCAGGTCTTCGTCGACGCGGGGGCCGAGTGGCGGCTCGCCGGGTGCTCCATGTGCCTCGGCATGAACCCCGACCAGCTCTCCCCGGAGGAACGCTGCGCCTCGACCTCCAACCGCAACTTCGAGGGGCGTCAGGGAGCACGCGGGCGGACCCATCTCGTGTCGCCCGCGGTCGCGGCGGCCACCGCCGTCCGCGGCACGCTCTCCGGCCCGGCCGACCTGAGCCCCACCGGCACGACCCAGGGAGCACTGGTCTGATGGAGCCGTTCACCACGCATACCGGGATCGGCGTGCCGCTGCGGCGCTCCGACGTCGACACCGACCAGATCATCCCCGCGCACTGGCTCAAGCAGGTCTCGCGCACCGGCTTCGAGAAGGGCCTCTTCTCGCGCTGGCGCGAGGACCCCGACTTCGTCCTCAACCAGCCGGCCTACGGCGCGGGCAGCGTCCTGGTCGCCGGTCCCAACTTCGGCACCGGGTCCAGCCGCGAGCACGCCGTGTGGGCGCTGCAGCAGTACGGCTTCCGCGCGGTGCTCTCCAGCCGGTTCGCCGACATCTTCCGCGGCAACTCGGGCAAGCAGGGCCTGCTCACGGCGCAGCTGGACCAGGGCGACATCGAGCTCATCTGGAAGCAGCTCGAGGCCGAGCCCGGCACCGAGATCACCGTCGACCTGCCGGGCCGCGGCGTCGTCTGCGGCGACATCACCGCGCCCTTCCAGGTGGACGACTACGTCGCGTGGCGGCTGGAGAACGGCCTGGACGACATCTCCCTGACCCTGGGCCACGAGGACGACATCGCGGCGTTCGAGCGCGGCCGTCCCTCCTGGAAGCCGACGGTCACCTCGGCCGTGGACTGACCCCGAGCGGCGGGGGCACCTTCTCGGCAGGCGGCGCACGGCAGGGGCGCCGTCGCGGCGCGCGGCAGGGACAGGCGGCATACGGCAGACGAGGCGCCACGTTGACACCCGGCCCCGGCCGTTCCTATCGTTGGCCCTTCGAGGGGAGTATTTCCCGAACGTCGCGTCGGCCACTACGCGGGGCCCGAGCCCCGCTCGGCGCGCGCCTGGTGCCAGGGTGAAAGAGACCTCGATCCGCGCGTCGTGATCGAGAGGACCCTTCGTGACGTTCCTTCCCCTGGCCCCGGCCGAGACCACCTCCACCAGCAGCATCGCCGACCCGGTGCTGTGGGCCATCACCTTTGGCGGGGTGGTCCTGCTGCTGGCCTTCGACATGGTCCTGACCCGGCGGCCGCACGCGGTGTCGATGAAGGAGGCGCTGGCCTGGTCGGTCTTCTACCTCGCGCTGCCGCTGCTCTTCGGGCTCTGGATCTGGCAGCGTTTCGGCAGCCAGACCGGGCTGGAGTACTACACCGGCTACCTCGTCGAGAAGTCGCTGTCGGTCGACAACCTCTTCGTCTTCATCCTCATCCTGAGCGCCTTCGCCGTGCCCCGCGAGCTGCAGCAGCGGGTGCTGCTCATCGGCATCATCGGCGCGCTGGTCCTGCGCGGCATCTTCATCGCCCTGGGCGCAGCCCTCATCGCCAACTTCGCCGTCACCTTCCTCGTCTTCGGTCTCATCCTGCTGGCGACCGCCTGGAAGGTGCTCAAGGACGCCCGGACGGACAGCCACGTGGAGGTGGCCAAGCTGCCTGCCGTCCGCCTCACCCGTCGCTTCTTCGCCGTCACCGACGACTACCGGGGCACCCGCTTCACCGTGCGGGAGGGCGGCCGCCGGGCGCTCACCCCCTTCGCGCTGGTCGCCCTGGCGATCCTCGGCACCGACGTCGTCTTCGCCGTCGACTCCGTGCCCGCGGTCTACGGCATCACCGGTGACCCCTACCTGGTCTTCGCCACCAACGCCTTCGCCCTGCTCGGCCTGCGCGCCCTCTACTTCGTGCTCGAGGGGGCGCTGGGGCAGCTGCGCCACCTGGGCTACGGCCTGTCGCTCATCCTGGCCTTCATCGGCGTCAAGCTCGTGCTGCACTGGGCGCACGGCGTCTGGGAGGGCGTGCCGACCGTCCCCACCCTGGCCTCGCTGCTGGTCATCGTCGGCATCCTCGCGGTCACCGTCCTCACCAGCGTGGTCGCGGAGCGGCGCGACGCGCGGTCCCGGGTTGACGCGACGTCATCGTCATGAGCTAGAGTCGCAGGCGATGACTCACCTGCTCCTCCTCGGCTGCCGCAGCGAGACCTCCTAGGTCCGGCCCTCGCTGCGGAGTCGCTGCTGCCACGGACACCAGCCCACCAGCCCCCAGCGAGGAGATTCTCTCGTGAGCGTCATCACCACCGACACCTCTGCGGTGCATCACCCCAACCCCCAGCAGCCCAGCGGCATGCCGATCGACCGGTATGCCCCCTTCCCGGCGGTCGACCTGCCGGACCGCACCTGGCCGAGCCGCACCATCACCGAGGCACCACGGTGGTGCGCGGTCGACCTGCGTGACGGCAACCAGGCGCTCATCGACCCGATGACCCCGGACCGGAAGCGCCGCATGTTCGAGCTGCTCGTGCGCATGGGCTACAAGGAGATCGAGGTCGGTTTCCCGGCCGCCAGCCAGACCGACTTCGACTTCGTCCGCATGCTCATCGAGGAGGACCTGATCCCCGACGACGTGGTGATCCAGGTCCTGACCCAGGCCCGGGAGCACCTCATCGAGCGCACCTACGAGGCCATCGCCGGCGCCCGGCAGGCCATCGTCCACCTCTACAACTCGACGTCCACGCTGCAGCGGCGGGTCGTCTTCGGCGCGAGCGAGGACGAGATCGTCGACATCGCCGTGCGCGGTGCGCGCGCCTGCAAGAAGTACGAGGAGCAGCTGCCTCCGGGCACGGACGTCTTCTACGAGTACTCCCCCGAGTCCTACACCGGCACCGAGCTGGAGTTCGCCGCCCGCGTCTGCAACGCGGTGATGGAGGTCTTCGTCCCGACGGCGCAGACCCCGGTCATCATCAACCTGCCGGCGACGGTGGAGATGGCCACGCCCAACGTGTACGCCGACTCCATCGAGTGGATGAGCCGCCACCTGGACCACCGGGAGCACGTGATCCTGTCGCTGCACCCCCACAACGACCGTGGGACCGGCGTGGCCGCTGCCGAGCTGGGATACCTGGCGGGCGCCGACCGGATCGAGGGCTGCCTGTTCGGCAACGGTGAGCGCACCGGCAACGTCTGCCTGGTGACCCTGGGTATGAACCTGTTCAGCCAGGGCGTCGACCCGATGATCGACTTCTCCGACATCGACGAGATCCGGCGCACCGTGGAGCACTGCAACCAGCTGCCCGTGCCCGAGCGGCACCCCTACGGCGGCGACCTCGTCTTCACCGCCTTCTCCGGCAGCCACCAGGACGCGATCAAGAAGGGCCTGGAGGCAATGGAGCGGGACGCCTCCGCCGCTGGTGCCGAGGTCGACGCGTTCCGGTGGGAGGTGCCCTACCTGCCCGTCGACCCCAAGGACATCGGGCGCACCTACGAGGCCGTGATCCGGGTCAACAGCCAGTCCGGCAAGGGTGGCGTGGCCTACGTCATGAAGACCGAGCGCAAGCTCGACCTGCCCCGGCGCCTGCAGATCGAGTTCAGCCAGGCGGTCCAGCGGCACACCGACACCGAGGGCGGGGAGATGACCCCCACGCAGATCTGGGAGTCCTTCCAGCACGAATACCTCGAGCAGGACGGGCCGATCGTCCTGCACGACTTCACCAGCTCGCACGTGGAGGGTGACGCCGACGACGTCCGGCTCGAGGCGAGCGTCACGGTCGACGGCCAGGACCGGCAGATCTCCGGGCACGGCAACGGCCCCATCTCGGCCTTCGTGGACGGCATGAACGCCCTGGGCCACGACATCCGGGTGCTCGACTACGCCGAGCACGCCCTCTCCGCCGGGGAGGACGCGCTCGCCGCCGCCTACGTCGAGTGCGCTGTCGGCGGCGAGGTGAGGTGGGGCGTGGGCATCAACTCCTCCACCGTGCGCGCCTCGCTGCACGCGGTCTGCAGCGCCCTCAACCGCCCGCAGCCCTGACCCGCCCGAATTCGACCTCTGGTTCGTGCGCCATGGCGCATAAACCAGAGGTCGAATTCCGGTGGTGGCGTCGGATCGCCCCGGCGCGTCCGCCTGGCCGCGTCGGTCGGGCCGCGTCGGTCGAGCCGCGTCAGCCCCGGCCGTCGCCGAGGATGGTCCGGCCGTCCCCGGTGACGGTCCAGAAGGGGTTGTGGGCGATCTCCCAGACGTGACCGTCCGGGTCGGTGAAGACGCCCGAGTAGCCGCCCCAGAAGCGGGTGCTGGGCGCGCGCAGCACCTCGGCGCCCGCCGCCTCGGCGTCCTTCATCTGGTCGTCGCGTCCGCGGTCGTGGGCAGGTTGACCCCGAGGACCTTGCCGCCCCAGGCGTCGCCGCTGCCGGGGGTGTCGTCGGTGTCGGAGTCGATGTCGATCCCCGAGTCGACGGCGAGCGCGGCCCGCTCCCAGAGGGCGACGACCATGCCGCCGGCCTGGAAGAAGGCGATGTGCTCGGGCGAGGGCCCGGGCGTCCAGCCCAGGGCCTGGTAGAACGATCGGGCACGCTCGAGGTCGCTCACACCCAGGGTCACGAGGGACAGACGCTGATCCATACGGTCAACCTAGCAAGCAGGTCAGCCCGACCCTCCTCCGGCAACCGCGCTCTCCAGGTCCACCGTGAGGCGACGGACGCAATGCTGGTAGTCCTCCCCGGTCAGGTGGCTGAGCAGCCCGACGGCGACGTCGGCCAGCAGCATCGCGCCGCCGGCGAGGGCCTTCGCGTCGGTCTCCCGGAGCAGCAGGGCGAGGTCCTCCTCGGCCTCCTGCCCGCGGCGGCGTGCCGCCAGCAGTCCCGCCACCTGCTGCGCGTCGTGGACCAGGGGAAGGAGGTCGCGCTCGGTCATGGCGTGATGAGGCCCGCCGTGCTCGTGCGCGCCGCGTCGAACCTGCGCTGCACGTCGGCCCAGTCCACGACGTTCCACCAGGCCTTCACGTAGTCCGCCTTGACGTTGCGGTACTGCAGGTAGAAGGCGTGCTCCCACATGTCGAGCATGAGCAGCGGGACCATGCCCATCGCCAGGTTGCCCTGCTGGTCGTAGAGCTGGACCAGGACCAACCGCTGGCCGAGGCTGTCCCACGCCAGGATGGACCACCCCGAGCCCTGGATGGACGTCGCCGTCGCGGTGAACTGCCCGCGGAAGGCGTCGAAGGAGCCGAAGGCGTCGTCGATGGCGGCGGCGATGTCGCCCTCCGGCTTGTCACCGCCGTCCGGGGAGAGGTTCTGCCAGAAGACCGAGTGGTTGACGTGCCCGCCGAGGTTGAAGGCGAGGTTCTTGGCGAGCAGGCCGATCGTCGCGAAGTCGTCCTTCTCGCGGGCCTCGGCCATCTTCTCCAGGGCCGTGTTGGCCCCGTCGACGTAGGCTGGTGGTGCTTGGAGTGGTGCAGCTCCATGATCTCCCCGGCGATGTGCGGGTCGAGCGCGCCGTAGTCGTAGTCGAGGTCGGGGAGGGTGTAGTCGGCCATGCCTGCTCCTTGGTGTGGTGTGGTTCCTCGACCTTAATGCGAACGACTCGCATCTGGCGACCGGAGGCGTCGGGCACACTGGGGGTATGCGCGAGGAGGAGCTGGTGGACCGGGCCCGCACCATGGTGCGCGGCGGCGGCGGCCGCCTCACCCGACCGCGCGAGCACATCCTGCGGACCCTGGCCCGGCTCGGCGGTCACCCGACGGCCGGTCAGATCCACGCGGCCCTGGGCGAGGAGGACGCACCGCACCTCTCGACGACGTACCGGACCCTGGAGAGCCTGTGCGCGGCCGGGGTGCTGAGCCACGTCCACGTCGACCACGGCGAGCCCACCTTCCACTTCTCGGCCGCCGTGTCCGGCCGCCCGCACGTCCACGCGGCGTGCTCCGGATGCGGCAGCGTCGTCGACCTGCCGACCGAGGTCGTGGCGCCGGTCGCGGACTACCTGCGCGACAACGGTTACGAACCGCACCTCGGGCATACCGCGCTGTCGGTGACCTGCTCGGAGTGCGCGCGGGACTAGCCGGTCAGCAGCGCGGCGACGGCGGGCCCGACCGCACGGGCCACCGAGAGGGCGCGGACCGGGCCACCGGGGTTGGCCCGGTGCGCTGCGAACCCGTGGACGAGGGCGGCGAGCGCCCCGGCGTCCCGCGGCTCCACCCCGGCCGCCATGAGCGCTCCGCACAGCCCGGCGAGGACGTCGCCCGCGCCCGCGGTCGCCAGCCAGTGCGGCCCGTCCGCCTGGGTGCGCACCGGCACCCGGGGGTCGGGGTCGGCGATGACGGTCACGGCTCCCTTGAGCAGCACGACGGCACCGGTCGAGCGGGCGGCGCGCCGGGCGTGCCGGACCGGGTCGGCCTCGACGTCCTCGCGCGAGACCTCCTCCTCGCGCAGCTCGCTGAGCAGGCTCGCGAGCTCGCCGGCGTGCGGCGTCAGCAGCGTCGGCGCCTCGCAGCGCAGGTGCCCGGTGCGCTGCCAGTGGCCGAGCAGCTGCAGCGCGCCGGCGTCGACCACGAGCGGGACCTCGCTGGCCAGCGCCTGGCGGAACCACTGGATCTGGCGCCGGTCGGAGGTCTCCCCGTCGGTCACCGGCACGCCCGAGCCCATGACCATCGCCTGGATCCGGCCCCGGCCGGGGACCACCTCGGGGCAGGCGGCCAGGACGAGGCCCTCCGGACGCTCCGGCCCGAGGTAGCGCACCATGCCCACCCCGGCCTCCAGCGCCGAGGTCGTGCAGAGCACTGCGGCCCCGGGGAACTCCTCGCTGCCGGCGATGACGCCGAGCACCCCGCGCCGGTACTTGTCGTCGCCGGCCGCCGGGACCGGCCACAGGCCCGCGACGTCGGCGTGCTCCACCCGCTCGACCACCGGCGCGGCCCCCACCTCGAGCCCGATGTCGACCAGCGTCACCTCGCCGACCACCGGCGCGGTCGCCGGCAGCAGGTGGACCGGCTTGCGCACCCCGAAGGTCACCGTCTCGTCGGCGACCACGCAGTGCTCCGGGGCGGCGACACCGTCGGGGTCGGCGCCGCTGGGCAGGTCGACGGCGATGACGTATGCCGTCCTCGGCACCGCCTCGGCGGTGGCCCGCATCATGCCGCTCAGCCCCGGGCGTCCCCCGATGCCGAGCAGGCCGTCGACGACGACCTCCGCAGAGTCGATCAGCTCGCGCACCGCCGCCGGCAGCTCCTCGCCGTCGGGCTCCGTATCGTGGATGGTCACCCCGGCCGAGCGCACCGCCTCCTCGCCGCCGGCGTGCAGCTGCGGCGCGAGCGCCACGACCTCCACGTCGTGCTCGCCGGCGAGCATCGCGCCCGCGTGCAGGGCGTCGCCGCCGTTGCTGCCCGGCCCGGCCAGGACCACGACGCGACGGACCTGCCGCTGCCGGGCGCGCTCCGCCACCACGTCGGCGAGCCCCCGCGAGGCGCGGCGCATCAGCTCGCCGTCGGGCGTCTCCTCGAGCAGCCGGGCCTCGGCCTCCCGGACGTCGGACACGGCATACGCCTGGAGCATGTCAGCCTCCTGTGGGGGTGGGGCCGGGGTCGGCCTCGGCGATCACCACGGCGGAGGCGACTCCGGCGTCGTGCGAGAGCGAGACATGCAGGCGGGTGACGCCGAGCCGGTCCGCCCGGGCGCGGACCGTGCCCTCGGTGCGCAGGTGGGGGCGGCCGGCCTCGTCGCGCTCCACCCACGCGTCGGTCCAGCGCAGCCCCACCGGGGCACCCAGCGCCTTGGCCAGCGCCTCCTTGGCGGCGAAGCGGGCCGCCATCGACTCGGGGCGCAGGCCCAGCTCCTGGGCTGTGAAGAGCCGTTCACCGAGCCGGGCGTTGGCGTCCAGCCGCGCGGTGAAGCGCGCGATGTCGACGACGTCGATCCCGACGCCGACGATCACCGGGCACCACCGGTCCGCACGCCCACGACCCCGCCTACTCGACGGTGACCGACTTGGCCAGGTTGCGCGGCTGGTCGACGTCCAGGCCCTTGGCGGTCGACAGGTGCAGCGCGAAGACCTGCAGCGGGACGACGGTGAGCAGCGGCGCCAGCAGCGGCGAGGTCCGCGGCACCCGGATGACCTCGTCGGCGAAGGGCACGACGTCGTCGTCGCCCTCCTCGGCGATGACCAGGGTGCGCGCACCGCGGGCGCGGATCTCCTGGATGTTGGAGACGACCTTGCCGTGCAGCCCGTGCTCGCTGTCCGGGGAGGGCACGACCACGAAGACCGGCTGACCGGGCTCGATGAGGGCGATCGGCCCGTGCTTGAGCTCCCCGGCGGCGAAGCCCTCGGCGTGGATGTAGGCGAGCTCCTTGAGCTTGAGCGCCCCCTCCATCGCGATGGGGTAGCCGACGTGCCGGCCGAGGAAGAGCACCGACCGGGAGTCGGCCATGAAGTAGGCGATCTCCTCGACCCGGTCCATGGTGCCCAGCAGCTGCTCGATCTTGTCCGGGATGCCCTGCAGCTCGGCCATGATCTCCGCGGCGCTGCGGCCGTAGGACTCGCCGCGCAGCGAGGTGAGGAAGAGCCCGAGCACGTAGGAGGCGGTGATCTGGGCCAGGAAGGCCTTGGTCGAGGCGACCGCGATCTCCGGACCGGCGTGGGTGTAGAGGACGGCGTCGGACTCCCGCGGGATCGTCGAGCCGTGGGTGTTGCAGATCGAGACCGTCTTGGCGCCCAGCTCCTTGGCGTGCCGGACCGCCATGAGGGTGTCCATCGTCTCACCCGACTGGGAGATCGACACGACCAGCGTGCGCGCGTCGATGACCGGGTCGCGGTAGCGGAACTCGTGGGCGAGCTCGACCTCGACGGGGATGCGGGTCCACCGCTCGATGGCGTACTTCGCGACCATGCCGGCGTAGGACGCGGTGCCGCAGGCCACGATGACGATCTTGTCGACGGCGCGGAGCTCCTCCACCGGGATGTGCAGCTCGTCGAGCATGAGGTTGCCCTCGGCATCGGTGCGCCCGAGCAGGGTGTCACCCACCGCGTGCGGCTGCTCGTGGATCTCCTTCTCCATGAAGGTCTCGTAGCCGCCCTTCTCCGCGGCGGCGGCGTCCCAGGTGACCTCGTAGGCCTTGCCCTCGCTGGGCGAGCCGTCGAAGTTGACGACCGAGCAGGAGTCCGGGGTGATCGTGACGATCTGGTCCTGTCCCAGCTCCAGCGCCTGCCGGGTGTGCCCGATGAAGGCGGCCACGTCGGACCCCAGGTAGTTCTCGCCCTCCCCGAGCCCGACGACGAGCGGGCTGTTGCGGCGGGCCCCGACGACGACGTCCGGCTGGTCGGCATGGACCGCCAGCAGGGTGAAGGCGCCCTCGAGCGTGCCGACGACCTCGCGCATGGCCTCGGTGAGGTCGACGGACCCCGCGAAGGCGCGGTCGAGCAGGTGCGCGACGACCTCGGTGTCCGTCTCGGAGGAGAAGTCGACCCCGTCGGCGAGCAGCGACTGCTTCAGCGCGTGGAAGTTCTCGATGATCCCGTTGTGGACGAGCGCCAGCTTGCTGCCGGACCCCCCTCGGTGCGGGTGGGCGTTGGCGTCGGTCGGGCCCCCGTGGGTGGCCCACCGGGTATGCCCGATCGCGGTCGCGGTCTCCGGGAGCGGCGCCTCGACCAGGGCCTGGCTCAGGTTGGTCAGCTTGCCGGCCCGCTTGCGCGTGCCCACACCGCCCTGCTCGACCACGGCGACACCGGCCGAGTCGTAGCCGCGGTACTCCAGCCGCCCGAGTCCCTCCATGACGACGTCGAGGGCCTTCTCGCTGGTCCGAGGACCCACATATCCGACGATTCCGCACATGGGGGCAAGCCTACGTGTCCGCCCCCGCCCGCACGGCATCTGCCGCGGCACGGCACGCCCGTCCGCCTCGCGCCGCCGCGCTTGGCACAATGCCCGTCATGGGTGCGCAGGGAAGCTCGGGCATACCGTCCCCGTATGTCGAGCTGGACCGGGGTGACTGGGCCCGGCTGCGCGAGGAGCACCCGATGCGGCTGGACGCCGCCGACGTCGAGCGCTTGCGGGGTCTCGGGGAGCGCCTCGACCTCGCCGAGGTGGAGCAGGTCTACCTGCCCATCAGCCGGCTGCTGTCATTCTACGAACGGGCGACCGGGCGGCTGCACCAGGTCACGAGCGACTTCCTCGACGAGGGGCACGAGCGGACGCCCTTCGTCATCGGCGTCGCCGGCTCGGTGGCGGTGGGCAAGTCGACGACCGCCCGTATCCTCAAGGAGCTCATCTCGCGCTGGGAGTCCGCGCCGCAGGTGGACCTGGTCACCACCGACGGTTTCCTCTTCCCCAACGAGGTGCTGGCCCGCCGCAACCTCATGCCGCGCAAGGGCTTCCCCGAGTCCTACGACCGGCGGGCGCTGCTGCGCTTCGTGAGCGAGGTCAAGGCAGGCAGGGCCGAGGTGCGGGCCCCGGTCTACAGCCACCTCGTCTACGACATCGTGCCCGACGAGCAGATCGTGGTGCGCCGGCCGGACGTCCTCATCGTCGAAGGACTGAACGTCCTGCAGCCGCCGCGCCCGCACGACGACGGCCGCCCCGGTCTGGCGGTGAGCGACTTCTTCGACTTCTCCGTCTACGTCGACGCCCACGTCGGGGACATCAAGCGGTGGTACGTCGACCGCTTCCTCGAGCTGCGGCGTACCGCCTTCGCCGACCCGGACTCGCACTTCCACCGGTATGCCTCGCTCACCGACGACGCCGCCGTGGACATCGCGGAGAACATCTGGGACACGATCAACGCCCCCAACCTCGTCGACAACATCCTCCCCACCCGCAGCCGCGCCACCCTCGTGCTGCTCAAGGGCGCCGACCACAGCGTCGACCGCGTCCGGCTCCGTCGCCTCTGAGCGAGCCGTGGCCCTCCCCACGACCTTCCGCCCCTTCTGGGTGGCCAGCACGCTGAGCTATGTCGCGCTCTCGATGACCACCCTGGGCGTCGGCGATCTCGCCCCCGGCCCTCACGCCGGCCCGGACTCCATCTCGACCTGAGCAAAGATGTCTTCGCAACACAGGCGATATTGCTTTGTCCGGAGCAGGCTTCCTTGCTCAGGGTGGTGGAGGGGTCAGTCCATCCGGGCATACCGGGCGCGGGCGAAGCTGTAGACGCCGTAGAGCGCCAGGCCCACCGCGACGAGGAGGAGCAGGACGGTGCCGAAGGCTGCTCGGCGAGCGTCTTGAGGGCGCCGTCCATCCCCTGCGCCTCGTCCGGGTCGGCCTGCCACGCCGCGAGGCCGAAGAGGCCGCCGACGACCAGCAGGGCCACTCCCTTGGCGACGTAGCCGATCATGCCGGCCACCGTCACGCCGGTGCCGAGGCTGCCGCCACCGGTGGCGGACAGGTCCTCGAGGAACTTCTTCGTGAAGCCCTTGTAGACGTGGTAGCCGCCGACGGCGATGACACCGAGCGCCACCGCGCCGACGAGGAGGCGACCCGCGGGCATCTCCATCAACCGCTGGGTGATGTCGGTGCTGGACTCCTGACCGCCCGAGCTGCCCCCACCGACCGCGAACCGGACCGAGATCACGCCGAGAGCGGCATACAGGACGCCCTTGCCCGCGGCCTTGACACGGGCCCCCGTCTCGCCACCACCGAGGATCCCGTCGAGCAGCTGGAAGAGCGCGAGCGCGACGAAGCCGAGGACGCAGATCCAGAGCAGGAGCGGACCGGCCGGGGCCTCACGCACCGTCGCGATGGCGCCGCTGGTGTCCGCCTCCCCGCCGCTGCCGAGGGCGACCCGGCCGGCGATCCATCCGAGCACCAGGTGGATGAGCCCGCTGGCCGCGAAGCCGACCCTGGCCACCTTCTCCAGCCACGGGTGGTCCGCCACCTGACGTGCCCGGCGCGATCCTTCGTCCAGGATGTCGTTGCTCACGCGGCAGAGCATGACAAACCCCCGGCCGCGGCGCGACCGGGGGTGCTGTCAGGTATGCCGGGACCGGCTCAGTACCAGTTCACGGCCTGGGAGTGGGCCCAGGCGGCGCAGGGCGAGCCGTAGCGGCCGGAGATGTAGCCCAGGCCCCACTCGATCTGGGTGGCCGGGTTGGTCTGCCAGTCGGCACCGGCCGAGGCCATCTTGTTGCCCGGGAGGGACTGCGGGATGCCGTAGGCGCCCGAGCTGGGGTTCATCGCGGTGTGGTTCCAGCCGGACTCCTTCTGCACAGCGAGTCCAGGCAGCTCCACTGGTCCATGCCCCAGCCGTAGCTGCCGAGCATGGACTGCGCGATGCCGCGGGCGTCACCGCTGTAGACGGGGGCGGGCTCCGGCTCGGGCTCGGGCTCCGGCTCGGGCTCGGGCTCCGGCTCGGGCTGGGGCTGCGCCACGGGCTCCGGCTCCGGCTCCGCGGCCGCGCGCTCCTGGTCACGGGAGGCGGCCTGCTCCTGCTCGGCCGCGCGCTCCGCGGCAGCGGCCTCGGCGGCCTCGGCCTCGCGCGCCGCCTTCTCCGCGGCCTCACGGGCGGCCTTCTCGGCCTCGGCACGGCGCTCCTCGGCGCGCGCCTTCACCACGGCGTCGGAGGCGTCCTGCACGGTGGACAGGCTCTCGTCCCGGATGCCGGTCGACACGCTCAGGGCGGCGTCCTGGTCGGCGCGCACCTCGCGCAGCTGCGCGAACATCCCGGTCGACTCCTCGCCGGCGACCTCGCTCAGCGCGGCGACGGCGTCGGCAGCGACGGTCGGAGAGAACTGGCCGACCGAGGCCCGCAGCGCCTCGTTGTGGCCCTCGGCGGCGGGGGCGCCGGAGCCCGCGGTGGCCGCGTAGGTCGCCAGGCCGAGCGATCCGGCGGCGATCGAGGCCGTCACGGCGATCGCCGCGGGGCTCATCCGGCGGCCTCGCGTGTGGCGGGCCTTCTGGTCATCGGTCATGGGGGCATGGCTCATGGGGCAGGTCTTCCTCACTCGGACGGCTCGCCGCTCTCGCTCATGGCTGCCGGGCCCTCAGGGGGGTGGATCACAGGGACGATCGGGGCCCGCGCGGCGTTACCAAAACGTGATGTAACCCCACTACCGTGCCGGGCAGCACGGCCTCACGTCAAACCCTCAGCACAAGACGTGGTGAAGGTCACACCGACATGAGGCCGGTGTGACGTCTGTGACTTCACCCTACGGCACGCCCGTCACAGCAGCGCCTCCGGGCCCTCCAGCATCTCCGTCACCAAGGCGGCGATCGGGCTGCGCTCGCTGCGGTGCAGCGTGACGTGAGCGAAGAGCGGATGCCCCTTGAGCGCCTCGATCACGGCGGCCACCCCGTCGTGGCGCCCGACGCGCAGGTTGTCCCGCTGGGCCACGTCGTGCGTGAGGACGACCCGGGAGCTCTGGCCGATCCGGGACAGCACGGTGAGCAGCACGTTGCGCTCCAGGCTCTGCGCCTCGTCCACGATGACGAAGGCGTCGTGCAGGGAGCGACCGCGGATGTGGGTGAGGGGAAGCACCTCGAGCATGTCGCGGTCGAGGATCTCCTCGACGACCTCCGTGGAGACCACCGCGCCGAGGGTGTCGAAGACCGCCTGCGCCCAGGGCCCCATCTTGTCGTTCTCGCTGCCCGGCAGGTAGCCCAGCTCCTGGCCGCCGACGGCGTAGAGCGGACGGAAGACGATGACCTTGCGGTGCTGGCGACGCTCCATGACCGCCTCGAGCCCGGCGCACAGCGCCAGCGCGCTCTTGCCGGTGCCCGCGCGTCCACCGAGGCTCACGATGCCGACGTCGGGGTCGAGCAGCAGGTCCAGCGCGATGCGCTGCTCGGCCGAGCGGCCGTGCAGACCGAAGGCGTCCCGGTCACCGCGCACCAGACGCACGGTGTGGTCGGGCGCCACCCGGCCCAGGGCGCTGCCCGAGGCGCCGAGGATGGTCAGCCCGGTGTGGGTGCGCATCTGCGCCGCCCCGGGATGCTCCAGCCGGCCGGTGTCGTAGAGCTGGCGCATCTGCTCGTCGTCGACCTCGATCTCGGCCATGCCGGTCCAGCCGCTGTCGACCGCGAGCTCGGCGCGGTACTCCTGCGCATCCAGACCGACCGACGACGCCTTGACCCGCATCGGAAGGTCCTTGCTGACGACGGTGACGTCCTGGCCCTCGCCGGCCAGGTTGGCCGCCACGGCGAGGATCCGGGTGTCGTTGTCCCCGAGCCGGAAGCCGGCGGGCAGGGCGGTCGGGTCGGTGTGGTTGAGCTCGACCCGAAGGCTGCCCCCGGCCTGCCCCACCGGCACCGGCTCGCTCAGGGTGCCGTGGGCGACCCGCAGGTCGTCGAGCATCCGCAGCGCCTGGCGCGCGAAGTAGCCGAGCTCCGGGTGGTGCCGCTTGCCCTCCAGCTCGGAGATGACCACCACCGGCAGGACGACCTCGTGCTCGGCGAAGCGCAGCAGCGCCCGCGGGTCGGACAGCAGCACGGAGGTGTCCAGGACGTAGGTCTTGCGGCCGGTCTCCGGCAGTGCGTCGAAGGGGGTGACGGCCTCGTCCAGCAGGTCGGCGGTCGAGACGGGACGGCTGATGCTCATGCTGACTCCCAGGGGGACGCGCGCCGGTGGGCTGCGCGTCGCAGGCGGTGGGCGGTCCGGGACCGGGCCACGCCACGACGTGGGCCGGTACCGGCCCTCCGCCAGAGCCAGAGCTCCATGTGGTGGGCCTCCCGAGAGGCGGGGCGGGGGTGCCCCGCGTCTGCCTCGACGGTATGCCGGGAGCCAGGTCCTGCCTGCGCGCTGCGGCGGCGTGTCGCTCAGCTGCCGAAGCGCCGCTCGCGCTCGGCGTAGGCCCGCAGCGCGCGCAAGAAGTCGACCTTGCGGAAGTCGGGCCAGAAGGCCTCGCAGAAGTAGAACTCGCTGTGCGCGCTCTGCCACAGCAGGAAGCCGCCGAGCCGCTGCTCGCCCGAGGTGCGGATCACCAGGTCGGGGTCCGGCAGGCCGCGGGTGTAGAGGTGCCCGGCGATGTCCTCCACGGTCACCGTGCTGGCGACCTCCTCGAGCGAGGCTCCGGACGCGGCGGCGTCCCGGAGGAGCGAGCGCACGGCGTCGGCGATCTCCCGGCGCCCGCCGTAGCCGATCGCCACGTTGACGACCATGGCGTCGATGTCGTCGGTCAGCGCAGCGGCCTCGGTGAGCCGGTCGGCGGTCTCCTGAGGCAGCAGGTCCAGGGCACCGACGACCCGCACGCGCCAGCGCCCGGTCGAGGCGAGCTGCTGCACCACCCCCTCGATGATGGTCAGCAGCGGCTCGAGCTCCCCCGCGGCACGGTTGAGGTTGTCCGTCGAGAGCAGCCAGAGGGTCACGACCTCGACCCGGGCCTCCTCGCACCACCCCAGGAAGGGCGCGATGTTCTCCGCCCCCGCACGGTGCCCGTCCGCGGTCTGCGCCCCTCGCCGCCGGGCCCAACGGCGGTTGCCGTCGAGCATGACCCCGATGTGACGTGGGAGCCGTTCGGCGGGCAGGTGCCGGCGCAGCGATGAGTTGTAGGCCCGGTAGACCAGGTCCCTCGGCGTCGGCATGGCCTCAACCTACCGGCCACCCCTGGAGATCCGCTGCGCCCGCGTCCGGGGCGGTGGAAGCGTCGCCCAGAGTCGTGGAACCCTCGGCGGGACCGAACCTACGGTTTCGTAACCTACGGTTGCGTAGGTTAGCCTGAAGGCATGTCGACCCCCCGTGACACGACCGAGGCGACCGGCACCCTGGGCTCCTTCGTCGGCCAGGTGACGGACCAGGTGAAGGATCGCGTCAAGCCCCACCTCCGTGGCTGGCTGCACCTCGTGATGGTCCCGGTGGCCGTGGTCTCCGGAGCTGTGCTCGTCGCGCTCGCCCCCAGCGCCCCGGCGGGCGCCGCCGCACTCGTCTTCGCGATCACCGCCGTCCTGCTCTTCGGCACCTCGGCGGTCTACCACCGCGGTCGGTGGAGTCCTCGGGTCGCGCACGTGCTCAAGCGCTGGGACCACGCCAACATCTTCCTCATCATCGCCGGCACCTACACCCCCTTCGCGGTGCTGCTCCTCCCGTCGCCGCAGACCAGGCTGCTGCTCTGGGTCGTCTGGTCCGGGGCGCTCGCCGGGGTCCTCTTCCGCGTCTTCTGGGTCGGGGCGCCGCGGTGGCTCTACACCGGGGTCTACATCGCCCTGGGCTGGGTCGCGATCTTCTTCCTGGTCCCGATGTGGCGCAGCGGCGGCCCGGTCGTCGTGGGGCTCATCGGGCTCGGGGGCCTGTTCTACACCCTGGGCGCCGTCGTCTACGGCCTGCGGCGCCCGGACCCCTCACCTCGGTGGTTCGGCTTCCACGAGGTCTTCCACGCCTTCACGGTGGCGGCCTTCGCCGCGCACTGGCTGGCGGCCTATCTCAGCCTGTCGATGGACTCGGTGCCCGCGGCCTGAGCACCTAGAGCACGGCGGCGCTCAGGCGAGCGGGTCGTCCTCGGGCCGGTCCGGTGCGTCGCCCTGCTCGGCTGGGCTCTCCTGCCGCAGCCGGGCCTCCTCCGCCCGCCGCATCCGCCGCAGCCGGCGGGTGAGGTCGCGGCCGAGGAACCACACGGCCAGGGCCAGCCCGAAGAGGACGAGGAAGCCCCCGAGCCCGGCCGTGATCTCGACGCCGGTCGAGTTCACCGGTCGTGCCCCTCGTCGCGGCGCACGTCGTCGGCACCGTCTCCGTCAGCGTCCCCCATGTCGGCAACGGCGTCCTGTTTCCGCTCACCGACCGCATCCTGCTCCAGCGGCGGCAGCGGCGGCTCGCCCCGGTGCGCCAGCACGAGCGCCCCGGTCTCGTCGCGCTGCGGCACCTGACGGCACCGGGCGTCCAGCCCACCGTCGAGGTCGCGCAGGCCGGCGAAGAGGTCGTCCTCGGGCAGTGTCACGGGGACCAGCGAGCGCGCCAGCTCGTAGTCCTCGGTGGGCCAGACCCGCTGCTGGATCTCCAGCGGGACGCGGAACCAGGGCCCCTCCGGGTCGACCTGGGTCGCGTGCGCGCGCAGCGCGTCGTCGCGCACCGAGAAGTGCTCCCCGCACGGCACGCGGGTGGTGAGCACGCGGCGCGGCCGGCTCCCGAGGTGCTTGCGCCAGTCGGCGAACGGAGGCTCGTGACCGGCCTCGACCATGGCCTCGTCCAGCCGGATCATCCGCTGCGGGTCCCAGCCGCTGTAGTAGACCTTGAGCGGCTGCCAGGGCTCGCCGGCGTGCGGGTATGCCTCGGGGTCGCCGGCCGCCTCGAAGGCCGCCATCGTCACCGTGTGCGTCATGATGTGGTCGGGGTGCGGGTAGCCGCCGTTCTCGTCGTAGGTCGTGAGCACGTGCGGCCGGAACTCCCGGATCACCCGGACCAGCGCCTCGGTGGTCACCTCCGGCGGCTCCAGCGCGAAGCACCCCTCCGGCAGCGGCGGCAGCGGGTTACCCTCGGGCAGGCCGCTGTCGACGAAGCCCAGCCAGGTGTGGCTGACACCGAGGATCTGCGCCGCCCGGGCCATCTCGTCCCGCCGGACCTGGGCGATGTCGCGGATGATGTGCGGGTCGTCCTTGAGCTTCTCGTTGAGCACGTCCCCCCGCTCCCCACCGGTGCAGGACACGACGCGCACGTCGACCCCCTGGGCGACGTAGTGCGCCGTCGTGGCAGCGCCCTTGCTCGACTCGTCGTCAGGGTGTGCGTGCACCGCGAGCAGGCGCAGCCCGGGACCCGAGGTGGCCATCGGCATTCCTTCCGCGTCGGAGCCGGCACGGGTCGGCGTCATGGCCGACCGGACCGTGCCGGACAATGGTGGTGGTGCCGCTCCGGGCACCCCGCCATCCTCTCACCCCCTCGGAGGGCAGCCGCACATGACCGCCAGCAACACCGGTCCCGCCGAGCCGCCGCGCCCGGACGGCGTCCGGGACTGGGACGCGGAGGAGGAGCGTGCCGAGGCGCAGGAGCGCGGCCGGCGCGGCGACCGCCGGTGGTGGGTCGTCGGCGTGCTGGCCGTGGTCGTCATGAGCCTCATGGCCGTGATCTGGGGACTGTCCGCCACCGTGGGGCGGGTGCACTGGGTCGACACCGGCTTCGAGGTCGTCTCCGACAGCCGGGTGGACGTGCGCTTCGACCTGCGGCGCGACCCCTCGCGCGAGGCGGTGTGCCGGCTCGAGGCGCAGGCCACCTCGCACGTGGTCGTCGGGCGGACCGAGGTGCGCGTCCCCGCGGCCCAGAGCTCCCCGAGCCGGCACGTGGAGAGCGTGACCACCGCCTCGCCGGCCGTCACCGGCTACGTCGAGGAGTGCTGGTACGCCGACGGGGCGCCCCGCCGCTGACGGCAGGACGCCCCGAGGCGGTCGCGCGGGAGGTCAGGGCTGGTAGGGCGTGGCCTCCAGGATCTTGACCTCCACGGTCTTGCCGTTGGGCGCCTCGTAGCTGACCGTCTCGCCCGTCCGGCCGCCCAGGAGCGCGGCCCCGAGCGGGGACTGCTCGCTGTAGACGTCGAGGTCGCTTCCCTCGTCGATGATCTCCCGGGACCCGAGCAGGAAGGTCTCGCTGTCGCCGAACATCTCCACGGTCACGACGGTCCCCGGCTGCACGACGCCCTTCTCGGTCGGGGCCGACCCCACCACGGCGTTCTGCAGCAGGTGCTCGAGCTGGCGGATGCGGGCCTCCATCTTGCCCTGCTCCTCCTTGGCGGCGTGGTAGCCACCGTTCTCCTTGAGGTCGCCCTCCTCCCGGGCCGCCTCGATGCGCTTGCTGATCTCCGAGCGCCCTTCGTCCTTGAGCTGGGTCAGCTCGGCCTGCAGGCGGTCGTAGGCCTCCTGGGTCAGGTAGCTGGCTGCTGTGGTCTCGGTCACTGCGTCTCCTCGGTATGCCTTCGCGTGGCCGGCGGCGTCCAGCCGCGGCCGGCGATCGTGCGCCGGGTGCCGCGCCAGGCGGTGCGGCTCTCCCCAAACACACGGTCCGGGCCAACAAGGCCCGGACCGTGGATCGAGCGACAAGTCTAGCCCGCCTGCACCCCTGAGTCGACCTCACGCGTGGACCTCACACGGCGACCGCGCCTCGATCCCGGGCCCACCGCGAGCCACCTCGGCGGCATGGGGCGGCACGGTCGGCCCTCGGTCGCCGCGGGTGGGACACTGGGGTGATGCGACACGACGCCACCCTTCCCGGCCGCGCGACCCCCCTGCCCGACATCCCCGAGCGCCACGTGGTCCTCGGCACCTCGATGCACGAGCCGTGGCCCGAGGGCTCGGAGGTGATGACCGTGGCGATGGGCTGCTTCTGGGGAGCCGAGCGGATCTTCTGGCAGCTGCCCGGCGTGGTCACCACCGCGGCCGGCTACCAGGGCGGCACCACCCCGAACCCCACGTACCGCGAGGTGTGCACCGGGCGCACCGGGCATACCGAGTCGGTGCTGGTCGTCTACGACCGTCGCGCGACCGATCCCGAGACCCTGCTCAAGGCCTTCTGGGAGAACCACGACCCGACGACGGCGAACCGGCAGGGCAACGACATCGGCACGCAGTACCGCTCGGCGATCTACTGGACGACCCCCGAGCAGGAGCGCGCGGCCCGGGCGACCGCCGACGCCTTCGGCGAGGTCCTGCGTGACGCCGGGCACGGACCGATCACGACCGAGCTGCTGCCCGCCTCCGAGGCCGGACCCTTCTACTACGCCGAGGACGTGCACCAGCAGTACCTCCACAAGAACCCCGGCGGCTACTGCAACCACGGCCCGAACGGCTACACCTGCCCGGTCGGCCTGGTCCCGCAGGACGAGCTCCCGGCCCAGACGAGCATCGCGCCGCCCGACTGAGGGCGGCGTCGGCCTCGCCCGAGGGTGACCCGGTCGTCCACCCCCTAGACTCCTGCGGGTCAGATCCCGTGACCGGCGACGAGAGGTGGTCCATGGCTGACCCGTCGGCCGCCAGCCCGCTCGACTCCCGGCCCCGGCGGCCCACGCTGGCGCAGGTACGCGCCGTGGCTCAGCCGCCCGAGGTCCTGGGGCGCGGCAGCGCCGAGCACTGGACCGGGGATCTCTACCTCCGTCGGGTGTCGCCGCACCTGACCCGCGCGCTCATCCCGACGCCGGTGACGGCCAACGGGGTGACCTGGCTGATGATGGTGGCCGGCTGGGCCGCCGCCGGCGCGCTGCTGATCCCCGGCCTCTGGGGAGCGCTCCTCGGCGCGCTCCTCGCGCAGCTGCAGATGCTGCTGGACTGCTCGGACGGGGAGGTCGCCCGGTGGAAGGGGCTGTCCGGGCCGGTCGGCGTCTTCCTGGACAAGGTCGGCCACTACACCGTCGAGGGGGCGATCGCGCTGGCCCTCGGCTGGCGGGCGGCCGGGGTCGTCGGTGGGCAGGAGACGGATCCGGCCACGACGTGGCGGTATGCCTTCCTCGGCGCGCTGCTGGCCGCCGGGCTCCTGCTCAACAAGGCGCTCAACGAGATGGTGCACGCCTCGCGGGCGGCGGCCGGTCTGGACCGGCTGCCGGACACCACCCAGGCCCGGGCCGTGCCGGCAGGCAGCGTGCTGGGGGTGCTACGCCGAGCGGCGCGGCTGGTGCCCTTCCACCGGATGTTCCACTCGATCGAGATGACTCTGGTCACGCTGGCGGTCGCGGTGGTCGGCGCCCTCGCCGGTGCCGAGCTGGAGGCCGCGCGCTGGCAGGTGCTCGTCATGGCCGCAGTCATCCTCCCGGTCACCGCGGGCCACCTCGCCGCGATCCTCGCCTCGCCCCGGCTGCGCCGAGAGGACGCCCGATGACCGGGGGCACCTCCAGCGGCCGTCCCAGCTTCGGCGTCGTCGTCCTGACCCAGGGCCGCCGCCCCGAGGAGCTGGCGCGCGGGCTGAAGTCGTTGCAGCGCCAGCAGGGGGTGGAGCTCGACGTGGTGGTCGTCGGCAACGCCTGGAACCCCACCGGCCTCCCGAACGAGGTCAAGACGCTGGCGCTGCCGACCAACATCGGCATCCCCGCGGGGCGCAACGCCGGCGTGCCGCACGTGGACGGCGAGTTCCTCTTCTTCCTCGACGACGACGCCTGGCTCATCGACGACGACGTGCTGCTGCGGACGGCGGGCTACCTGCGCGAGCACCCCGACGTCGGCCTGGTGCAGCCGCTCATCGAGGACCCCGAGGTGAGCGACGGGGCGCACCCGGGCCGGTGGATCCCTCGCCTCGGGGCGCGCCAGCGGCATACCGAGGCCGACGTCTTCAGCGTGGTCGAGATGACCGTGGCGATGCGCCGGGAGGCCTTCGAGGCGACCGGCGGGTGGCCGGGCATCTTCTTCTACGCCCACGAGGGCATCGAGCTGGCGTGGCGGGTGTGGGCGGCCGGCTACCGGGTCCGTTACGTCCCCTCGCTGCGCACCGGTCACCCCGTGGTCGACCCGCGCCGGCACTCGGACTACTTCTTCAAGAACGCCCGCAACCGGGTATGGCTGGCCCGGCGCAACCTGCCCCGGCCGCTGGCCGTGGCCTACGTCGGCAGCTGGACCGGGATCCAGCTGGTGCGCTGGGCCGCGCAGCGTGACGGGCTCGCCTCGTGGTGGTCCGGCTGGGTGCACGGCTGGCGCAGCGACCCCTTCGAGCCGGGCGAGGACCGCACCCGCCTCACCTGGCGTGCGGTCGCGCGGATGGCCCGGCACGGCCGCTTCCTCATCGTCTGACCGAGTCAGGCATGTCGGCGTCCAGGGCACGGAAGAGCTCGAACCACCGTGCCGCGAACGCCTCCTGCCCGAAACGCCCGTCGACGCCCGCGCAGCCGGCCCGCAGCGAGGCAGCCAGCTCTGGGTCGCCGAGGACCTGGGCCGTGCGCTGCGCCAGGCCCGGGATGTCGCCGTCCGGGACGAGGAATCCGTTGACCCCGTGGTCGACGATGTCCGCGGGCCCGTAGCGGATGTCGTAGCTGACGATCGGACACTCCTGCCGCAGTGCTTCCACGAAGACCATGGGAGCGCCCTCGAACCTGCTGGACTGCAGGCACAGCGTCGCCCGGCGGTACTCCCGCCCCGGCTGGTTCGTGAAGCCCTCGAGGCTGACCGCGTGCCGGACCCCGAGCTCCTCGATGAGCTGCTGCAGCTCGGCGCGCCGGGCCCCCTCGCCATAGATCTCCAACCGGGCGTCCGGGTGCTGCTCCAGCACCTCGACGAAGGCCCGGATGCCGTGGTCCGTGCGCTTCTGGCTGGCCAGCCGGCCCATCATGATGACGAGCCGCGGGTCCCGCTCGACCTCGGTATGGGTGGCGGCACCGGGTGCGGCGTGCGGCATGACCCAGACGTTGTCACGCCGGCCCACCAGGGCCTCCGCCTCCGCCCGCTGACTGTCGGTGAGAAACACCATGGCCCCCATCGTGTCCAGGTGCCGGAAGAGCTTGCGGAAGGTGGAGCGCAGGTCGTCCAGCGAGCTCGAGGTGGACCTCAGATGGGAGTTGTGGGCGACGAAGACCGTCCGGACGTGGTCGCGCCGGTAGCCGAGGACGTCGTCGTCGGCCTGCCGCGCCTCGACCGCCACGATGGTGGGATGCCCCCCGCTGAGCGCGTCGAGCGCGCGATGCACCACGGGGGTCAGGGTGCCGTCCTGCCTCGACTCGACGTTCCCGTCCTCGTCGAAGAAGGTGACCGACTCCTCCTGTGGCTTCCCGCCGGGGCGCTTGGGCGGGCGGAAGGTCTGCGCATACATCGGGCCGCCGTTGCGCCGATGGAACACGTGCTCTCTCGCCGTCGCCTCGCCCGGGTCCCAGAGCATGGTCCGGCGGAGCCTGCCCTCCCGGTCGTACTCCTCCCGCCGGATCCGCTCCCCGTCGGCATCGAAGTGGTCCTCGTGCTCCAGCGCCCCCTCGACGAACCTGCGCAGCACCAGCGGCGTCCCGTCCTCGGCGTAGCGCACGAGGTTGCGGCCCCGACGGACCCACCCCGATGCCTCCAGGTCGCCCTCGGCTCCCGCGTCACCGCTGCGGGCGGCACCGCTTCGGTGCCGTCCGGGTAGGCGTCCATCAGCCAGCGCACCTCCACGCCCTCGCCCAGCTGCCCGCGGCGACGCATCCCCTCGATCGCCCGGGGCAGGGTGTGGGCGTGGTTGCGCACCAGCACGACGGAGCGGAGCCCACCCTGCTCGTAGAGGGTGCGGCACTTGGCCAGGATGGAGGCGGTGCGCCCTCCGAACTCCATGGGGATGCCCTCGACGAGCACGACATGCTGGACGTCCGGCGGTGGCGCGAGCTCGGGGACCGGGTCGCGGCGGACGACGGGCCGGGGGGCCTGCGACGGGTCCTCACCCCCGACCCGGTCCGGGCGCCCGGACCGCCGCAGCCGGTCGAGCACCCGGCGCGGCGTGGATCTCAGTCTTCTCGCCATCAGCAGGCATACTCGCATGAGTCCACCACGAGGAGGCAACCCAGAGTGCGTGTCATCACCTACGGCACCTACGACCTGTTCCACGAGGGCCACCGTCGCCTGCTGGAGCGCGCCAAGGCGCTCGGGGACTACCTCATCGTCGGCGTGACGACGGAGAACTACGACGACGCCCGGGGCAAGCTCAACGTGCAGCAGAGCCTGATGACGCGGATCAAGAACGTCGAGGACAGCGGCCTCGCCGACAAGATCATCATCGAGGAGTACGAGGGCCAGAAGGTCCAGGACATCCAGAAGCACCAGGTCGACGTCTTCGCGATCGGCTCGGACTGGCTGGGGCGCTTCGACTACCTGCGGGACTACTGCGACGTCGTCTACCTCGAGCGGACCAAGGGGGTCTCCAGCACCCAGCTGCGCAACGAGGCGGGGGTCATCAAGGTCGGGGTCGTCGGGGCGGGCCGGATCGCGCACCGCTTCGTGCAGGAGGCTCGCTTCGTCAGCGGCGTCAGCGTCGAGGCGGTGCACAACCGGACGCACAGCACGGCGCAGGACTTCGCCGCCGAGCACGAGCTCAACCGTGCCGTGGAGGACTACGACACGCTGCTCGAGGCGGTCGACGCGGTCTACGTCGCCACCCCGCACGACACCCACGCCGACTTCACCCGCCGCGCGCTGGACGCCGGCGTGCACGTGCTGTGCGAGAAGCCGATGACGCTCACCCGCGCCGAGACCGAGGAGCTCTTCGCCCGGGCGAAGGAGCGCGGCGTCGTGCTCATGGAGGCGATCAAGACCGCCTTCGCCCCCGGCTTCCAGCGCATGGTGGCGTTGGCCCGCAGCGGCGCGATCGGCCAGGTGCGCTCGGTCGACGCGACCTTCACCAAGCTCGTCGACGAGGGCCGGGAGCTCCAGGCCCCGGCGGGCGGCAGCATCTCCGAGCTCGCCAGCTATCCGCTCGTCGCCGTCGTCAAGCTGCTCGGGACCGAGATCGCCGACGTGCGCACCACCTCGCTGCAGCCGGAGGCATCCCCTGTCGAGGTCTACTCCAAGATCGACGTGACCTTCCGGCACGGGGAGGCCACCGCCCGGACCGGGCTGGGGGTCAAGGCCGAGGGTGACCTCGTCGTCGCGGGGAGCGCCGGCTACCTCTACGTGCCGGCGCCGTGGTGGAAGACGGAGTACTTCGAGGCCCGCTTCGAGGACAGCCGGGACAACAAGAAGTACTACTACAAGTTCGACGGCGACGGGCTGCGCTACGAGCTCGCCGAGTTCGCCTGGCTGATCCGCAACGAGACCTCCGAGTCCTACAAGCTGCGGGCCGCCGAGTCGGTCGCCATCGCCGACGTCATCGAGCGTGCGCGCACCGACGCCCGGGTCCTCACCTGATGGCGCTGCCCCCGGTCGGTCCCGACCAGGAGCCGCCGCGCCCCTCGCCGCTTGAGCGCGCCCGCGCGACCGCGCTGCGGGCCAGGACGCAGACCGAGCGTCGCGCCCGGCGTCTCCTGCGGCGGCAGCTGACCCGCGCCCGCTCCTCGGACAGTGAGCTGCTGCAGCGGGCCTACGTGCTGGGGCGGCAGGGGGCCCGGGCAGCCGTCAACACCGTCACCACCGTCAGGTGGGGTGGGTCGCGACCCTGTGGGGCGCGCGCTGGCTGGACGGCACCACCTACGAGATCCGCGGCTGGGCCTACGAGCGCGGCTACGGGCATACCTCCCCGCCCCAGGTCGAGGTCGTCGTCGCGCGGCGCGGAGGGACGCGCCTGCGGGTGCGCGCCGACGTCACGTCCGTGCACGAGATGGAGGTCAACGCCTTCGCCACCCAGGGGGAGTTCGACTACGCCAACACCGCCTTCGTGGCCCGCGTCGACCTCGCCGCCGTCCTCGCCGACGAGGACCCGCGCCCGTGGCAGGTCCACGTCCGGGTCACCGGTGCGGACGGCCGCACCGCGTCGGGCACGCTGAAGCACCGCCACCGCGCCAGCTCGGCCCTGATGCTCGGCGCGCGCACCTTCCCCGGTGGCGTGCAGGTGGTGCCGAGGTGGGTCCGGCGGCGCGGACTGTTCTTCGCCCGGGTGGTGCCGTCGGCACTCGCGCGCGAGGTCGATATCGACGGGCGCGAGGTCCGGGCCGAGGTGGAGCTGCGCGGCATCAGGGCGGAGCGGGTCGAGCTCGTCTCCCGGTATGCCCGGCGCCCGGTCGACGTGGACCGGCGGGACGACGGGGTGCTCCGGCTGCACGCGGAGGTGCCCGAGACCTGGGTGGTCCTCCCCACGGAGACAGACCTGCTCGCCCCGGAGACGGAGGAGGGTGCGCTGGACTCCCAGGCCCCCGGCGCGAGGGCGGCAGCCGAGGAGGACGGCTCCGAGGCCGCCGCGGAGGAGGCCGGCTCGGAGCAGTCCGACACGACGACCGCGGCGGGGCCGGACGACGCCCGGGAAGGGCAGCGTCGCGTCGCCCAGACCTACCGGGTGGTCGTCGTCGACACGCATGGCACCGAGCACGTCGTCGCCACCGCGCTGGACCAGGAGATGCCGGTGCAGGCACGTGGGTCCGGCCTGCTCGCCTACGCGGGCTCGGGCGGCGCGCTCTACCTCGCCGACCCACGGTCCCACCTCGTCGTCACCGGGACCGAGGTCGAGCCCGGCGAGGCACCGCGAGTGCGCCTGCGGGGCACCTGGGGCGGGGAGCTGGAGCACCTGGACCTGACCTTCGCCGGCCGGCGCCAGGTGCTGCCCGCGGCCGTGGAGCTGCGCCCGGACGGGACCTGGGAGGCCGAGGTCGACCTGCTGCAGCCACGATGGGGCGGCCCTGCCCGGCTGCCGCGCACCGGCAGCTACGCCCTGCGGGGACGAGACTCCTCGGGCGGCTCCGTGCGGGTCATGGCCGCCCCCGACGTGGTCGCGCGCACCCCGCAGAAACTGCCGGTCGAGCAGGCGAGGCTGCGGTGGGAGATCGGCAAGGGGCGCTCGCTGCGGCTGCGCGTCGGCCTGACCCGCGCCGCCGACGAGCTGGGGTCGTTCCACCAGCGCCGGATGGACGCGGCCTACCTCGCCGGTCCGCACGAGCCGCAGCGATCGGTCTACCTCGAGTCGTTCTACGGCCGCCTGGCCACCTGCAACCCGCACGCCCTGGACGCGGTCATCGCGCGCGAGCACCCGGACTGGGTGCGTTACTGGGGCGTGACGGACCTGTCGGTGCCCGTCCCTGAGGGGGCGGTCGCCGTGGTCGAGGGCACCCAGGCCTGGTTCGACGCGCGGGCCCGCTCGCGGTTCGTCATCGCCAACGACTGGCTGCGCCGCCGGTTCACCCCGCAGCCCTTCCAGACGGTGCTGCAGACGTGGCACGGGTCGATGTTCAAGCGCATCGGCCTGGACCGCCCGAACGCCGACGCATCGACCCGGGAGGCCCTGGTCCGCGAGCGGGACAAGTGGGACGTCCTGCTCAGCCAGAACCACCACAGCACCGAGATCTTCCGCAGCGCCTACGCCTGGGAGGGCGTCTTCTACGAGGAGGGCTACCCCCGCAACGACGCCCTCACCGGGGGGTCCGGGGAGCAGATCCGCGAGCGCCTCGGCATCCGACCCGACCAGAAGGCCGTGCTCTACGCCCCCACCTGGCGGGACAACGCCGCGGGCATGGTGGTCTTCCTCGACCTGGAGCGGCTCACCGCCGATCTCGGCGATGACTACGTCGTCCTGCTCCGCGGCCACTCCCGCACCGTCGGCCACGGCCGCAGCGTGGACCTGCCCGGCGTCGTCGACGTGACGACCTACCCGCACATCACCGAGCTGTTCCTCGCGGCCGACGCGCTCATCACCGACTACTCCTCGGTGATGTTCGACTACTCCGTCACCCGGCGCCCGATGATCTTCTACGTCCCCGATCTGGACGAGTACCGCGACGACGTCCGCGGGGTCTACTTCGACCTCGGCGAGGAGGCACCGGGCCCGGTCGTGGCCACCCAGGAGGAGGTGGTGGCGGCGCTCCGGGAGATGGACGACACGCAGCGGTATGCCGAGCGCTACGCCCGGTGGGTCGAGCGCTTCAACCACCTCGACGACGGGCACAGCGCCGAGCGGGTCGTCGCCCGCCTCTTCGAGGGCGCCTGAGGACGCGGCGCTCGATCGCTCAGAACAGCGCGGCGACCAGGCCGACGACCGAGCGGCGCCGACCCGACGGGTGCGCGAGGCGCTCCGGCTCAGGGGCGGGAGCTGCGGCCGCCGCACGCCAGGACAGCTCGTCGACGGCTCCGGCGATGCGGTGCTCGTCGGCGGTCTGCGGCAGCACCGACTCCGTCGGCCCGGGCTCGGGGGCCGCTGCCCCGTCGTCGACGAGCAGCAGGCAGGGGATCGCCCGCTGGGCGCACCACGCACGGTCCTGCTGCTGCGCGGGCCAGCGGACGACCCGGACGGGGGTCCAGCCTGACGCCATGTCGTTCTCCTCACCTCGGCTCGACGACACCGTCAGTCTGCTGTGCCGCGCAGCCGCTGACGGCCCAGATCGGGGGTTCCCGGCGAGGGTTCACGAGGCGTTCACGCGGCGGTCGCACCAGGGTCGGCCGGAGGTCGCAGAAGGGCCACGACCGGTCTTCCGGTCGTGGCCCTCCTGCTGCTCGGGGGGTCAGCCCTCGCTGCCCGGCTGCCCGCCGAGCTCGCTCATCTGCATGATCTGGTCCTCGGCGGGGGCCTCGATCTCCTGCGGCTCGCCCCAGTTGTCCATCATCATCTCGGCCGACACGCCCTCCATGTCGAAGGCGAGCTGACGCATGAGGTTGTCGTCGTCCAGCCAGACGTCGTAGACGACGGTCTCCGGCATACCCGGCGCGGTCGTCGTGGCGGCCTCCCCGGCCGCGGCCGCCTCGGGATCGAGGGTCACCTGATAGCGCCGCATCTCGGTGCCGTCGACGTCCTCCTCGCCGACGAGGACCACGCTCTGCGCGCCCTGCTCCCACGCCTCCCACTGCGAGGAGACGTCGAGATCCTCCATGGCGGCGGCCTGACCGAGCAGATCCTCCCCACCGCGGACGTACATCCCGTCGGGGGTGACGCCGGGCATCGCGAAGTAGACCTCGCCGCCGGTGGTGATCATGTCCATGTCGCCGAGCTCGGGCACGGCCATCGTGAACTGCATGACCGGCTGGTCGCCGGAGAGGTCGACCGCCCCCTCCGCGTCCATCGACTGACCGGAGGCGTCCATGGTCATCGTGAGGGTGTAGCTGGACAGCGTCTCCTCGCCCGGCTCCTGCATCATCGCGAGGAACTCCTCCACGGGAATCTCCTCGCCGTCCGCGGCGGCGTCCGCGTCGCCCTCACCACCGGCGTCGCCGTCGGACGCGGCTGCGTCCTCGCTCTCGTCCTCCTGCCCGGCGCTGCTCTCCTGCGAGGTCTCGGTGCCGGAGGACTCGCCGGCCCCGCCCGCGGAGTCACTGCTCTCGTCCCCGCCGCAGGCGCTCAGCCCCAGCCCCAGGACTCCGGCGCTGAGGATCGCGCCCAGCCTCGTCCGCGTGCTGCTCATGTCGGTCTCGCTTTCCGGCGGCTCCCGCCGGGCGGCGGGAGGTGGATGGTGCTCCCCATCGTGGCACAGCGGCGCCTTCGGTTCTTCCCCGGCGCCGGTGCTGTGGTCGAATGGGGACTCTGTCCGTCTTCCCTTCGCCAGAACGCAGGAACCACCACGTGACCGGCAACGCCACCTTCCGGCACAGCGACACCGCTGTGCTCTCCGTCACCGCCGTCGACGCCCCGATCGTCAAGACCTCCGCCGAGTTCGACGAGGTCATCGGTGACTCCTACACCCGCAACGGGCTGCGCCCGGGAATGCTGGCCAAGCTGGCAGGGATCTCCGAGCGTCGATGGTGGCCAGAGGACCAGAGCTTCGTCGACGGCGCGGTCCAGGCCGCGCAGGAGGCGCTGGCGGAGGCCGGGGTCGACGCGAGCCGGGTGGGACTGCTCGTCAACACCTCGGTGAGCCGGGAGCACCTCGAGCCGTCGATCGCCGTGTCGGTGCACCACGACCTGGGGCTGCCCTCGGCGTGCCTCAACTTCGACCTCACCAACGCCTGCCTCGGGTTCGTCAACGGTATGCAGCTGGCCGCGACGATGATCGACGCCGGCCAGATCGACTACGCCCTGGTCGTCTGCGGCGAGGGCTCGCGTATCCCGCAGGAGCGGACGTTGGAGCGGCTCTCCGGCCCGGACGCGACGGCGGAGGACATCGTCAGCCAGTTCGCCACCCTCACCCTGGGCTCCGGCGCGGCGGCGATGCTGCTCGGCCGGGCCAGCGAGCACCCGGAAGGACACCGCGTGGTCGGTGGCGTCACGCGCGCGGCCACCGAGCACCACGAGCTCTGCGTCGGCGACTTCACCGAGATGCGCACCGACGCCCAGGGACTCCTCGTGGCGGGGATGGGGCTGGCCGGCGAGTTGTGGCGCGACGCGGCCCAGGAGTTCGACTGGCAGGAGATGGACCGCTACATCGTCCACCAGGTCTCGCAGGTGCATACCACCAAGACCGCCGAGGCGCTGGGCATCGACCTCGCGCGCATCCCCCTGACCTTCCCCACCTACGGCAACGTCGGTCCCGCCGCGGTCGCGATCACCCTCGCGAAGGAGGCGGACGCGCTCGAGCGCGGGGACCGGGTGCTCATGATGGGCATCGGCTCCGGGCTCAACATGACCTGCCTCGAGATCGACTGGTGACCCGGGCCGAGCCCAGCTGAGCGTGGCCGTGCCGCACCCCTCCCCCACCCACCGGATCGAGGATCCGGCGCGCCGCGCCGCGCACGACCGGGTCGGTCTCCCGTCCGCGCCGCTGCCCGGGCTCGAGCGCGACTGGTCGCGGGTCGTGCTGGCCCGGGACGCCGAGGGGCGGACCCGGCGGTGGCACGTGCTCGACAACGGCCCCGCGCTCGAGGCGGAGGGGGTCGAGCCCGTCGGGACGGTCTTCGCGGTCCACGGCAACCCGACGTGGTCCTACCTGTGGCGCCGGGTGCTGGCGCAGGCACCTCCCGGCTGGCGCGTGGTCGCGGTCGACCAGCTCGGGATGGGCTGGTCCGAGCGCCCCGGCACCCCCCGCACGCTGGGCCAGCGCGTCGCCGACCTCGGGGGTCTCACCGACGCCTCGGGCTCACCGGACCCGTGGTCACGCTGGCCCACGACTGGGGCGGACCGGTCAGCCTGGGCTGGGCCCTGGCGCACCGGGAGCAGCTCGCGGCCGTGGTGCTGACCAACACCGCCGTCCACCAGCCGGTCGAGCACGCGGCGCCGGCCGTCATCCGGCTCGCGCGTGCCCCGATGCTGCTCGCGCAGGCGTGCCGCACCACCCCCGCCTTCGTCCGGGCGACGACCGCCCTGTCCCGGCCCGCGCTGGCCCGCGACGTGCGCGACGCCTTCGCGGCGCCCTACGCGAGCGCCGCGCGCCGCGACGCCGTCGCCGACTTCGTCCGGGACATCCCCGTCGAGCCCGACCACCCCAGCCGGAGGACGCTCGACGACATCGCCGCTGGCACGGCGACGCTGGACGTGCCGGCGCTGCTGGTCTGGGGCACCCGCGACCCGGTCTTCTCGCAGCGCTACCTGGAGGACCTGCTGCGGCGGCTGCCGCACGCCGACGTGCAGGTCTACCCCACCGCGTCGCACCTCGTCCTCGAGGACTCCCCCGAGGGTGTCGGGGTCGTCTGGGACTGGGTGCGGCGACGGGTCGGCGGGGACGGGGCACGGGCCGCGCACGACGACGGGGCCGAGGGGGCGGCTCCCGGTGAAGGTTCGGCCGTGGTGCCGATCCGGGTCGACACGAGCAGGCCCGACGAGGTCGCGGTCGTCGAGCTCGGTGAGGGCGAGCGGCGGGTGACCTTCGGCGAGCTGGACGAGCGGGTGGACGCCGTGGCCCAGGGTCTGGCGGCCCGAGGCGTGCAGCCGGGTGACCGCGTGGCCGTGCTCGTGCCACCCGGGGTGGACCTGACGACGGTCGTGTATGCCGTGTGGCGCCTCGGCGCCGTCGTGGTCGTCGCGGACGCCGGGCTGGGGCTGCGGCGGCTCGCCGCGGCGCTGTCCGGCGCGGGGCCGGCGCACGTCGTCGGCATCGGCCGTGCGCTGGCTCTCGCGGCGGCGACCCGGGTCCCGGGGTCACGGATCCGCACCGACGGGGGAGGCCTGGTCGCGCTGGCGGACGAGGGCCGCGGCGGGACCGACCCGCTCCCGGACCGGCTCGACGACGAGGCCGACGGGGCGATCCTGTTCACCTCGGGTGCGACCGGCCCGCCGAAGGGGGTCATCTACACCCGGCGCGGCCTGGGCGCCCAGGTCGCGCTGCTGCGGGAGACCTTCGGCTTCGGCCCGGGCGAGCGCTTCGTCGCGGCGTTCGCGCCGTTCGCGCTCTACGGCCCGGCGCTGGGGCTGCCGAGCGCCGTCCCGGACATGGACGTCACGGCTCCCCACACGTTGACGGCGACCGGGCTGGTCGAGGCGGTCGCCGCGGTCGACGCGACGATGGTCTTCGCCGCGCCGGCCGCCCTGCGCAACGTCGTCGCGACCGCCGGGTCGCTCACCGCTGACCAGCGGGGGGTCCTCGGCGGCGTGCGGCTGGTGCTCTCCGCCGGCGCGCCGGTGCCGCCGGACCTGCTGCGCGAGGTCCAGGAGGTGCTGCCCGGTGCGCAGACGCAGACGCCCTACGGGATGACCGAGGCGCTTCCCGTCGCCACGCACGACCCCACGGCGACCGCGACCGACGAGCTCACCGCGCAGGACGGGGTCTGCGTGGGACGACCCGTGCCGGGCGTCGAGGTGGGTGTGGCCGCACTGGGGCCGGACGGCATATCCACGGAGGAGCTCGGGACAGGACCGGGTGTGGTCGGCGAGATCGTCGTGCGCGGCCCGCACGTCAAGGACCGCTACGACCGCCGCTGGGCCGCGCAGGAGCACAGCGACCGGCCGACCGGCTGGCACCGCACCGGCGACGTAGGACACGTGGACGAGGACGGTCGGCTCTGGGTGGAGGGGCGGCTGGCCCACGTGCTCACGACGGCTGACGGACCGGTGACCCCCTACCCCGTCGAGGACCGGGTGCGGAAGATTCCCGGGCTGGTCGACGTCGCCGTCGTCGGGGTCGGCCCGACCGGGGCGCAGCTCGTCGTGCTCGTGCTCGTGCCGGGTCACCGGGGCGGGCCTCTCGCGCGCCTCACCGGGGCCGCTCCCGGCGCGGGGGCGCTGGCCGGCCCGGACCTCGCCGCACGGGCGCGGGCCACGGCAGGCGTCCCGGTGGCTGCCGTGCTCGTGCGCGACTGGCTCCCGGTGGACGTCCGGCACGCGAGCAAGGTCGACCGCGGCGCCCTCGCGGACTGGGCCGAGGGGATCCTCCACGGTCGCCGGACGGCCGACCGGCTGCGCGACGTGCTCGCCGGCCGGGGTCGCGCCCGGGCGCCCCGGCGCAGGAGCCGCTGATGGGCGGGCGGGTGCTCGTCACCGGTGCGAGCGGGATGCTCGGGGGCGCGACCGCCGACCTGCTCGCCCACCACGGCTGGGACGTGACCGTCATGCAGCGCCGGACCGCCGGGGGCCGGCACCGCGAGTCGCTCGGCGACATCCGCGACCCTGACGCCGTGGAGCGCGCGGTGCGGGGGCAGGACGCGGTGGTGCACCTGGCGGCCAAGGTGGACGTGGTCGGCCCGTGGCGCGACTTCGTGGACGTCAACGTGCGCGGCACCCGCCGGGTCATCGAGGCGCTGCGCAGCCACGGCGGTGGCCGGCTCGTGCAGGTCAGCTCTCCCTCGGTCGCGCACAGCGGCCACTCGCTGGCCGGGGCGGGCGCAACCCCCGCCAGCCCGATGCGCGCCCGCGGGCACTACGCCCGGACCAAGGCCGCGGCCGAGCTCTTCGCCCTCGAGGCCGACTCCCCCGACCTCGCGGTCACCGCCGTGCGGCCGCACCTGGTCTGGGGGCCGGGCGACACCCAGCTCGTCGGCCGCATCGCGCAGCGCGCCCACCAGGGCCGGCTCGCGCTGGTCGGCCCGGGCACCGCGCTCGTGGACACGACCTATGTCGACAACGCCGCCGAGGCCCTGGTCGCTGCACTGGACCGCATCGACGTCGCGCGCGGCCAGGCCCTGGTCGTGACCAACGGCGAGCCGCGGCCGATCGGCGAGCTCGTCGGTGACATCTGCCGCGCGGTCGGGGCACCGGCGCCGCGGCTGCGCCTGCCCACCCCCCTGGCCTGGGGCCTCGGGGCGGCGGTCGAGGGAGTGACCGCGCTGTCCGAGCGGGTCCCCGGCCTGCCGACCATCAACCAGCCGCCGATGACCCGCTTCCTGGCCGAGCAGCTCTCGACCGCGCACTGGTTCGACCAACGGCACACCCGCGAGGTGCTCGACTGGCGCCCGCGGGTGAGCGTCGACGAGGGCCTCACCCGCCTCTGAGCTCTGCGCGCCTGCAGCGGTCATGTCGCCACATCAGCGGTTCTGAGCAGACAACCGGTGCAGTCGCGCACGTCGGGAGCGGCACCGCCGGGACCTCTCCCCCGGCGGCGCCGCGGCGCTCACCTAGACTCACGGCATACCGCTCGCGTCAAGGAGGACCCATGCCCGAGGCCGTCATCGTCGCCGCCGCCCGCACCCCCATCGGTCGCGCCTTCAAGGGGTCGCTGACGACCGCGCGGCCGGATGACCTGGCCGCCGGCGTCATCCGCGCCGCGCTGGAGCAGGTGCCCGAGCTCGACCCGACCACCGTGGAGGACCTCTACCTCGGCTGCGCCGAGCCGTGGGGCGAGCACGGCTTCAACATGGCGCGCGTCGTCAGCGTGCTGCTGGGCCTGGACGGGGTGCCCGGCTCGACCGTCAACCGCTTCTGCGCCAGCTCGGTCCAGACGACCCGGCAGGCGCTGCACGCGATCAAGGCCGGGGAGGGCGACGTCTTCATCAGCGCCGGGGTCGAGTGCGTGTCGCGGTATGCCGACTTCTCCGGCGCCGGCGGTGGCAAGGAGTCGTGGCGCAACCCGCTCTTCGCCGACGCCGTCGCCCGGACCGAGGCGATGGCCGCGAGCAACGAGACCTGGACCGACCCGCGCGAGCAGGGCGGCCTGCCCGACGTCTACATCGCCATGGGCCAGACCGCCGAGAACGTCGCCACCTCCCTCGGCATCTCCCGGCAGCGCCAGGACGAGTGGGGCGTCCGCAGCCAGAACCGCGCCGAGAAGGCCATCGCCGACGGTGTCTTCGCCCGCGAGATCGCGCCGGTCACGCTCGCCGACGGGACGGTGGTCAGCACCGACGACGGCCCGCGTGCCGGGGTCACCCTGGAGAAGGTCAGCCAGCTGCAGCCGGTCTTCCGCGAGGACGGCACGGTCACCGCCGGCAACTGCTGCCCGCTCAACGACGGCGCTGCGGCCCTGGTCGTCATGAGCGACACCCGGGCCAAGGAGCTCGGCCTGACCCCGCTGGCGCGCGTGGTCTCCACCGGCGTCTCGGCGCTCTCCCCGGAGATCATGGGCCTGGGGCCGATCGAGGCGAGCACGCAGGCGCTGGAGCGTGCGGGCATGAGCATCGGCGACATGGACCTCTACGAGATCAACGAGGCCTTCGCCGTGCAGGTCCTCGGCTCGACCGACGCGCTGGGCATGGACGAGGACAAGCTCAACGTCCACGGCGGCGCCATCGCGCTGGGGCACCCCTTCGGCTCCACCGGCGCCCGCATCTCGACCACGCTCATCAACGCGCTGCAGACCCACGACGGGCAGTTCGGGCTGGAGACCATGTGCGTCGGCGGCGGCCAGGGCATGGCGATGGTGATCGAGCGCCTCTCCTGACCGACCGGACGCACGGTATGTGCCCACCGGCCGCGCGGTCTGCGGCGGACCGGCCGCGCGGTATGCGTCAGACGCGCGCCCCGGCAGGTAGCCTGACGCGGACCGATCCGCTGCTTCCTGTGAGGTGATCCGATGGCCGCTGGCCTCGCTGCACTGCTCGACGACATCGCGGCCATCGCCCGCGTCGCCGCCGCGTCCGTGGACGACATCAGCGCTGCGGCCGGCCGGGCCGGCTCCAAGGCGGCCGGCGTCATCATCGACGACGCGGCGGTGACGCCGCGCTACGTCAGCGGCGTCGACCCCAGCCGCGAGTTGCCGATGATCAAGACGATCGCGATCGGCTCGATCCGCAACAAGCTGCTCTTCATCGTGCCGGCGGCGCTGCTGCTCAGCGTCTTCCTCCCCTGGTTGCTCACGCCGATCCTCATGGTCGGCGGCTGCTACCTCTCCTACGAGGGCGCGCACAAGGTGCTGGAGTGGCTGGGCGTGGGGCACGACGCGTCGCACGACGAGCCGGCCGTCGAGAAGGGTCCGGAGGCGGAGCAGAAGGTCACCTCGGGGGCGATCCGCACCGACTTCATCCTCTCCGCCGAGATCATGGTCATCGCGCTCAACGAGGTGTCCGAGGAGCCGCTGCTCAACCGCGCGATCGTCCTCGTCGTCGTGGCCCTCGCCATCACGGCCCTGATCTACGGCGCCGTCGCGCTCATCGTCAAGATGGACGACTTCGGGCTGAACCTGTCGCAGCGCGAGTCCGAGGGGATCCAGAAGTTCGGGCGCGGCCTGGTCACAGCGATGCCGATCGTCCTTCGGACCCTGTCCATCGTGGGTGTCGTCGCGATGCTCTGGGTCGGCGGGCACATCCTGCTCGTCGGCATCGACGAGCTCGGCTTCCACCCGATCTACGAGTTCGTGCACCACGCCGAGGAGGTCGTCGCCGGGCTCATCCCCGCGATCGCCGGATTCCTCACCTGGCTGACCAACACCTTCTTCTCGGCGATCCTCGGCCTGCTCGTCGGATTGCTCATCGTCGGCATCGTCTCGGTCCTGCCGTTCGGCGGCAAGGACGAGGACCACGGGAGCGACAGCGGTGCCGCGCAGGCCGGCGCCGACAGCCATTGACAGCGTCGAGCGATCAGGGAAGCGAGCGCCGCACGGCGCGAAGGCGCTCACGCACAGCCTCGTCGGGCAGGCCCGCCTCGCGGCGGTCGTAGATCATCACCCGCAGCTGGTCGATGACCACGGCCGGACCGAGGTCGGGGACGCCTCCTGCGGCTGACCGGTCACGCGGGCGGTCTCGTCCGCGAGCTCCTGCACCAGTCGCCGCAGTGCCGGGTATGCCCGGAGCGCGCGGTCCACCGGGAGCTGCGCCCAACGCAGCGCGACCCGCTCCAGCTCGGTGTCGGCAGCACGGGACGCAGACGGCCCGCCGGCAGAGGAACTGCCGACGGGCCGCAGACCGGTCACGAGGTGTGCCGAGCCAGAGAGGCTCAGTCGCTGCTCTGCAGGATCGCGAAGAGCCGCAGGAACTCGATGTAGAGCCACACCAGACTGGCGACCAGGCCGTGGCCCAGCAGCCAGGAGTACTTCTCCGGAGCACCGCCACTGACCGCGCGGTCCACGGAGTCGAAGTCGACGGCCAGCGAGTAGGACGCCAGGCCCACGCCGAGTAGCGAGACGAGGATGCCGAGCGGCCCGCTGTAGATTCCCCAGCCGTCGCCGAAGCCGAGGAAGCTGGCGCCGATGTTGACGAGCAGGAAGACCATGTAGCCCATCGCGGCCATGCCGAAGATCCGGCGGGACTTGCTGGTGACCTTGATGAAGCCGGCCTTCCAGCCGATGAACATGCCGGCGAAGGTCGCCAAGGTGGCGACCACAGCAGTGGTGACGACACCGGGGAACATCAACTCGAAGGTCGAGCTGACGGCACCGAGGAAGGCGCCCTGGAGCACGGCGTGCACGAGGATGAGGCCGACGTTCACCTTCTTGCTGAAGCCGATGGCGAAGCTCAGCGCCAGCGAGCCGAACATGCCGACCAGCCAGATCGGCATGGCGACCTCAGGTCGCGGGCCGACGAACATCCAGGTCGCGGCGGCGACCGCCACGACGACGCCGAAGAGCATGAGGCTCTTGACGACGACGTCGTCGAGGGTGAGGCGACCGGTCTGCGCGGGGCCGGCAGGGGCCTGGTCGTACATGTCCTGCAGCTGCTGCTCGGACATGGTCTCGCTCGGGCCGGGCTGGTAGCCGGTCGGCATGGGCGGTGCGCCCTGCGCCTGGCCGTACCCCTGCTGCGCGTAGCCGCCGGACGGCTGGCCGAAGCCGGCATACCCGCCCTGGGCGGCCTCCTTGTCGATGCGGTTGAAGACCGGGTTGACGGCCATGGAACCTCCAAGTCGTACGGCACCGCGGTCGAGCGACCGCGATGTCAGGTGTTACCAGCATAAACGCGCGGGCCGACAGAAGGATTCCGCGCGCTCATCACGCTCGCGGCATCGATCTGGTCCGTGTCACCGGGTGCGGCTATCCTGGCGGCTCCCGTCTGAAGGAGTGGTATGCCGCGCCGCACCGGCACCCGCGCGCTCACCGGCGCCCTGGCCCTGGCGATGTCCGCCGGGCTGCTCGGTGTCCCCGCGATGGCTGGAGCCGCACCCTCGGGCGACGTCGTCACGGCCCCGGTCACCACCCACCCGGGCGACGGCACCCCCTACCCGCGCCAGGAGCCGCTGCCCGAGCCGCCGGTCGACGACACCGACGCGGCGCTGAAACCCGGGCTGACGGCATACCACGACGTGTCGCGGCGGCTGAACGCCGCGATGGCCGGCTCCGACCGTGTCTCCGCCGAGGTCATCACGCAGACCGGGGGCGGCCGCGACGTCGTCCTCGTCACCCTGACCGCGCCCGAGACCCGGGGCCAGGCTCGGCAGCAGGAGCGGCTGCGCGACCTCATCACGGACGACCCCGCCCGGGCGGCCCGCGACCGGCAGCTCGGCCAGCGCTACAAGCTCCCCGTCTTCGTCAACGCCAACATCCACGGCAACGAGTTCGAGGGCACAGACGCAGCCCTGCGGCTCGTGGAGGACTACGCGACCAGCGAGGACCCCCAGGTCGTGGATCTTCTCGAGCGCTCGCGCATCCACCTCGTCGTGACGATGAACCCGGACGGCCGGCACGGCAACACCCGCCGCAACAGCGCCGGCTTCGACCTCAACCGCGACTTCGTCACCGCCACCCAGCCGGAGACGATCGCGGTGCGGGACGCGCTCATCGCGACGCAGCCCGCGCTCATGCTCGACCTGCACGGTTACGTCAACGGGACCCTGGTGGAGCCGACGACCCCGCCGCACGGGGAGAACTACGAGTACGACCTCTTCATCGAGCACGCCTACCCCAACGGCCTCGGCATGGAGGAGGCGATCAACGGGCTCGGCTACGACGCCGACGACGGGGTCGAGCCGGTCCAGGTGCCGCTGCGCGACTGGGACGAGGGCTGGGATGACTGGCCGCCGATCTTCACCCCGCAGTACGCCGCGCTGCACGGGGCCGTCGCGCACACGATCGAGGTGCCGCTGCGGGTCAACAACTCCTCCTACGACCTGCCCGTGGAGGAGCTCGAGCGCCGCTCGCGGATCAACACCGGCATCGCGCACGCGGCGGTCACCGCGACGCTGGAGTATGCCGCCACGCACCGTGACGAGCTGCTCGCCGACCACGTCGAGATCTTCCGGCGGGGCGAGGCCGGCGAGCCGCAGACGCCGGTCGAGGAGGGTCTCTTCGACGGGGTCATCGGGCCCGAGGACGTCTACAACACGACCTACCCGCGCGCCTACGTCATCCCCGTCGGCGACCAGCAGCGGTCGGCCCCGGCCACCGCCCGGCTGGTCGAGCACCTGCTCGCCAACGACGTCGAGGTGACGCGGTTGACACGCTCCGTCACGCTGTCGGGCCGCAGCTATCCCGCGGGGAGCTATGTCGTCGACATGCACCAGGCCAAGCGCGGGATGGCGAATACGCTGCTCGGCCGGGGCACCGACATCTCCGACCGAGTGGACGCGATGTACGACATCTCCGGGTGGAGCCACGGGCTGCTCTGGGGTGCCGACGTGGTCACCGTGCCCGAGGGCGACCCGCTGCGGATCCGGGGTCGTGTCGTCGACGAGGTGGATCTCGACGGCTCGCTGCCCCGCAGTCGCAGCGGTTGGACGCTGCCGATGACCGACCCCGCCGACGTGCAGGCCGTGAGCCTGCTGCTGGAGCAGGGCGTCCCGCTGGAGCTGCTCGAGGACGGCCGGGTGCTCGTGCCGCGCGGCTATCCCTGGGCCGCGGGCAACGTGGTCCGCCGGTTCGGGGTGGAGCTCGACGCGGCGCCCCGGCGGGCCTCCGGCGAGCCGCTGGACCCCTCGGCCCGGACGGTCGGCGTGGCCGGCAGCGCCGAGGAGCGGTGGGCCTTCGGCGAGATGGGTCTGACCGCGCGCGAGGTGAGCACCGAGTCGCTCAACGACGGGATAGACCTGACCGAGCTCGACGCGCTGTATGTCTCCAGCGGCCTCGCCTGGGACGACCTCGACGAGGAGGCCCGTGCCGAGCTGCGGGACTTCGTCGCGGAGGGGGGCGGCCTCGTGGCGCGCGGTGTGGCGGGCACCAGCCTGGCCAACTCCCTCGGCGTGATCGAGGCGACGCCGGTGCGCGGACGCGGTGACGCCAACGGTGTCGTCCGGGTGGACAACGACCAGGAGAGTCCGGTCGCCTCCGGCGCAACACCTCACACCTTCGTCTACTCCCCCGTCTGGTTCTCCGACCTGGGCGACGACGTGCGGGTGGACCAGCGACTCGGTGCGGACCCCGTGGTGAGCGGGCACTGGAGGCCGACGCCCAGCGGTGAGGGCGGCCCGGAGGCCGGCGCGGGCCAGCCGCTCGCGATCAGCCACGACGGCGAGGACTCCCGCGCGGTGCTCCTCGGCAGCGAGCCGCTCTTCCGGGCCCACCCCAAGGGCCAGTTCGCCCTCGTCGCCCGCGCCGTACTCTGGACCGGCGCCGGTCGGTAGGCCGTGCGGCCCTCCATCAGGCGTCCGGCGTCCGGATCCTGCCCCCGTAGCCCAATCGGCAGAGGCAGCCCACTTAAAATGGGCGCAGTGCGGGTTCGAGTCCCGCCGGGGGCACCTGTCGCAGATCGGTGACGACGACTCCTGCGCTCCGCGCCGTGGGCGTGGGGCGGCAGGATGGGGGTATGCCCGCGCGCACCGACCCGCACCCGGTCACCGGCCACGAGTTCCCCTCGCCCGTCCCGCCCGGCACGGGATGGCCGCAGGACCCGGCCGACCCCGGCACCCGCGTCGCGCGTTCCGAGGGCGGGGTGCGCCGGCTGGCCGCCGGGGCCCGCGACCTGGCCACCCTCGACGCCCGGGTCAGCGTGTGCGCCGCCTGCCCGCGCCTGGTCACGTGGCGTGAGGAGGTCGCGAGCACGCGACGGGCCGCCTACGCCGACCAGCCCTACTGGGGGCGTCCTGCCCCGGGCTTCGGCGACCCGCACCCGCAGGTCCTCGTCGTCGGCCTGGCGCCCGCGGCGCACGGGGCCAACCGGACCGGGCGCATCTTCACCGGGGACCGCTCCGGAGACTGGATCTATGCCGCGCTGCACCGTGCCGGCTACGCCAGCCAGGCCTCTACCACGCACGCGGGGGACGGCCTCACCCTGGGCACCGTCCGCATCACCGCCGCGGTCCACTGCGCCCCACCGGACAACGCGCCGACGCCGGCCGAGCGGCATACCTGCGGGATCTGGCTGCAGCGCGAGCTCGCCCTGGCCGAGCCGAGCCTGCGCTCGGTCCTCGCCCTGGGCGGGATCGGGTGGGACGCGTTCCTCGTCGCCGCGCGCACCCTCGGGTGGGAGGTGCCACGTCCCAAGCCGCGCTTCGGCCACGGCGCGCAGGCGCGGCTCACCACCGGCTCGGGTCGGGAGATCCGGCTGGTCGGCAGCTATCACGTCAGCCAGCAGAACACCTTCACCGGCCGCCTCACCGAGACCATGCTGGACGACGTCGTCGCCCGCCTGTGAGGGCACGGCTCACGCAGCGGTGGCGGCCGCGGCGCCCGGCATGACGACCGGTGGGCAGTCGCATCCCTCGCCGCACGGCAGGTAGGTGTGCACCGGGTGGGTGCAGCTCAGGCAGCTCAGGTCGTGGGGCAGGTGCTCGACCTGCCAGGTCTGGTGGGTGTCCGGCATGATTCGTCCTCCGGGGGTGCCGAGGACCGGGGGCCGTGCCAGATACGGCTGCACATGGATGAGGGGCCCTCGGCAGTATGAGTGCCGAGGACCCCTCGGACACGCCGTCACGAGGACGGTCGGTCCTGGGTCAGGACCGGGGCCGGCGCGCGAGGCGCCGGGCTCGGCCCGACAAGTGACCGGGGAGGTGTGACGTTCCCGATCGACCCGATCGCCTGAGATGGTCCCGCCGACCCCGTCACCGGGCCGGACGTGGTGGCGGAGCCACCAGATCCCGGAGCCGGAGCCCCGGGGTGGACCACTCCCGCGAGCGGATCCCGCTGCCCTCGCGGGCGGCGTGGGACCATGTCTACGCCGTCCCCGGGACCCTCGCAAGGGGTGGGCGGAAGGTCGTCGGCGTGTCCGCGACGGTCGGCGTGTCCTCCCCAGGGGCGGGGTGGTTCTGCACAGCTTCTCCCCCGGGTCGTCCACAGCCGCTGTGGACGACTCAGGCCAGGGAGAGGGCGATGCCGTCGAGGATGTCGGTCTCCGAGGCACGCACGGTCGCCAGCCCGGAGTCGTGCGCCACCCGCTGCACCACGGTCCGCCACACCAGGGCTCCGGCCCCGATGACGTCGACCCTGCCCTCGTGCATGAACGGCAGCTCGCGCCGTCGCGACCGCGGGCTCAGCAGCAGGTCGGTGCAGGCGTCGACCACGCGGTCGACCTCGAGCTCGGCCCCGTGGATGGCCTCGCGCCGGTATGCCGGCAGGTCCAGCGCGTGCGCGGTCACGGTCGTCACCGACCCCGCCAGCCCCACCAGCGTGCCCACCCCGGTGAGGTCGACCGTCGAGGCCACCTCGTCGACCGCGCGCACGATGTCGGAGAGGGCCGCCCAGACCTGGTCCTCGCTCGGCGGGTCGTCGCGCAGGTGACGCTCGGTCAGCCGGACGCAGCCGATGTCCACCGAGCGAGCGGCGGCAACCCCCGTGCCCGCCTCGTCCCCGAGGACGAACTCGGTCGAGCCCCCGCCGATGTCGACGACGAGGTAGGGGCCCGGGGCACCGTGCCCCCGCAGCGGCCCGGTGGCCCCGGCGAAGGACAGCGCCGCCTCCTCCTCGCCGCTCACGACCTCGGGCGTCACGTCGAAGCCGGCGAAGGCCTCCTGGACGCCGGCCACGAAGTCGGCCGCGTTCGAGGCGTCGCGCGAGGCCGAGGTGGCCACGAAGCGGACGCGCTCGCAGCCCGCCTCACGGCACTGGTCGGCATACCCCTGCGCGGCCGCGAGCGTCCGCTGCATCGCGGCCTCGCTGATCGCGCCGGTCGCGTCGATGCCCTCACCCAGCCGCACGATCTGCATCTCGCGGTGCACCTCGCGCAGCGCGGGCCCGTCGGGGCCGGCCTCGAGGTCGGCGACGAGCAGCCGGATCGAGTTGGTGCCGCAGTCGACGGCACCCACGCGCGTCATGCGGCGGACCCGCCCTGGCGCCCGCGGGGCGCGTCGTCGGCGACCTCCTGCGCCGCGGGGTGGGCCTGCTCGGCCTCGGGCAGCGGGTGGTGCTTGGGGCAGGAGTCGCAGCGCTCGTCCTCGACCGCCGAGACGCCGGAGCAGCAGCCGCCCTCCCACCAGGTCGGCAGGGCCGCGATCGCCTCGTCGCCGAGCGGGTTGACCCCGGGACCGGCCCCGAGGCTGTGCGCCACGAGCACGTGCAGGCACTTGACCCGGTTGGGCATGCCGCCGGCGCTGATACCCGCGATCTCGGGGACGTGGAGGAGCTCCTCGCGGCGGCGCAGGTAGTCGTCGTGCGCCTGGGCATACTCCCAGCGCAGGCTCTGGTCCTCCGCCAGCCGCCGCGACATCTGCTTCATCAGCCCCTCGCTCTCGAGGGTGGAGATGGCGCCGGTCAGTTTGGGGCAGGTGGCGTAGAAGCTGGTGGGGAAGGGGGTGCCGTCCGGCAGCCGGGGCTCGGTGCGGATGACGGTGGGGCAGCCGCAGGGGCACCGGTGCACGATGGCCACGACGCCGCGCGGTTCCCGTCCGAGCTGGCGCCGGATGACCTCGAGATCCTCCTCGGTGGGGGTCTCGTCCAGCGTGGTGCGGTCGAGTTCGCTCATGTCCTTCTCTGCGGGGCCGTTGCTCACGGCTCCGTGGTCTCGGGGAGCCCTTCGTTCGCGATCTTCACGGATTCCCACACCTGGCCGTACCACGGGCTGTCGGCAATCACGTCATCGCTCACCGGGGCCATTCCTGGCAACGTCTCAGTGTAGTCGCTCCCGGTGTCGTCGATGACCGTGAAGGCCGTCTCGCCCTCCTTGACGAAACGCAGCCGCTCACGGGCCTGCTGCTCGACGTAGTCGTCGTCCTCCCAGCGCTCCAGCTCGGTCTCCAGCGCGGCGATCTCCTCGCGCTCGGTCTCGATCTCCTGGTGCAGGGCGTTGATGTCGGCGCGCTGCCGCAGGAAGCCGGACAGCGCGGGGGCGACGACGAGCGCCATGACGACGAGGAGCACGCCGAGGGTGATGAGCCGGCGCACGTGCACCGGCGCCTGCCGCGCGCTGGGCAGCGTCGCGGCACGGGACCGGCCACCCGGTCGCGAGGAGGTGCGGCGCGCGGGACCCGTCGGCCTGCTGCCGGCGCGCGAGGTGCGCCGGTCGCGGGGGCCGCGGGCCGTGCTCATGGATGCTCCTCGGGCGTGCGGGCGGGAGGGGTGTGACAGGTGTGGCCAGGGTATGCCCGTGGTCACCGGGTGCGGGGACGCCGCGCCGGGCGGCGAGCGGAACGCCGGCCCGGGCGGCGACGGACCGGGCTCAGCCGCGGAAGCGGGGGAAGGCGCCGGCGCCGGCATACACCGCAGCGTCGTCGAGCTCCTCCTCGATGCGCAGCAGCTGGTTGTACTTCGCGACCCGCTCCGAGCGCGCCGGGGCCCCGGTCTTGATCTGCCCGCAGTTGGTGGCGACCGCGAGGTCGGCGATGGTGACGTCCTCGGTCTCGCCGGAGCGGTGGCTCATCATGCAGCGGAAGCCGTTGCTCTGAGCGAGGGCGACCGCGTCCAGGGTCTCGGTGAGCGAGCCGATCTGGTTGACCTTGACCAGCAGCGCGTTGGCGGCGCGGTCGGTGATGCCGCGCTGCAGCCGTTCGGGGTTGGTCACGAAGAGGTCGTCGCCCACGAGCTGGACCCTGTCGCCGAGCTGCGCGGTCATCTGCGCCCAGCCCTCCCAGTCGTCCTCGTCCAGCGGGTCCTCGATGGAGACGAGCGGGTAGGCGTCGACGAGCTCGGCGTAGTACTTCACCATGTCGGCGGCCTTGCGCTTCTTGCCCTCGAAGGTGTACTTCCCCTTCTCGCAGAACTCGGTGGCCGCGACGTCGAGCGCGAGCGCGATGTCCGAGCCGGGGGTGTAGCCGGCCTTCTTGATGGCCTCCATGATGAGGTCGAGCGCGGCCCGGTTGGACTCCAGGTCGGGGGCGAAGCCGCCCTCGTCGCCCAGCCCGGTGTTGAGCTTGCGGGACTTCAGCACGCCCTTGAGCGCGTGGTAGACCTCGGTGCCCCAGCGCAGCGCCTCACGGAAGCTCGGCGCGCCGATCGGGGCGATCATGAACTCCTGGATGTCGACGTTGGAGTCGGCGTGCGAGCCACCGTTGAGGATGTTCATCATCGGCACCGGCAGGACGTGGGCGTTGGGGCCGCCGACATAGCGGAAGAGCGGGAGCCCGGCGGAGTCCGCCGCGGCCTTGGCGACGGCCAGCGAGACGCCGAGGATGGCGTTGGCGCCGATCTCGCCCTTGTTGTCGGTGCCGTCGGCGGCCAGCATCTCGGTGTCGACGAGGCGCTGCTCGGAGGCGTCGAAGCCGAGCAGCCGCGGCTCGAGGTCGTCCATCACCGCGGCGACGGCGTTCTCCACACCCTTGCCGAGGTAGCGGCTCTTGTCACCGTCACGGCGCTCCACCGCCTCGAAGGCACCGGTCGAGGCACCGGAGGGGACCGCGGCGCGGGCGACGGTGCCGTCGTCCAGGCCGACCTCCACCTCGACGGTGGGGTTGCCTCGGGAGTCGAGGATCTCGCGGGCGATGATGGCATCGATGGCAGCCATGTGCGCTCCTTTCACGGGGGCGTCTGGGGATCGACCGGCAGCACCGGCGGTATGTCGTCGGCCAGCCTAGCGCCGCGCGGAGCTCTCGGGAGGCGGGCCGGGGCCATCGGCGCCCCGGCGTGCCGCGGCCTCCACCTGGCGGAGGGTGTGCCGCAGCGCCTGGTCGGGATCCACGCCGCGGGCGCGCAGGTCGAGGACTGTCCGCAGGAGCGGCGCGCCGGGGTCGCCCTCTGCCTCGAGCGATGCGACCCGCTCGTCGAGCCTTGCCCCCTCGCCCGCCTTCGCCAGTCGCGAGGCGACCTTGGCCGCGCGGGCGAGGGAGGGCATACCGGTGGGTATGCCGTCGAGCGGGTGCTCGCGGGCGGGCGCCCCGGAGGACTCCTGCGCCTTGATCTGCTCCCAGTTGTGCGCGACGTCGGCAGCCCCCGAGACCTGCGTGTCGGCGAAGACGTGCGGGTGGCGGCGGACGAGCTTGGCGACCAGCCCTGCGGCGACGTCGTCGACGTCGAAGGGCTCCTCCTCGTGCTCGGCGCCGACCCGGGCGTGGAAGAGGACCTGGAGCAGCACGTCGCCGAGCTCGTCGATCGCGTGCTCCCGGGCGTCCCCCACGGCGGCGTCGAGGTCGTCCAGGACCTCGGCGGCCTCGTGCGCCTCCTCGACGAGGTAGGGGACGAGGCTGGCGTGCGTCTGCTCGGCGTCCCACGGGCAGCCACCCGGCGAGCGCAGCCGGTCCATCACCGCGACGGCGTCCAGCAGCCGGGCGCCCGGGGTGTCCCACGACCCGACGAGCAGCTCCAGGGCGGTCGGGTCGTCCTCCGGCAGCTGGACGGCGAGGGCCTCGGCCAGGCCGGGGTCGCCGTCGGGCGAGCCGACCCAGACCACCGCGCCGTCGAGCGCGAGCAGCTCGGCGGCCCGCTGCTGCGGCGTGGCGTCGGGACCGGCGGGCCTCACCTCGATCCCGGCCGCGGCGAGCGCCCGCGGGGTGGGGGCATCGGGATCGGCCGCGAGCACGTGGTCGGCGCCGCGCACCGTCTGCCAGGCGGCAGCCGACAGCAGCCCCGGCGCCACCCGGGGGGAGGTGAGCAGCAGGCTCAGCCCGACGGGGAGCTGATCCACCCGGGCACCTGCGGGAGCACGCCGTCGCCCGAGGCGCTCCACGACCCGAAGCGCGGGTTGACCTCGACCTCGAGGGCGCCGATGTCCTCCGCGCTGAGGGTCTGCAGCTCGGCGATGACCGGCGCGAGCTCCTCGTCGGCGAGCGCCTCCTGGTCGCCCAGGAGCGCGCCGTACTCCTGGAAGGTCACCGCCTGGACCGTGAGGTCGCTGGCCTCGCCCTCCAGCCCCGCCTCGGAGAGCACCCGCCGGGCGTCGCTCTCGGTCACCTCGTAGCTGGTGTCGTTGAAGGAGCGGTGGAGCAGCGGCGCGACGCCCGCCTGGTAGATCACGGTCGGCACGGCCACCGGCTCGGGCGAGACCTCGCTGAGCTGCTCGGCGGCCTCCTGGACCTCGGCCACCGAGTAGCCGGTGCCCTCGATGACGACGCCCTCGGTCATCCCGAGGCCGCTGCTGCACCCGGTGAGGGCCAGCGCGGCGACCGCGGCGACGGAGGGGAGGGTGTATGCGCGCTTCACGCGGCTCATCATCGCACGGCCCGCGCCTCGGGCGGCCCGTGGCATGCTCGGCCCATGAGCACCAGCACCCTGAGCACCGCCCTCCTCGATCCGGGGACGCGACCCCGCGTGGTCGACGCGCTCCTCGTCCTGGCCGACGCGGAGATCTCCACCCAGAAGGGCATCTCCGGCACGATGCTCAAGACCGCCTTCGCCGGGGCGAAGAAGGCCAGCGAGAGCAACGTCCGCAAGGGCGTGGACCGGCTGCTCCCGGGCATGGCCCGCTCGCTCGACCCGCACTACGAGGCGAAGGGCGAGGTCGCCTTCGGCCGCTATCTCTCGGACCCGGCACGGTCGGGCCAGGTGGCCGATGAGCTGCTCGCGGTCGCCGACTCCGCCGCCGCGCGCGTCGAGGGCAACCCGCTCGGCAAGGTGTATGCCTCCTTCCGCGGCAAGGCGAAGGAGCACGTCGTCGCGGCGCTCCCCCGGCTCGGCGCCACGCTCGAGACCTTCGTCCCCTGAGCGCATACCCGGCTTGGGTGCCTTCGACCGGCGCCCCCTGACTCAACGCCCCCGCCGGACCTGAACACGCTGATGCAGGCGAAGCGCAGGTTATTTCCTACGCGCCGGCTGCGTCAGCGTGCTCAGGTACGGGTGTGACTGGTGTGGCGTGTTCAGATTCCGCGAGTTGAGGGCTCAGGTGGCGCTGGCGGTGGCGATGTCGTCGAGCAGCACCGCGTGGATGAGCTGGGAGGCCCAGTCGAGGATCTCCTGGTCGCGCAGCGGCTTGCCGCCGACCGCGGCCGTCTTCGGCGCGGGCACGAGGATCTGCCGCAGCGCGGGCTTGATGATTGTGCCGCGGTAGACCCGGGTCAGGCGCAGCTGCTGGCTCTCCCGCAGGTTCTCCACCGGCGCGAAGCGCACCATCTGCCCCTGCATCGCGACGTCGCTGATGCCGGCCTCGCGCGCCACCGTCCGCAGCCGCGCGACCTCGAGCAGCGTCTGCACCGGGGTCGGCGGCTGGCCGTAGCGGTCCACCAGCTCCTCGCGGATCTGCTCCAGCTCGGCCTCGTCGGCGACCTGTGCCAGCTTGCGGTATGCCTCGAGCCGCAGCCGCTCCCCCGGCACGTAGTCGTGCGGCAGGTGGGCGTCGACCGGCAGCTCGATCTTGACCTCGGGCGGCGCCTCCCTCCCCTCGCCCTTGAAGGCGGCGACGGCCTCGCCGACGAGTCGGACGTAGAGGTCGAAGCCGACGCCCTCGATGTGACCGGACTGCTCACCGCCGAGGAGGTTGCCGGCACCGCGGATCTCCAGGTCCTTCATCGCGACCGCCATGCCGGCACCGAGGTCGGTGTTGGCGGCGATCGTCTGGAGGCGGTCGACGGCCGTCTCGGTGAGCGGCTTCTCCGGCGGGTAGAGGAAGTAGGCGTAGGCCCGCTCCCGGCCGCGACCGACGCGGCCCCGGAGCTGGTGCAGCTGGGAGAGCCCGAAGGCGTCGGCCCGGTCCACGATGAGGGTGTTGGCGTTGGAGATGTCCAGGCCCGTCTCGACGATCGTCGTGCACACGAGCACGTCGAAGCGCCGCTCCCAGAAGTCGACGACGACCTGCTCCAGCCGGTGCTCGCCCATCTGGCCGTGCGCGGTCTCGATGCGCGCCTCCGGCACGAGATCGCGCAGCCGGGAGGCCACCTTCTCGATCGAGCTGACCTTGTTGTGCACGAAGAAGACCTGCCCCTCGCGCAGCAGCTCGCGCCGGATCGCGGCGGCGATCTGCTTCTCGTCGTAGCCGCCGACGAAGGTCAGCACCGGGTGCCGCTCCTCCGGCGGGGTGGCCAGGGTCGACATCTCCCGGATGCCGGTGATCGCCATCTCCAGCGTCCGCGGGATCGGCGTGGCCGACATGGCGAGCACGTCGACGTTGGTCCGCAGCGCCTTGAGCTGCTCCTTGTGCTCGACGCCGAAGCGCTGCTCCTCGTCGATGATGACCAGCCCCAGGTCCTTGAAGCGCACCGTCGAGCCGAGCAGCCGGTGGGTGCCGATGACCAGGTCCACCGAGCCGTCGGCGATGCCCGCGACGACCTCGCGCGCCTCCTTGTCTGACTGGAAGCGGGACAGGGCCCGGACGACGACGGGGAACTGGGCATACCGCTCGGCGAAGGTCTGCAGGTGCTGCTGCACGAGCAGCGTGGTCGGCACGAGCACCGCGACCTGCTTGCCGTCCTGGATCGCCTTGAAGGCGGCGCGGACCGCGATCTCGGTCTTGCCGTAGCCCACGTCGCCGCTGATGAGGCGGTCCATGGGCACGGTCTTCTCCATGTCCTCCTTGACCTCGTCGATCGAGACCAGCTGATCCGGGGTCTCGGCGTAGGCGAAGGCGTCCTCGAGCTCGCGCTGCCACGGGCTGTCCGGGCCGAAGGCGTGGCCCTGCGTGGCCTGCCGCGCGGAGTAGAGCCGGATGAGCTCGGCCGCGATCTGCTTGACGTGCCGGCGCGCCCGCGACTTGGTCTTCTGCCAGTCCGCGCCGCCGAGCCGGTGGAGGGTGGGCGCCTCGCCGCCGACGTACTTCGTCAGCTGGTCCAGCTGGTCGGTCGGCAGGTAGAGCCGGTCCCCCGGTTGGCCCCGCTTGGACGGGGCATACTCCAGCACGACGTACTCCCGCGTCGCGCCCTGCACCTGCCGCTGCGCCATCTCGACGAACCGGCCGACGCCGTGCTGCTCGTGCACGACGAAGTCGCCCGGGCGCAGCTGGAGCGGGTCCACCTGCTGCCGCCGGCGCGAGGGCATGCGCCGCATGTCCTTGGTACTGCCGCCAGTGCCCTGGTTGCCGGTGAGGTCGGTCTCGCCGAGCAGGACGAGACCGTCGTCGCCGAGCACGTAGCCCCGCCCGACCCGACCGGTGGTCACCGTCACCCGCTGCGGGTCGAGGGTCTCGGGCAGCCCGTCGGCCCCCTCGTGCAGCCGGTGCGGCACCTCACGCTCGGTCAGCACCTCACCGACGCGGCGGGCGAGCCCGGCACCGTCGAGCGCGAGCACGACCGGACGCCCCTGCGCCAGCCAGCCGCGCAGGTCCGTGGTCAGGGCGTCGACGTCGCTGCGGTATGCCGTCACCGGGCTGGAGGGGATCGTCACCGCGGGCGACCGGTCGGCTCCCTCGTCCGGCTCGTCGGCGCCCGCGTCCTCGTCGACGAACTCCTCCAGCGACTCGTCCGCGGCGAAGGCGGTGAGGGTCCACCACGGCACCCCGGCGTCCAGGGCGTGCCGGCGCATGTCGGCGAGCGACCAGGACGAGGCCGTCCCGAGCAGCTGCTGCAGGTCGATGGGGACGGCGGCACCGCCCCCGGCCGCGGCCGCCCACCCGGCTTGCATGAACTCCTCGCTGGTCCGCACCAGGTCGTGCGCCCGGGTGCGCACCCGCTCCGGGTCGAGCACGACGACCCGCGAGTCCTGCGGCAGCACGTCGACGAGCGTCTCCATGCCGTCCACGAGCGCCGGAGCCAGCGACTCCATCCCCTCGACGGCGATGCCCTCGGCGATCTTCTCGAGCAGGTCACCCGCACCGGGCAGGGTGTCGACGAGCTCGGCGGCCCGCGCCCGCACGGCATCGGTGAGCAGCACCTCCCGGCACGGGGGTGCATAAAGTCCGTGGCTCGCGATCTCCAGGCTGCGCTGGTCGGCGACCTTGAACCACCGCACCTCCTCCACCGTGTCGCCCCAGAACTCGACCCGCACCGGGTGCTCCTCGGTCGGCGGGAAGACGTCGAGGATGCCGCCGCGCACCGCGAACTCGCCGCGCCGCTCGACCATGTCGACCCGGGTGTAGGCCGCCGCCGCGAGCGCCTCGACGACCTCGGTGAGCGGGCGCTCCTCCCCTGCCGCGAGCCGGACCGGGACGAGGTCGCCGAGACCACGGACGATCGGCTGGAGCAGGGCGCGCACGCTCGCGACGACCACCTGGACCGGCCCGGCGAGCGGGTCCTCCCCCGTGCGGTCCGGGTGGGCCAGCCGGCGCAGCGTCGCGAGGCGGTGACCCACGGTGTCCGAGCGGGGGCTGAGGCGCTCGTGCGGGAGCGTCTCCCAGCTGGGGAAGCCGGCGACGACGTCGGGCCCCTCCGGCAGCAGCTCGCCGAGCACCCCGACGAGGTCGTCCGCCTCGCGGCCGGTCGCCGTCACCGCCAGGACCGGGCCCGAGGCCTCGGCCGTCGCGAGCAGGGCGACCAGGCTCGGGTGCAGCCCGGGGGCGGCCGACACCTCCAGCGCGGGCATACCGGTCCCCGCCCCGGCGGACTCCAGCACGCCCGACACGGTCTCCTCGGCACGAGTGGCGGCGAGGAGGGGCGCGAGCGACATGAACAGCTCCTTGGCGAGCGCGTCAGACAGGGTGAGGGTGCAGCGGGCGAGACCGGTCGCGGCTGCCGGATCAGTGTACGGCGCGCCGACCGGGGGGCCGCGACGCGCGGGCGGGCGGCGACCGCGTCCGGACGGGCCGCCGCGCGTCGGAGGTGGCGCGGGCGGGTGCGGTCGGGCAGGATCGCCACGTGAGTCGTTCGACACATCGCGCAGGGGCGGGGCGCCACCGGCGTCCCCGCCACGTCCTCGTCGCAGCCCTGGCGCTCGCCGCCTCCGGTGTCGCCGTGCCGGCGGCGGCGGAGGAGCCGACCTACCTCGAGGACGCTGTCTTCGACCCCGTCGACGCGCTGACCGACGCCGAGGAGCAGAGCGCGGCCGAGCAGATCGAGACGCTGCGTGAGGAGACGGGACTGCAACTCTTCGTGGCCTATGTCGACACCTTCACCGACACCTCGGGGTCCACGATCGACGGCCCGGAGTGGGCCGAGCTCACCTCGCAGGAGTCCGGTATGGGTGCCGGTGACCTGGTGCTCGCCGTCGCCGTCGACCAGCGGGCCTACGGGCTCGGCGACATCGGGGAGACGCTGAGCGACGCAGAGCTGCAGACGATCCAGCTCGAGGACGTCGAGCCGCGGCTGGCCCAGGGCGACTGGGCGGGAGCGATCGAGGGCGCGGTCGACGGCTTCGCCCGGGAGCACGAGCAGGGTCCGTCCTCGGGCGGGGTGAGCGTGCCGGACGGCGAGGACGTCTATCCGCAGTCCTCCGGGAGCGGGTTGGGCGGCGCCTTCCCGCTGCTGTTCTTCGCCCCGCTGGCCATCGGCGGGGTCGCCATGGTCGCCCAGCGGGTGCGGCGCCGTCCCGACCCGGGCGCGACGGCGCCGGACCGGGCGCAGGGCCCGAGCCTGCCCGAGCTGCACCGGCAGGCCTCGGAGGCCCTGGTGGGGATGGACGACGCGGTGCGCTCGGCGGGTGAGGAGCTGGACTTCGCGCGGGCGCAGTTCGGCGAGCAGCAGACCCAGGCCTTCAGCGCGGCGCTGGAGCGCGCGCGGGCCGCGGCCCGGGAGGCCTTCGCGCTGCGGCAGCAGCTCGACGACGACTCGGAGGAGGCGGAGAGCGTCCAGCGCGGCATGCTCGGCCGCATCCTGGAGCTGACCGGGCAGTCCCGGCAGGAGCTGGACGCGCAGACCGAGGAGTTCGCGCGGCTCCGCTCGCTGCAGGACCGTGCCCCGCAGTTCCTCGCCGAGCTCGAGACCCGGGCCCGTGAGACCCGTGACCGGCTGCCCGTCGCCGAGCAGGAGCTGAGCGGCCTGCGCGCGCGTCACCCCGAGCAGGCGCTGGCCACGGTGCGGGCCAACCTGGAGCGCTCGACCAACCTGCTGGACTCGGCCGACGGCTTCGTCACCGCCGGACGGCAGTCGCTGGAGCGGGACGACCGGGCCTCCGCCGTCGCGGCCGCCCGGGCCGCGGAGGAGTCGATCGGACAGGCCGCGGCGCTGCTGGACCAGGTCGCCGAGGCGGACGCCCAGCTGCGTGGCGCCGACGAGGCGATCGCCGAGGGCATCGCCTCGTTGTCCGCCGACCTGCAGGACGCCCGCCCGCACGGGGGCGAGCCGACCATCGCCCAGGCCGTCCAGCGGGCCCGCGCCGCGATCGAGCAGGCCCAGGGCAGCGGGCGCGGCGGGGATCCGCTGCGCGCGCTGGCCGAGCTGGACGCCGCCGAGCACGCCCTCGACGCCCTGCTGGAGCCGTTGCGCGAGGCCGACCGCCACCAGGCCAAGCTGCGCGGCGACTTCGAGGCCCGCGTCAGCCGGGTCGGGGCACGGTTGCGCAGCATCGACCAGACGGTGTCCACCGCGCGGGGTGCGGTGAACAGCTCTGCGCGCACCCGCATCTCCGAGGCCCTGCGGCTCTACGACGACGCCGTCACCCGCGCGTCGAAGTCGCCGACCGCCGCGATGGACCTGCTCACCCGCGCCGAGCAGCTCGGCGAGCAGGCGCTGACCGAGGCGCAGCGCGACACCGACCACTGGGGCAGCGGGTCCGGCGGCCTCGGCTCGCCCTACTCCCGGGGCCGGTCCCGGGGCATCGACCCCTGGTCGGTGATCCTCGGTGGCATCCTCTCCGGTGCCGGCAGCTCGCACCGGCACCGTGGCGGCTGGGGCGGGGGTGGCTTCTCCGGCGGCGGTTTCGGCGGCGGCGGGGGATTCGGTGGCGGCAGCTTCGGCGGTGGTGGTTTCGGTGGCGGCGGAGGGGGGAACTTCTCTGGCGGCCGCTTCTGAGCAGTCCTGGTGCAGCGCAACCGGAGGTGGCGCACGCACGTCATACCCTCGACATCAGACCAGCAGGACCCGCGACCTCGCGGGCGGAGAAAGGATGAGACCAGATGACGCAGAAGCAGACGATCCTCGGCCGGGTGAGCCAGCTGGCACGGGCCAACATCAACGCGCTGCTGGACCGCGCCGAGGACCCGGAGAAGATGCTGGACCAGCTGGTCCGGGACTACTCCAACTCGATCGCCGAGGCGGAGGAGGCGGTGGCGCAGACCATCGCGAACGTGCGCATGGCCGAGGCCGACCTGCAGACCGACCGCGAGGCCGCGGCCGAGTGGGGACGCAAGGCGGCGGCCGCGTCGGCGAAGGCCGAGGAGATGCGCGGCGCCGGCGACCCGGACGGCGCCTACAAGTTCGACAACCTCGCGCGGGTCGCCCTGGGCCGCCAGATCCAGCACGAGAACGACGTCAAGAACGCCGAGCCGACCATCGCCCAGCAGAACGAGACGGTCGAGCAGCTCAAGGGCGGTCTGGTCACCATGAAGACCAAGTTGGAGGACCTCAAGTCGCGCCGCAGCACGCTCGTCGCCCGGGCCCGCTCGGTCGAGGCGCAGGAGAAGGTCCAGGACGCCATGTCCTCGATCGACGTCATGGACCCGAGCAGCGACCTGTCCCGGTGGGAGGACTCCATCCGCAAGCAGGAGGCGATGGTCGCCGGGCGCGCCGAGGCGCAGTCGGCCAGCCTGGAGGACCAGTTCGCCGAGCTGGAGAGCAGCAGCGGGGACGCCGAGATCGAGGCCCGGCTGCAGCAGCTCAAGAGCCAGGGCTGAGCCCGGCCCCCGCCCGGACCGGTGGGTCTGGGCTCAGCGCACGTGGAAGCGCTGCTGGGTGGCCTCCAGGCCACGCTGGGCCAGGTCGATGACGGCGTCCTCACCGTCGCCGACGAGCAGCTCCACCTCGGTGCGGTCGCGCGCCGGGAAGTCGGAGAGCACGTAGTCGGCCGGGTCCTGGCGGCCGGGCGGGCGGCCGATGCCCAGGCGGACCCGCAGGTAGTCCCGGCTGCCGAGGGACTGGCTGATCGAGCGCAGTCCGTTGTGCCCGCCCTCGCCGCCACCCCGCTTGAGCCGGACCTGCCCAGGCTCGATGTCGAGCTCGTCGTGCACAACGACCACCTGCTCGACCGGCACCTTGTAGAACTTCGTGAGCCCGGAGACGGGGCCGCCGGAGACGTTCATGTAGGTCATGGGCCGGGCGAGCACGGCACGCGGGCCGGGCAGTCCTCCCGGCAGCGTCCCGAGCCGCACCTCGGCGGCCCAGGCCCGGCCCGCCTTGTGCTCGCGCAGGCTCGCCCCCGCCGAGGCCGCCATCGCCTCGACCACCATCGCACCGATGTTGTGCCGGTGACCGGCATACCTCGGACCGGGGTTGCCCAGGCCGACCACGAGCCAGGGTGCCTCGCTCATCGTTCCTCCTCCACCGATCGAGGGCCGTGACGCGACAGTGGCCGCACCCGGGAGCACCCGGACGCGGCCACGTCGCGATCACGCCGCAGGCGCCGGAGCGCCTGCCACGGGGTCAGTCGTCCTTGGCCTCGGTGTCTTCGCCGCCCTCGGCCTCGTCCTCGGACTCGCCACCATCGGCAGCCTCGGCGTCGTCGTCGGACTCCTCCTGCTCGATGCCGACCTCGGCCTCGGCCTCGGCGAGCTCGGCCTCCAGGGCCTCCTCGGACACCTGCTGCGAGACATTGACGACCAGCGCCTCCGGGTCGGTGACCAGGGTGACACCGTCGGGCAGCTCGACCTCGCCGGCCAGGATCTGGGTGCCGGCCTCGAGGCCCTCGACCGAGACGACCAGCCACTCGGGGATGCTCGTGATGGGAGCCTCGACCTCGAGAGCGTTGTAGTCGGTGGTGACGACCGTCTCCGGGGCGGCCTCGCCCTCGATGTGGACGCCGACCTCGACGGTGACCTTCTCACCCTTGCGCACGACGACGAGGTCGACGTGCTCGATGAAGCGCTTGATCGGGTCGCGCTGCACGTCCTTGGCCAGGGCCATGTGCGACTCGCCCTCGACGTCCAGCGTCAGGACGGCGTTGCTGTGGCGCAGCGCCAGCATGGTGTCGTGGCCGGGCAGCGACAGGTGCAGCGGTGGGGTGCCGTGGCCGTAGAGGACGGCGGGCACCTTGTCGGCGCGCCGGATGCGGCGGGCAGCACCCTTGCCGAACTCGGTGCGCTTCTCGGCGGGAATCTTCAGCTCGTCAGCCATGGGATAGGACCTCGTTCAGGGGTATGCGGTGGGATCTGGTCGGGCCTCGACGCGGGACACGGCGCGGGGCAGCAACCACCGTGAGCTCTTCGTCGATGACGGACACCACGCAGCATCCCTCGCCGAGGCAACGCCGCTCAGTCTATCGCCGCGGCCCCCGGGCGGCGAAATCGTCCGCAGGTGCCTGGGTCAGGCGCGGCCCTCGAACATCGAGGTGACCGAGCCGTCCTCGAAGACCTCACGGATGGCCCGGCTGACGAGGGGGGCGATCGAGAGCTGGGTGAGCTTGTCCATCGCCAGCGCCTCGTCCGAGAGCGGCAGCGTGTTGGTGACGATGACCTCGGTCGCCACGGACTTCGCGAGCCGCTCGACCGCGGGCTCGGAGAAGATCGGGTGCGTGGCGGCGATGACCACCTCGTTGGCACCGTCTTTCATGAGCGCCTCCGCCGCCTGGCAGATCGTGCCACCGGAGTCGATCATGTCGTCGACGAGGATGCAGGTGCGGCCCTCGACCTCGCCGACGACCCGGTTGGCGACGGACTCGTTCGGGCGGGTGACGTCGCGGGTCTTGTGGATGAAGGCCAGCGGCACGCCGCCCAGCTTGTTGCTCCACCACTCCGCGACCTTGATCCGGCCGGCGTCCGGGGAGACGACGGCCAGCTGGCGGTCGCCGTACTTCTCCTTGACGTGCTTGGACAGGATCGGCGTGGCCATGAGGTGGTCGACCGGGCCGTCGAAGAAGCCCTGGATCTGGGCGGTGTGCAGGTCCACGGTCAGCAGCCGGTCGGCGCCAGCGGTCTTGAACATGTCGGCGATGAGCCGGGCCGAGATCGGCTCCCGGCCGCGGTGCTTCTTGTCCTGGCGGGCATACCCGTAGAACGGCAGCACCACGGTGATCCGCTTGGCCGAGCCGCGCTTGAGCGCGTCGACCATGATGAGCTGCTCCATGATCCACTCGTTGACCGGCGCGACGTGGCTCTGGATGACGAAGGCGTCGCAGCCACGGACCGACTCGTCGAAGCGGACGTAGATCTCGCTGTTGGCGAAGCTGTGCGCCTGCATCGGCACGAGATTGGTGCCCAGCTCGGCGGCGACCTCGTCGGCGAGCGCCGGGTGCGCCCGGCCGGAGAAGACCATGAGGTTCTTCTCGGTCGTCTTGTGGATCCCCATCAGCTCTCCTCCGTGCTCGGCTCGTCCTGCGGTATGCCCTCGCCACCGGTACCGGTCCCGGTCGCCTCCTCGGCGGCCGCCGCGGTGGCGGTCCCGGCGCGCCGCCGCGCCACCCAGCCGTCGACGTTGCGCTGGCGGGCGCGGGCGACCGCGATCTGGCCCGGCCCGACCCGGCCCTCGATGGTGGAGCCGGCCGCGACATACGCCCCGTCGGCGATGTCGACCGGCGCGACGAGCACCGAGTCGGACCCGACGAAGCTGTGCCGGCCGACCGTGGTGCGGTGCTTGGCGACGCCGTCGTAGTTGGCGAAGATCGTGCCGGCGCCGATGTTGGCGCCCTCCCCGATCGTCGCGTCGCCGCAGTAGGTGAGGTGCGGGACCTTGGCGCCCGGGCCGATGTCGGCGTTCTTGGTCTCGACGAAGGCGCCGATCTTGCCGCCCTCGCCGAGCACGGTGCCGGGGCGCAGGTAGGAGAACGGGCCGACCGTGGCGTCGCCGCCCACCACCGCGTGCTCGGCCTGGGTGCGCACGACGCTCGCGCCGTCGCCGATCTCGCAGTCGGTGAGCGTCGTGTCCGGGCCGATCGTGGCCTCGGCGCCGACGGTCGTCGCGCCGAGGATCTGGGTGCCGGGCCGCACGACGGTGTCCTGGCCGATCGTGACGTCGGCGTCGATCCAGGTGGTGGCGGGGTCGACGACGATGACGCCGTCGCGCATGTGCCGCTCGACGACCCGGCGGTTGAGCTCCTTGCCGAGGGCCGCGAGCTGCACCTTGTCGTTGACCCCCTCGGTCTGCATGAGGTCGGTGACCGGGTGGGCCACGACGGTGCGACCCTCCTCGCGGGCGATCTTGATGACGTCGGTGAGGTACTTCTCGCCCTGCTCGTTGGCCTGCCCCACCTGGTCCAGCGCGCGGCGCAGCACCTCGACGTCGAAGGCGTAGATGCCGGAGTTGAACTCGCGGATGTCGACGACGTGGCCGTAGTCCGGGTCGCCGGCGTCGCGGCGCTTCACCGCGTCCTTGAACTCCATGATCTCGGCGAGCTCGCCGTCGCCGTCGCGCACGACGCGGCCGTAGCTGCCGGCGTCGTCCACGACGGCGGAGAGGAGGGTCACCGCCGAGCCGCGCTCCTCGTGCACCCGGGTCAGCTCGCGCAGGGTCTCGCCGGAGAGCAGCGGCACGTCACCCATGGTGACGAGCACCGTGCCGGTGAGACCGTCGGGGAGGGCGCCGAGCCCGCACTCGCAGGCGCGACCGGTCCCCGGGACCTCGTCCTGGTCGGCGACGATCGCGCCCGGGTCGGCCTCGGCGACGTGCGCGGCGACCCGCTCCCGCTCGTGCCGGACGACGACGGCGAGGTGCTCCGGCGAGGCCTGGCGGGCGGCATACATCGCGTGCCCGACGAGGGATCGACCACCGATGCGGTGCAGCACCTTGGGGATGGAGCTCTTCATCCGGGTGCCCTGCCCGGCGGCGAGGATGATGACGGCGGCGGGGTGGTGGGACGTCACGGGACCGACTGTACCTGTGCAGGATCGCGCCGCGACCCGCCCTTGGCATGATGGGGTGGTGAGCTCCAGCGCGAAGACCTCCCGACACAGGATGACCGGCCCGCAGCGGCGGCAGCAGCTGATCGAGGTGGGTCGCTCGCTGTTCGCCGAGCGGGGCTTCGAGGGCACGAGCGTGGAGCAGATCTCCGAGGCGGCCGGGGTGTCCAAGCCGGTGATCTACGAGCACTTCGGCGGCAAGGAGGGGTTGTACGCCGTCGTCGTCGACCGCGAGATCCAGGCGCTGCTCGGACAGATCACGGACGCGCTCACCGCGCACGAGGGCAATGCCCGGGCGCTGCTCGAGGCGGCGGCGATGGCGCTGCTGGACTACATCGAGCACTCGACCGACGGCTTCCGCATCCTCGTGCGGGACAGCCCGCCCGGGCAGTCGACCGGGTCCTTCGCCTCGCTCATCAGCGACATCGCGACCCAGGTCGAGCACATCCTCGCCGCGGAGTTCAGGCGGCGGCGGCTGGACCCCAAGACCGCCCCGCTGTATGCCCAGATGCTCGTCGGTATGGTCGCCATCCCGGGCGGCTGGTGGCTCGACTCGCGCAAGATGAAGAAGGACGACGTCGCGGCGCACCTGGTCAACCTCGCGTGGAACGGCCTCGCCGGCATGGAGGCCCGTCCGACGCTGCGGACCAGGGCCAAGAGCTGAGCCCGGCCGTTAGGCTGGCGGGGTGCTGCGGCACGTTCCCCGGTTGCTCTGCTGGTAGGGGCCGCCTGACTTTGAATCAGGATTAGCGACGCAGGTTCGATTCCTGCCCGGGGAGCCCACCGCCTAGGGTCGTCGGTATGCAGACCCGTCGCCTGGGCCCGTTCACCGTCTCCGCCATCGGCCTGGGGGCGATGCCGTTCTCGCTGGGCAAGGATCCGCAGCCCAGCGAGGAGCAGGCGATCGCCACGGTGCACGCCGCCCTCGACGCGGGGGTGACCTACGTCGACACGGCTGACATCTACGCTCCCAGCTGGGACCAGATGGGGCACAACGAGCGGGTCGTCGCGAAGGCGCTCCAGGGCTACGGCGACACCAGCCACGTCGTCGTCGGCACCAAGGGCGGCATCACCCGCGCCGAGGGCGAGCACTGGGGTCGCGACGGGTCACCGGCATACCTGAGGGGTGCCGTCGAGGCCTCGCTGCGCGCGCTGGAGGTCGAGACCATCGACCTCTACCAGTGGCACCGCCCCGACCGCTGGCGGGTCTACGGCGAGGTGATCCAGACCTTCAAGGAGCTGCAGGACGAGGGCAAGATCAGGGCTGTCGGCATCTCCAACGCCGACGTCGAGGAGATCGAGGTGGCGCTGGAGGTGCTCGGCGAGGGCGGGCTGGCCTCGGTGCAGAACGAGTTCTCCCCGCGCTTCCGCTCCAGCCGCGACGAGCTCGAGATGTGCGGTGAGCACGGGATCGCCTTCCTCCCCTGGAGCCCGCTCGGCGGCACCGGGTCGGCGAGCGACGTTGGGGTGACCTACCCCGCCTTCCACGAGATCGGGACCGAGCGCGGCGTGAGCCCGCAGCAGGTGGTGCTCGCCTGGGAGCTGAGCCTCGGCGGGCACGTCATCCCGATCCCCGGCGCCAGCCGGCCGGAGTCGATCACCGACTCGGTGCGCGCCGCCGACCTGCGGCTGACCGGGGACGAGCTCGACCGGATCGAGGGTCAGTTCCGCTGATTCACCCCCTCCCGGGTCCTCGCCTACTGTGGGAGGCATGAGCCAGGGACCGGACGACGAGGTGGATCGCATCGTCGCGGCCTGGGGGCGCGAGCGCCCGGACCTGGACGTCACCCCGCTGGAGGTGCTCTCCCGGGTCTCCCGCCTGTCCAGGCATCTCGACCTGTCCCGACGGCACGCGTTCAGCACCCACGAGCTGGAGTCGTGGGAGTTCGACGTGCTCTCGGCCCTGCGCCGCGCCGGTGAGCCCTACGAGCTGACTCCCACCCAGCTGGTGCGGCAGACCCTGGTCACCAGCGGCACGATGACCAACCGGCTCGCGCGGCTGGAGGGACGCGGCTTCGTGGACCGCGCCGCATCCACGGCGGACCAGCGCTCCAAGCTGGTGCGGCTGACCGCCGAGGGTCGGGACGTCGTCGACGCGGCCCTGGCCGACCTGGTGACCGACGAGCGACGGCTGCTGCAGGGGCTCTCACCGCAGCGTCAGACCGAGCTCGCCCAGCTCCTCAAGGGGCTGCTCGCGCCGTTCGACTGACGCTCTTGCGGGGGTCGAGCCAACCATGCGCGACGCTCGGTGGGGACGTGGTCAGAGAAGTGTTGACTGAACGTTCAGTCAGTGCCATGCTGAACACATGGTCAGCCAGGCGACCGACGAGACCCCCGCCGAGCCAGGGCTCGAGCGCATCCTCACCACGGCGATCGACCTCTTCGGCCGGCACGGGGTGAAGGCGACCAGCGTCCGGGCCATCGCCGAGCAGGCCGGCGTGTCCCCACCGCTGGTCATCCACCACTACGGCTCCAAGGAGAAGCTGCGCGAGGCCTGCGACGACCGGGTGCTCGCCTTCATCCGCGAGTCCAAGGCCGAGACCATGCGCGCCGGCCTCGGCGGCCCGCCGATCCAGGTCGACACCCGCGTGGCGCAGGCACGACCGGCGTTGCGCTACCTCGCCCGGACCCTCTCCGAGGGCAGCCCGCGGCTGGACGAGTTCGTCGACGACCTCGTCGAGGACGCCGTCGGCTACACCGCCCAGGGCGTCGAGACCGGCCTGGTCCTGCCCAGCGCGAACCCGCGGGCCCGGGTGGTCATCCTGACCCTCTGGTCGCTCGGCGCGCTGGTCCTCCACGAGCACATGCAGCGCCTCCTCGGCGAGGACCTCATCGGCGAGGGCAGCACCGACCTCTACACCCAGACGATGCTCGAGCTCTTCTCCGAGGGGCTCCTCACCGAGCGGGCGAAGCAGGCCTTCATCTTCTCGGGCGACACCGACGACACCACGGAGGAGACCGCATGAACACCACCGTCAGTCCCGTGATCGAGACCAACGCCCTGGTCAAGACCTTCGGCAGCACCCGTGCCCTCGACGGCCTCGACCTGTCCGTCGCCCCGGGCGAGGTCCACGGCTTCCTCGGCCCCAACGGCGCCGGCAAGTCCACGACGATCCGCGTCCTGCTCGGACTGCTCCGGGCCGACGGCGGCACGGCACGCCTCTTCGGCGCCGACCCGTGGGACGACGCCGTGGCGCTGCACCACCGGCTGGCCTACGTCCCCGGTGACGTCGAGCTGTGGCCCAACCTCACCGGAGGTGAGGCCATCGACCTCTTCGCCCGGCTCCGGGGCACGCTCGACAAGGCCCGCCGCAGCGAGCTGTGCGAGCGCTTCGACCTGGACCCCACCAAGAAGGCCCGCACCTACTCCAAGGGCAACCGGCAGAAGGTCGCGCTCATCGCCGCCCTGGCCTCCCCCGTCGACCTGCTGCTGCTCGACGAGCCCACGGCGGGTCTCGACCCGCTGATGGAGCTGGTCTTCCAGGACTGCATCCGCGAGGCCCGCGACGCCGGGACCACCGTGCTGCTCTCCAGCCACATCCTGGCCCAGGTCGAGGTCCTCGCCGACCGTATCTCCATCGTCCGCGCCGGCCGGGTCGTCGAGACCGGCAGCCTGGACGACCTGCGCCACATGACGCGCACCACGATCGTGGCGCGCACCGACCGCCCGGCCGACGGTATGGCCTCGCTCACCGGCGTCCACGACGTCACCACCGAGGACGACCAGGTGCGGCTCGAGGTGGACGGCGAGCACGTCGGCCCGGTGGTCAGCCGGCTCGGCGAGCTGGGGGTCCGGTCGATCACGGCCCACCCGCCGACGCTAGAGCAGCTGCTCGTGAGCCACTACGGCGAGCAACGACAGGCGACGTCCGGCGGGGCTCAGGGCAACCACTCGCGGCGCTCGGTCGAGGAGGGGGCCACGCGATGAGCACCGCCATCCGCGACCACGACGCCTCGGCCAGCCGCCCACCGACCGACCGGAGCGGACCCGCCCACGGGGCGCCACGGCATACCCGCGGCAGCGGCACGCTCGCCGGGACCGGCACGCTGGTGCGCTTCATGCTGCGGCGCGACCGGATCAAGCTGCCCGCCTGGGTCGCCGGGCTGGGCCTCTTCGTCATCTACATCGGTGCCGCGCTGCCCCAGGTCGCGCCCACCGAGGCCGACCTCGCGGCCGCCAGCCCGTTGCTGAGCCAGCCGATCGGCCGCATGTTCGCCGGTCCGGCCTACGGCATGGACCCGCCAAGCTACGAGACCTTCTTCGCCGGCGGCTACACGCTCTACCTCTACCTGCTCGCCGCGCTCATGAACATCCTGCTGATCTCCCGGCACACCCGGGTCGAGGAGCAGAGCGGCCGCGCCGAGCTGGTGCGGGCCAACGTGACCGGCCGGCACGCCCGGCTCACCGCGGCGCTGGTCGTGGCGGTGATCACCAACCTCGCGGCGGCGGTCGCGATCACCGCGATGGCGCTCGCCAACGACTTCGCCACGACGGGCTCGCTGCTGGTCGGCGTCGGGGTCGCCCTGACCGGTATGACGTTCGCCGGGGTCAGCGCGGTCACCGCGCAGCTCTCGGAGTACTCCCGCTCCGCCTCGGGCCTGGCCGGTCTCGTGCTGGGGATCTCCTTCGCGCTCCGCGCCCTGGGCGACATGGCTGCCGAGGGCGGCAGCACGCTGTCGTGGTTCTCCCCGCTGGGCTGGGCCAGCCAGACCGCCCCCTACGTGCTCGACCGCTGGTGGCCGCTGCTGCTGTCGGTCGGCCTCGCGGCGGCGACCACGGCGCTCGCCTTCGGGCTGCAGGACCGGCGTGACCTGGGCGCGGGGCTGCTGGCCGCGCGTCCCGGCCGCGGCGAGGCGGGCCCGGCGCTGGGCACGGTCTGGGGTCTCGCAGCGCGGCTGCAGCGCGGCCCGGTCCTGGCCTGGGGCTTCGCCATCGCCGTCCTCGGGGTGGTCGACGGGCTCTTCACCCAGGTGATGCTGGACTCGGCCGAGAACATGCCCGACGCGCTGCAGCAGGTCTTCGGCGCGGGCGAGCTCGCCGCCGGATACCTGGCCTTCCTCTCGGTCTTCAGCGGCTATCTCACGGCCGCCTTCATCGTGTATGCCGTGCAGGGCCTCAAGGCGGAGGAGGACTCCGGCCGGGCCCAGGCGGTGCTCGCCACGCCGACCGGCCGCACCGCCTGGGGCCTGTCGCACGTGCTGGCGATCGGCCTCGGGGCCGTGGCCGTCATGCTCGTCACCGGCCTGCTCGTCGGCGTCGCGGCGGCCGGGGTCACCGGCACCGGTGCGCTCGTCGGCGACGGATTCCTCGCCCACGTCAACACGCTGCCCGCGGCGCTCGTCACCCTGGGGATCTGCACGCTGCTCGTCGGCTGGGCACCGCGGCTGCTGGCTCCGGTCGGGTGGACCCTGGTCGGCGTCATGATCTTCGTCGGCAACTTCGCGACCCTCCTGGAGGTGCCGGACTGGGTGCTCGCGCTCTCCCCGCTGCACCACATGGCTCAGGTGCCGGTCGAGCCGGTGCAGTGGCTGCCGCTGCTCTGGCTCGGGCTCATCGCGGTCGTGGCGGCGGCCCTCGGTCTGGTCGGTCTGCGCCGCCGGCAGATCAGCGCCCGGAGCTGAGACCCCGGCGCGCGCGGAGACTCCTGGCCGGGGCTGAGCGCGTGATAGGCCCGGGCCATGGCTGAGGTGCACCGCTGGGGATCCTCCGCACGCACCGCTGCCCTCGCGGTTCGTCCTGGGCGCCGGCGCGGCAGCCGCCACCGGCACGGCTGTGCTGCGTCGACCGCTCGCCTCCGTCCTCATCCTGCTGGTCTTCCTCCCCCCGGCCGTCCTGGTGCCGATGGTGACCGGCGCCGCCGTGGCGGCGTCGGTGACCCAGGCCCTCGGCGAGCGCGCACCGCAGCCACCGGCACCGACGCACTGACGTCTCGGGACGCGGCTACGCCTCGGCCACCTCGGAGGCCTCGAGCCACTCGGTCTCGAGCGCCTCCTCCTGCGCGGTGAGCTCGGCGTCGCGGGCGGTCAGCCGGGCCAGCTCGTCGGGATCGGTCGCCACGGCGGCCATCTGCTCGTGCAGCCGCTGCTGCTGGGTATGCAGCCGGTCCAGGGCCTTCTCCACCCGCGCCAGCGTCTTGCGGGCCTCGCGCACCTGGGCCGGGCTGCGCGACGAGGAGCCAGACCCCGACCCACCGGCGGCCGGTCCGCCCACCCGCGCCGCGGTCGGCGTGCCCGAGGGGGACGCCGCAGACCCCCTGGTCCGGCCGGCCGAGCTCATACCCTCGCGAAGCCGGAGGTATTCCTCCACGCCGCCCGGCAGGTCCCGCAAGCTGCCGTCCCCGAGCAGCGCCACCTGCCGGTCGGTCATGCGCTCCAGCAGGTAGCGGTCGTGGGAGACGACGAGCAGGGTCCCGGCCCATCCGTCGAGCACGTCCTCCATCGCGGTGAGGGTGTCGATGTCCAGGTCGTTGGTCGGCTCGTCCAGCAGCAGCACGTTGGGCTCGTCCATGAGCAGCCGGACGAACTGCAGCCGCCGCCGCTCCCCGCCGGAGAGATCCCCGACCCGCGACTGCTGCCGCCCGCCGGAGAAGCCCAGCCGCTTGGCCAGCGAGCTCGCGCTCACCTCCTTGCCCCCGATCACCGTGAACGATCGCACCTCGGTGATCGCGTCGATGACCGACCAGCCGGCGACCCGGTCCAGCTCGCGCAGCTCCTGTGACAGGCACGCCATCCGCACCGTCTTGCCGGTCTTGAGCTTGCCCGCGGCCAGCGGGTGCTGGCCCAGCAGCACCCGCAGCAGGGTCGACTTGCCCGCGCCGTTGACGCCGACGACGCCATATCGGTCGCCCGGTCCGATCCGCCAGGTGACATCGGTGAGCAGGTCGCGCTCCCCCACCCGCACGGTGGCGTCGAGCAGGTCGAGGACGTCCTTGCCGAGCCGGGTCGTCGCGAAGCGCACCAGCTCGACGCTGTCCCGGGGCGGCGGCTCACCCTGGATGAGCTCGGTCGCCGCCTCGATGCGGAACTTCGGCTTGCTCGTGCGCGCGGGCGCTCCCCGGCGCAGCCAGGCCAACTCCTTGCGGGCGAGATTCTCCCGCCTCTCCTGGGTCACCCGGGCGACGCGCTGCCGCTCGACCTTGGCCAGGACGTAGGCGGCATACCCGCCCTCGTAGGTGTGGACCTCGCCATCGGCGACCTCCCAGGTCAGCGTGGAGACGGCGTCGAGGAACCACCGGTCGTGGGTGACGACGACGAGCGCGCCGCCCGGTCTCGGCCGCCGCCCCGAGAGGTATGCCGCGAGCCAGGCGACCCCCTCGACGTCCAGGTGGTTGGTCGGCTCGTCGAGGACGAGCAGGTCGGGGTCGGCCACGAGGAGCGCGGCGAGGGCGAGCCGGCGCCGCTCCCCGCCGGAGAGCGGACCGACGCTCGCCTCCCACCCGCCGACGGCGCCGGCGCTGTCGCCGAGCAGCCCGTCGATGACGTGCCGGACCCGCGCGTCGCCGGCCCACTCGTGCTCGTCGAGGTCGCCGAGGACGACCTGGCGCACCGCCGCGTCCGGGTCGAGCACGTCGGTCTGGCTGAGCATGCCCACGGTGACGTCGCCGGTGCGGATGACCCGGCCGGCGTCGAGCGGCCGGTCCCCGGTGAGCACCGAGAGCAGCGAGGTCTTGCCCCCGCCGTTGCGGCCGACCACGCCGATGCGGTCCCCGTCGAGCACGCCGACGGAGACCTCGTCGAGGAGCACCTGGGTGCCGGCGAGCAGGTGGGCGTCGGCGAGGGTGACGAGGCTGGCGGGCGGCCTCCCCGCCATCAGCCGATCACCGGGCCGAGCGGGCCGGAGCGGTCGGTGTCGGGGCGGGCGCGCGGCGGCTCGGGGCTGCTGCGCTGGTGGATGATCTGCGCGCCGGGGACCGGGCCGACGGCCCGCTCGATGTCGCCGGTGGGGCCGTTGGCGGCGAGGCCGACGGACAGGTCGATCGCCTCGGTCTGCGACCCGACGAGGAAGGCCACCGTCGGTCCGGAGCCGGAGACGATGCCCGCGCGCGCACCGAGGTCGAGCCCGGCCGAGAGCGCCTCGGCCAGGACCGGTTCCAGCGAGATCGCGGCCTCCTGCAGGTCGTTGTGCAGCGCCGCCGCCACCTCGTCGGTGTCCATCCGGCGCAGCGCCGTCATGAGCTCACCGCTCGGCTCCGGCGGGCCCGGCGTCACCCCGGCCTCCTCGCGGAGCCGGTCGCACTCGGCATACACCTGGGGGGTGGACAGCGAGAGCCCCTCGCCGGCCCACAGCACCCAGTGCAGCTCGCCGCGCGCGAGCACGGAGGTGACCTGCTCGCCGCGCCCGCTGCCCATCGCGGTGCCGCCGTGCAGCAGGAAGGGGATGTCCGAGCCGAGGCTGGCGCCCATGAGCTCGAGCAGGTCGTTCTCGAGGTGGTCCAGCCCCCACAGCTCACGGCACCCGACAAGGGTGGCCGCGGCGTCGGCGCTGCCCCCGGCCATGCCGCCGGCGACGGGGATGTGCTTGTCGATGTCGATGCGCACCGGGTCGACCTTGGCCTTGCGTGCGCGGCGCTTGGCGAGGGTCCTGGCCGCGACGAGGGCGAGGTTGCTGTCGTCGGTCGGCACGTGCTCGCCCCAGGGCCCGGTGACGTGCACCGACCAGGAGTCGGCCGGCTGCACGCTGACGGTGTCGTAGAGGCTGACGGCATGGTAGACGGTGGACAGCTCGTGGTAGCCGTCGTCGCGCAGCGGGCCGACCGACAGGCCCAGGTTGATCTTGCCGGGCACCCGGACGGTCACCGTCTGCGCCTGCGTGCCCAACGTCATGGCTTCACCCTATGGTGTCGGCTCGAGGAGCGCGTCAGGGGCGCTGACCTGCGGCTTCGGCGATGCGGGCGAAGTCGGCGACGGTCAGCACCTCGCCGCGCGCCCGGGGGTCGACCCCCGCCGCCCGCAGGTATGCCTCCGCCTGCGCCGCCGACCCGGCCCACCCCGCGAGCGCCGCGCGCAGCGTCTTGCGGCGCTGTGCGAAGGCCGCGTCGACGACGGCGAAGACCTGCTCGCGGGTCACGTCCACCGGCGGCGGGTCCCGGCGGACCATGCGCACCAGGCCGGAGTCGACGTTGGGCGCGGGCCAGAAGACGCTGCGGCCGATCCGCCCGGCGCCGGTGACGTCGGCATACCAGGCGGCCTTGACGCTGGGCACGCCGTAGACCCTGCCGCCGGGCGCCGCGGCGAGCCGTTCGGCGACCTCGAGCTGCACCATGACGAGCACGGTCCGAAGCGTGGGCACGTTCGCGAGGAGGTGCAGCACGACGGGGACGGCGACGTTGTAGGGCAGGTTGGCGACGAGGGCGGTGGGCTGCGGGTCGGGCAGGGTGTCGACCCGCAGGGCGTCGGCGTGCAGCACCGTCAGCCGGCCGGCCAGGTCCGGGGCGTGCTCGGCGACCGTCTGCGGCAGCTGGGCCGCGAGCGCCGGGTCGATCTCCACCGCGGTGACCTGGCGCACCTGCGCGAGGAGGCCCAGGGTGAGCGAGCCCAGCCCGGGCCCGACCTCCAGCACGACGTCATCGGTGCCGACGTCGGCGGCGCGGACGATGCGTCGGACGGTGCCCTTGTCGATGACGAAGTTCTGCCCCCACTGCTTGGTCGGCCGGATCCCGAGCCGGGCCGCCAGGTCACGCACCTGCGCCGGCCCCAGCAGCGCGGCGTCGGTCCCGCCGGTGTCGCCCTGCGCACCGGAGGACGGCCTGCGGGTCGGTCGCTCGCTCACGCCCGGCATCCTCTCACCCGACGTCCCACCCCGACCTCTCCCGCACCGGGGTGCTCCGCCAGGCTCGGAGGCACCCGTGAGCCTCCTCTCGCCGGGGCGCGCGAGGGTCTGCCACGCTGGTGCTGGTGCCGCTCCTGACCCCCGCCAGGCCGAGGCGGCACGTCTCCTGGGCTTGCGCGTCGCCTCACCAGGGGCCGTAGACCGCCTCGCTGGTCGCCGAGAGGGCCTCGCACAGCTGCGGCACGGAGGTGTTGAGCGTCGCCGCCATCGCCCGCACCGTGAGCGGGACGAGGTAGGGCGCGTTGACCTGGCCGCGGTGCGGCGTGGGTGTGAGGTAGGGCGCGTCGGTCTCGACGAGCAGGTGCTCGACGGGCGTCACCGCCAGGGCGTTGCGCAGGTCCTTCGCGCTCTTGAAGGTCACCGTGCCCGCGAACGACAGGTAGTAGCCGCGCCGCACGCACTCCCTCGCCATCTCCATGTCGCCGGAGAAGCAGTGCAGCACCGTCTTCTCCGGTGCGCCCTCCTCGGCGAGGATGCGCAGCACGTCGTCGTGGGCGTCCCGGTCGTGGATCTGCAGCGCGAGGCCGAGCTGCTTGGCCAGGGCGATGTGCCGGCGGAAGGAGTGCTGCTGCGCGGCGACGCCCTCCTCGCCGGTCCGGAAGTAGTCCAGGCCGGTCTCCCCGATCACCCGGATCCGGGTATGCCCCGCCAGCGCGCCGATCTCGTCGATCACCGCGTCGAGGTCACCGGCGGCCTCGTGACCCGGGGCCTCGTTGGGGTGGATGGCGACCCCGCCGAGCAGGGCCGGGTGCTCGTCGACCACTTGCGCCGTCCACCGGGCCGACTCGATGTCGCAGCCGATCTGCACCAGCCGGTCCACCCCGACGGCGGCTGCCTCCCGCACCATCTGCTCGACGGGCAGCAGCTCGGCACCCTCCCGGCGGCTGTCGAGGTGGCAGTGGTTGTCCGCCACCGCGATCGGCAGCGGGTCAGGAGCCGGCGGCCGGTCGGCCAGCCGCTCGTCACTCATGGCACGACCTGCCGCGGCGACGCCATCATCGACCTGGGCAAGGTTGTGCACCCGATGCGCCCTTCTCGACCGTGCTTCCGGTGCAGAGCCTTGCCCAGGTCGGGCCGGCGGTGCAGAGCCTTGCCCAGGTCAGGCCGGCGGTGCAGAGACTTGCCCAGGTCGGGCCGGCGGTGGGCGGGCGTCATACCGCGGCGCCGGCGGGGTCGTCGACCAGACCCAGGCGGGCCCGCTCCTCCTCGACCACCGAGGGGTCGAGCTTGGTGAAGATCGGCGACGGCTTGGCCACCTGCGCACCCACCACGACCGGGCGGTGCTCCCAGCGCGGCGCGGCGGAGTAGTCGCCGGTGATGACCGGGTAGTCCGGCCGCGAGCTGTCGTCGAGGTCGGTGACCGTCTCCAGCCGCGGCATCGGCTGGAAGTCGCCCTCGCCGCCGAGCGCCCGGTGCACGGCGGTCGAGCTGTGCGGCAGGTAGGGCGACAGGATCGTGTTGAGGTCGACGACGACCTGCGCGAGGGTGTGCAGCACCGTCGCCAGGCGCTCGCGCTGGTCGTCCCCCTTGAGCTTGAAGGGCTCCGTCGTCGAGACGTAGGCATTGGCCTCACCGACCAGCCGCATCGCCTCGGCCAGCGCCGCCTTCTGCTTGTGGGTCGCGATGAGCCCGCCGACCGTGCCGAAGCCCTCACCGACCTGGTCGAGCAGCGCCCGGTCGACGTCCTCGAGGTCACCGGGCTGCGGGATCTCGCCGAAGTTCTTCGCGATCATCGAGGCGGTCCGGTTGACCAGGTTGCCCCAGCCCGCGACCAGCTCGGTGTTGGTCCGTTTGACGAACTCGGGCCAGGAGAAGTCGGAGTCGGCCGTCTCCGGCGCGGCGGCGGAGAGGAAGTAGCGCAGCGCATCGGGCTGGTAGCGCTCCAGCACGTCGCGGACGTAGATGACGACGTTGCGCGAGGTGGAGAACTGCCGGCCCTCCATGGTGAGGAACTCGCTGGAGACCACCTCGGTCGGGAGGGTGAGCTCGCCGAAGGGACCGGTCTCGCCGCCCTTGCTGCCCTGCCCGTTGTGGGCCAACATCTCGGCCGGCCAGATCTGGGAGTGGAAGGTGATGTTGTCCTTGCCCATGAAGTAGTAGGTCAGGGCATCCGAGCCGTTCCACCACTCGCGCCAGCGCTCGCCCTGGTCCCCCGGCAGCCGCCGGGCCCACTCCATCGATGCGGACAGGTAGCCGATGACGGCGTCGAACCAGACGTAGAGCTTCTTCGTCGGGTTCTCCCGCCAGCCATCGAGCGGGATGGTGATCCCCCAGTCGATGTCCCGGGTGATCGGCCGGGGCCGGATCTCGGAGAGGATGTTCTGCGAGAAGCGGATGACGTTCGGCCGCCACAGCCCGCTGGCCTCGCGCCCGTCGAGCCACTCCCCGAGCGCGTCCGCGAGCGCCGGCAGGTCGAGGAAGAAGTGCTGCGTGTCGCGGAACTCCGGCGTCTCGCCATTGATCTTGGAGCGCGGGTCCTTCAGCTCGGCCGGGTCGAGCTGGTTGCCGCAGTTGTCGCACTGGTCGCCGCGCGCCTCGGCATACCCGCAGATCGGGCAGGTGCCCTCGATGTAGCGGTCCGGCAGGGTCCGGCCGGTCGAGGGGCTGATCGCGACCTGCTGGGTCTGCTCGATGAGGTAGCCGTTGCGGTGGCAGGCGAGGAACATCCGCTGCACGACGTCGTCGTGGTTGGCGGTCGTGGTGCGGGTGTAGAGGTCGTAAGACACCCCGAGCGCGGTGAGGTCGGCCGCGATGAGCGCGTGGTTGGTGTCGATGAACTCCTGCGGGCTCTGCCCCGCCTTGTCCGCCTGGACCAGGATCGGCGTGCCGTGCTCGTCCGAACCGGACACCATGAGCACCTCGTGCCCCGCCATCCGCATGTAGCGGCTGAAGACGTCGGAGGGCACCCCGAAGCCGGCGACGTGACCGATGTGGCGCGGGCCGTTGGCATACGGCCAGGCGACCGCGGACAGGACGTGACTCATGGGTCACCAGTCTAGGTGCGCCCCGGCGGGCACCCTCCCCGTCCCGGCGTCGTCCCGGGCGCGGGCGGCGATCGGCCGGGGCGCGGGCGGCGATCGGCCTCCGGTGCTCACGCAGGTCACGTGAGCCACACCCGTCGCAGGAGGCGGGGAAAGTCACCGATGCCGCCGGTATTTCTCCGTCATCCGTGCAGATCCCCGCACGGGGATGCGCGAGTGACCCCTGGGATCTCCGTGACGTGCCGGAGTCCGGTATGCCGTCGCGCCGCTCCTCCGGCACCGCCGCTCAGTCACCGAGCGGGACCACCTGGACGTCAGTGAGCCCCAGGGGCTCGGGGTCGCGCGCTCCTCCTGCCACCATGCCGACATCGGTGACCTGCGCCTGCTCGGTCGCCGACAGCTCGGGAAGTCCCAGGAAGGTCACCGGCCGGCCGTCGACGAGCTCGCGCACCCGTACCGAGGTGGCGGCCTCCCAGCGACCACCCGCGTCGTCGCCGATGCGGACGGCGACCTCCCCCGCGCGAGGCTCCCAGCCGCCGACCACGACGAGGGTGCCGCCAGCCACCGGCAGCACGACGGCCCGTCCGTCTGCCAGCTCCTCCTCGACCGACAGCGCCTCGGTGCTGGACCCTTGATCCAGCCACAGGAAGCCCTCGACGGTGGATCTCCAGGTCACCGGCGGCTCCCCCACGCCGACCTCCACGTGCTGGGAGAGAACGTAGGACTCGGCTGGCCAAGGCTCACCGTCCACGTTGACGTCCACGTCCACGGTGCCGGATTCGTCACCGACCGAGAGCAGGACTTGATGCCCCGCCAGTTCCGCTGACCTGTTCTCGCCGCGGTCATCCGACATCACTGCCTTCACCTCGGGCGGGACGAGGGTCACCTCCCACGACGTGGAGCCATCGACGCCGCTGACCATGCCGGCGCCGCCATGGGTGGGCATCACGTCGATCCGGTCGTCGTCGGTCGGTCCCCGGACTCCCCACTGGCTGGCCTTCTCATCGAGGAAGACGAGGAATCGGCGACCGCCTACCGAGAGCCGCAGTGAGGGCACCTCATGGCCGGTGAGGGTGACGACCGTGTCACCGGAGGTCACGTACAGCTCACCTGGGTCTCCTGGCCCGTCCACCGCTGCTGCCGCGGCATACCCGATCCTCGCCCCGTCGACGTCACTCGCCCCGCCGACGCACAAGCTGCACCGTCCTCCCCAGGCCACCTGACCTCCGGTGTCGTCCTCGGTGTGAAGCCAGACCGCGACCGTCAGCCCGTCCGTGCGGAACACCTGGACGTCTCCCGGCCCGTCCTGCGCCGCGAGCGGCTCGGGCAGGACCTCCCCGTCGCGCGAGACGACGAGCTCCGGCTGCTCCTCCCCCTCCACCGTCCGCAGCTCGGCGTTCCAGGAGGTCTCGCCCGACAGCCCGAAGAGGCGGCCGTCCAGGTCGAGGTCGGACCAGGTGACCTCGGCCGGAGCCGTGACCGGGTCCTCATCGAGGGGCGCGACCGCCCAGCCGAACCACAGCACCCCCGCCACGGCGAGCGCCGACACGGCGGCGGCGACCCGACGACCACGACGGATCGTGCTGCCGCGCCGCACCACGTCCTCGCGAGACACGTGCAGCGGTGGGGCGTGGCCGCCGGCCCGGTCGAGCAGCGCCACGACCTCGTCGATGTCCTCGCGGGCCTCAGTCATGGGACTCCACTCCCTCCAGCAGCTCGCGCAGCGCGCGGCGACCGTTCATCGCATACTTCTTGACGCTGCCGACCCCCACACCGAGCGTGCGCGCCGTCTCGGCCTCGGAGAGGTCGAGGTAGTGACGCAGCACGACGCACTCGCGCTCACGCCGGGGCAGCCGGGCCAGGGCACGGACGAGGTCGACCGACATCGGGTCGTCGGACGTGGCCCGCTCGGGCACCGCGTCGGTGAGCACCTCGCGGCGCCGCTTGCGCCAGCGGTCGGTGTGCAGGTTGATGATGGTCCGCCGGGTGTAGGCGGCAGGGTTCCCGCGGCGCACCCTGGACCATCGGGCGTACGTCCGTGCCATCGCCTCCTGGACGAGCTCCTCGGCGACGTGGCCGTCCCCGGTGAGCATCCAGGCCGCGCTGAGCAGCCGCGAGGAGCTGGAGTCGAAGAACTCCACGAACTCCTGCTCGTGCGTGGACCGCATACCGCCTCCTGCTCGACACCCTGTCATCCCCTCAACGGGCCGGCGGGTCAGGAGGTGGGGTCGGGCCCGGTATGCCGTCGCGCCGCTACTCCCCCTTCGGCACCGTGAGGGCGCGCCAGGTCAGGGGCCCGACGACGCCGTCGACCGGCGGGGCGAACATGCCCTGGAACTCCCGGACCGCGGCGTCGGTGAGCGGTCCGAAGGCGCCGTCCTCGGCGAGCCCGTGCAGCATCGACTGCACCGCCCGCACGTGGTCGCCGGTGTCGCCGAGCCGTGCGGTGGCGATGAGGCCGGGCCAGTCGAGCTGCCCGCACGTCGTGGAGATGAAGGTGGCCCGCTGCGTCTGCTGCCAGGAACGCACCGCCTCCCCCGTCACCGGGCCGTACGCGCCGTCCACGACCAGCGAGGCGCCGTGGTGGCGGAGCAGGTGCTGCACCGCCCGGACCCGCCAGTTCACCGCCTGCGTGTGCCCGACCTTGGCCATGCCCCAGACGTGGCTGCCGGCGCGCATGGTGGAGAGGAACGACCAGGTCTCCCGGCCGGCGAGCCCGTCGATGCTCAGCCCCCAGCGCCGCTGGAACTCGGCGACGGCCGCGGCGGTGTCAGGCCCGTACACCCCGTCCACCGCGAGCGCGGGCACGCCGACCCGCCCGCCGGGGTCGAAGCCCTGCACCCCGCGCACCGCCTCGCCGCTGGAGCCGGGACCGGTGGGGACGACGAGCGCAACCCAGGTCGCGGTGTCGACGTCCCCGGTCGACGGCAGCCCCTGGTCGGACTGGACGGCCGCGACGGCCGCCGCGGTCAGGGGCCCGAAGAGCCCGTCGACGACGAGGGACGCGCCGCGCTCCCGCAGGAGGAACTGCATACCTCGCACGACGAGCGGGGCCGCGTCCCCCGGGGACAGGTCCCTCCACGGTTCGACGTTCATGATCGCTGCCTCTCCGGCCGGGCACGGTGCGACGGCCTCTGCCGGTCGGAGGACCCTGCCGCCCCCTGGATACCTCCTCGACCCGACCGGTCCTCGGCCGGCAGGAGGGGACCCGCCCGTATGCCGCGTGGTTCACTGGTGGCGACGGCTCCCGCCGGGGGCCGCCGAGTCAGGAGGCCATGACGTGCTCGCTGCCCTCACCGGAGCCGGCCTGTCGGCTGCGGCGGGGCTGAACGCCTACATCCCGTTCATCCTCGTCGCGCTGATCGCACGCTTCACCGACGTCGTCAACCTGCCGCACCAGTACGCCTGGATCGAGTCGAACTGGGCCATCGGCATCGCCGCCGTGCTGCTGCTCTCGGAGGTCGTGCTCGACAAGGTCGCGCTCGTCGACCACATCAACGACGCGGTCGGCACCTTCGTGCGCCCCGCGACGGGTGGCCTGATCTTCGCCGCGACCACGGCGGCCGAGGACTTCGAGGCCGGCTCGTCCTTCATGCAGGACAACCCCTGGGTGGGCGTGCTGCTCGGCATCGTCACCGCCGGGATCGTGCACACCGGCAAGGCGGTCAGCCGCCCGGTCGTCAACGCCGGCACGGCGGGCATGGGCACCCCGGTCGTCTCGGCCGCCGAGGACGGTGCGGCGGTCACCCTGTCGCTCGTCGCGATCTTCCTGCCGGTCCTCGTGATCTTCCTGCTCCTGCTGCTCCTGTGGGGCGGGGTCGTGCTGTGGCGGCGCAGCCGCGCCCGCAGGCGTCACCGGGACCAGCTGATGGCGGACGCCGGCTACAGCTGATCGCGCGGGGCCGGGGGCATCTGGTCGTCGAGGGACTGCGGGCGCAGCAGCGCGGCCGTCAGGCCGCAGACAGCGGCGAGCACGACCAGCCCGGCGCCGAGCATGAGCATGACGCCGACGAGGAAGGGCCAGGCCCGCTCGGGGACGGCGTCGCTGCGCGACCAGGCATAGGTCCCGACGAGGGTGCCGAGGAGGGTCGTGATGGCGGCGATACCGCCCAGGCCGCGGGCCCGTCGACCGTTGACGAACCACCCGGCGGCGACCCCCAGCGCCCCGCCGACGGCGGCGACGGCCCCGCACCAGACCATCGACCACGTCGTAGGGTCACCTGCATCGCCCGGCAGCACCTGCGTCGTGGCGTAGACCGCCACCAGGCCGGCGAGCACGCCACCGGCCAGGCCCCCCAGGATCGCCATCCAGTTGAACCGCATGCGTGCCTCTCGTCGTGGAGTCTGAGCCCGTCACGGTACGGGCCGGGGCACAGTCAACCATGGGCTTGCCCGCCCCACCAGGGGCCGCACCGCGGTCGACCAGGGTTGCCCGAACGACACGTCCCCACCGCGCGGGGTCAGCGGGAGCGGACGGCCTCGTCGTAGATCGCCCGCGCCGACAGGCCCGTCCGCCCGGCCAGGTCCCGCGTGACGTCCTTGAGACGCTCCCCGGCGGCGACCCGCTCCCGCACCTCGGGTATGACGTCGGCCGGGTCGGTGGTCATCGCTGCTCCCCGCGGGCGACCGGCCACGACCACGGTGATCTCGCCCTTGACCCCGTCGACGGCCCAGGCCGCGAGCTCGGCCAGCGTGCCGCGCCGCACCTCCTCGTAGGTCTTGGTCAGCTCCCGGCAGACGGCGGCGGGCCGGTCCTCGCCGAGCACCGTCGCCATGGCGGTCAGGGTCGCGGCGAGCCGGTGAGGTGCCTCGAAGAAGACCAGGGTGCGCGAGTCGTCGGCGACCTCGGCCAGCACGCGCTCGCGCTCCCCGGCCTTCCTCGGCAGGAAACCCTCGAAGCAGAAGCGATCGACCGGCAGGCCGCTCACCGCGAGCGCCATGAGCACCGCCGACGGGCCGGGCACGCAGGTCACCGGGACGTCGGCCGCGACGCACGCCTGGACCAGGCGGTAGCCGGGGTCCGACACCGAGGGCATACCGGCGTCCGTCACGAGCAGCACCCGGTCACCGCCCTCGATCCGCGCGACCAGCTCGGGTGTGCGGGCGGCCTCGTTGTGCTCGTGGTAGCTCACGACCTCGCCACCGACCTCGATCCCGAGCCGGTCGGTCAGCCGGCGCAGCCGGCGGGTGTCCTCGGCGGCGACGACGCCGGCGCTGGTCAGCTCGTCGAGCAGGCGCGGGCTGGCGTCGCGGGAGTCCCCGATCGGGGTGGCGGCCAGGACCAGGGCCGCGCGGTCCTCAGTCAGCACGCGCACTTCCCCGTTCTGGACAGAGGTTTCTCGGGGACGCGCCCCACACACCCGTGTCCATCAGGGTGCGGGCGACGCTCAGTCGCCGGCGGAGGCGCCGTAGCCGGCCCGGCGGTAGTCGCCGTTGAGCTGGCCGATGACGTTGAGCGGGATGCCCTTGGGGCAGGCGCGGGTGCACTCGCCCAGGTTGGTGCAGCCGCCGAAGCCCTCGAGGTCGTGCTGGGCCGTCATGGCGACCACCCGGGCGTCGCGCTCGGGCTGGCCCTGCGGCAGCTCGCCGAGGTGGGTGACCTTGGCTCCCATGAAGAGCATGCCGGAGGCGTTGGGGCAGGCCGCGACGCAGGCGCCGCAGCCGATGCACTCGGCGGCCATGAAGGCGCGGTCGGCGTCCTCCTTGGGCACCGGGGTCGCGTGCGCGTCCGGGGCGGAGCCGGTGTTGGCGGAGATGTAGCCGCCGGCCTGGATGATCCGGTCGAAGGAGGTGCGGTCGACGCAGAGGTCCTTGATGACCGGGAAGGCGTCGGCACGCCAGGCTCGATGACGATCTCGTCGCCGTCGTTGAAGCTGCGCATGTGCAGCTGGCACGTCGTGGTGCGCTCGGGGCCGTGCGCCTCGCCGTTGATGACGACGCCGCACATGCCGCAGATGCCCTCGCGGCAGTCGGAGTCGAAGGCGACCGGCTCCTCGCCGTCGGCGATGAGCCCCTCGTTGAGCAGGTCCAGCATCTCCAGGAAGGAGCTGTCCTCGCTCACCTCGTCGAGCCGATAGTCCACCATCCGGCCCGTGTCGGCGGGACCCTCCTGGCGCCAGATCTTCAGCGCGATCCTCACTTGTAGCTCCTCTGCTTCAGCTCGATGAAGTTGTAGACGAGGTCCTCCTTGTGCAGCACCGGAGCACCCTCGTCACCACCCCACTCCCAGGCGGCGACGTAGGCGAAGTCATCGTCGTGACGCAGCGCCTCGCCGTCCTCGGTCTGGCTCTCCACCCGGAAGTGACCGCCGCACGACTCGCGCCGGTGCAGCGCGTCGACGCACATGAGCTCGCCGAGCTCGAGGAAGTCGGCGACCCGGCCCGCCTTCTCCAGGCTCTGGTTGAGCCCCTCGGCGCTGCCCAGGACGCGCACGTTGGACCAGAAGTCCTCGCGCAGGGCGCGGATCTCCTCGATCGCCCCCTTGAGCCCCTCCTCCGAGCGCTCCATGCCGCACTGCTCCCACATGATCTTGCCGAGCGCCTTGTGGTAGCTGTCGACCGACCGCGTGCCGTCGATGCTCATCAGCCGCTCGATGCGCGAGGTGACCGCCTGCTGCGACTCGACGACGGCGGGGTCGTCGTCGTCGATCTTCGGGAACGGCCCCTTGGCGAGGTAGTCACGGATGGTGTTCGGCAGCACGAAGTAGCCGTCGGCCAGACCCTGCATGAGCGCGGACGCACCGAGCCGGTTGGCACCGTGGTCGGAGAAGTTGGCCTCGCCGGTGACGAAGAGCCCCGGGATCGAGGACTCCAGGTCGTAGTCGACCCACAGCCCGCCCATCGTGTAGTGCACGGCCGGGTAGATGCGCATCGGCACCTGGTAGGGGTTCTCCCCGGCGATGCGCTCGTACATGTCGAAGAGGTTGCCGTACTTGGACCGGACGGCGTCCTCACCCATGCGCTCGATGGCGTCGGCGAAGTCGAGGTAGACGCCGCGCCGCACACCGTCGACGGCGGGTCCGACGCCGCGGCCCTCGTCGCACATGTTCTTGGCCTGCCGGGAGGCGATGTCGCGGGGCACGAGGTTGCCGAAGCCGGGGTAGATCCGCTCCAGGTAGTAGTCGCGGTCCTCCTCGGGGATCTCGCGCGGGTCCTTGTCGCAGTCCTCGGCGTTCTTCGGCACCCAGATGCGGCCGTCGTTGCGCAACGACTCGCTCATCAGGGTCAGCTTGGACTGGTGGTCACCGCTCTGCGGGATGCAGGTCGGGTGGATCTGGGTGTAGCAGGGGTTGGCGAAGTAGGCGCCCTTGCGGTGCGCCCGCCAGCTCGCGGTGACGTTGCAGCCCATCGCGTTGGTGGACAGGAAGAAGACGTTGCCGTAGCCGCCGGAGGCCAGCACGACCGCGTCCGCGAGGTGGGTCTCGATCTCGCCGGTGACCATGTCGCGGGCGATGATGCCGCGCGCCTTGCCGTCCACGACCACGAGCTCGAGCATCTCGTGCCGGGCATACATCTGCACGGTGCCGGCCGCGATCTGCCGCTCCAGCGCCTGGTATGCCCCGATGAGCAGCTGCTGGCCCGTCTGGCCGCGGGCATAGAAGGTGCGGGAGACCTGGACCCCGCCGAAGCTGCGGTTGTCGAGCAGACCGCCGTACTCGCGAGCGAAGGGCACGCCCTGCGCGACGCACTGGTCGATGATGTCGGTGCTCACCTCGGCGAGGCGGTAGACGTTGGTCTCGCGGGAGCGGTAGTCACCGCCCTTGACCGTGTCGTAGAAGAGGCGGTGGATCGAGTCACCGTCGCCCTTGTAGTTCTTCGCCGCGTTGATGCCGCCCTGCGCCGCGATGGAGTGCGCGCGGCGCGGGCTGTCCTGGTAGCAGAACGACTTGACCTGGTAGCCCGCCTCGCCCAGCGTCGCGCCCGCGCTGGCCCCCGCCAGCCCGGTGCCGACGATGATGACCGAGAGCTTGCGTCGGTTGGCCGGGTTGACCAGGGCCGCCTCGAACTTGCGGTTGGTCCAGGTCTCGGAGATGTCCCCGCCCGGGGCCTTGCTGTCGGCGACCGGGGCACCCTCGCGGTAGAGGCCGTTCACCAGCGACGAGTCCTGGTCGGGCTCGGTCTCGGTCAGGGTGTCGCTCATGCTGCGCTCCTCAATCACGTCAGTCGATGATGCCGAACAGGATGGACAACGGCGGGATGAGGAAGCCGACCACGACCACCGTCGCCACCAGGATCGCCGTGAAGCGGATCTGCTCGGCCCGCTTGAGCGAGGTGTTGAGCCCCAGCGTCATCGCCGCGCCCCAGACGCCGTGCAGCAGGTGCATCCCCAGGAAGAACATCGCGGCGACGTAGATGAGCACCGCCCACCAGACGCTGAAGCTGCTGATGACCCGCTCGGCGGGGCTGGCGTAGGCCCCGTCGATGGTGATCGTCTGGGTGGTGAAATGCAGGATGTGGAAGACGACGAAGGCCAGCAGCGCCAGCCCGCCCCAGCGCATGGCCTTGGCGTAGAACGTGCCGTAGGAGGTCTTCTTCTTGCCCGCGTAACGGGTGGTGCGCGCGCCCCCGGCGCGGCGCCACAACGTCATGCTCGCCCAGATGTGCAGGAGCACCGAGACGAGCAGCCCGATCCGCGCCACCCAGAGCACGCCCTTCTCCGGGATCATCGGCTCACCGAAGGTCCGCAGGTGGTGGGCGTACTCGTCGAAGGCCTCGGGCCCGACGAGGATCATGAGGTTGCCGTACATGTGCACCAGCAGGAAACCGACGAAGAGCAGCCCGGTGACCGCGACGACGGTCTTCAGCAGGATGCTCGGCGGGCCCGTGCGGGCCGCTTGCCTGGGAGCAGTTGAGGTGGCCACCCTCTGATTCTAGCGCCCGACCTGCGGCGACTCCCCTCGGCCCTGCACCCCCCGGCAGGCACCCGGGACGTCCCGGGTCAGCACCTACGATGACCGGTATGGAGTCACTGCGGGCGCGCCTGCTCGGCCCGGCGCCCGCGACGCTCACGTCGCAACGCCGTGCCGCGGCGCTCGGGATCCTGCTGCTGACCCTCGTCGGCGGGGCGCTGCGCTTCTGGCGACTCGGCTACCCCGACCGGCTCGTCTTCGACGAGACCTACTACGTCAAACAGGGGTGGTCGCTGATCCGCTTCGGCCACGAGCGGGAGATCAAGAGCGGGCTGGAGGAGCCGGACGCGCTCTGGACGGCGGGCGACCCGGACGTCTTCGGCGACCAGCCCGACCTCATCGTCCACCCGCCCGTCGGCAAGTGGATGATCGGGCTCGGCGAGCTCGTCACCGGGCCCGAGTCGTCCACCGGCTGGCGGCTGTCGGCCGCCACCGTCGGGACGCTGTCGATCGCGCTGCTCGGCGTCGCGGCGTGGCTGCTGTGGCGCAACGCGCTGCTGGCGATCAGCGGGGCGACCCTGCTCGCGGTCGACGGGCACCACTTCGCGTCCTCGCGCATCGGGCTGCTCGACATCTTCCTCATGTGGTGGGTGCTCCTGGCCTTCGTCCTACTCCTGCTGGACCGGGAGCAGGGGCGCCGTCGGCTCGCCGCGCGCTGGGGGCCGTGGTGGGAGCGCACGCACGGTCCCGGCGTGAGCGTGCCCCGGTCGCCCTGGGCGCGCGCCCGCCGCTGGTGGGGGCCCAGCCTCGGGATCCGGTGGTGGCGCCTGGCCGCGGGGGTATGCCTGGGCCTGGCGATCGGGACCAAGTGGTCCGGGCTCTACTTCCTCGCCGTCTTCGGGCTGATGACCGTCGCCTGGGACCTCGGCGCTCGCCGGGCCGCCGGGGCGCGGGACTGGCGCGCGGGCACGGTGGTGCGCGACGGCATACCCGCCTTCCTGCTCATGGTGCCGACCGCATTGCTCACGTATGTCGCGAGCTGGGCCGGGTGGTTCGCGACCGCCGGGGGGTGGAAGCGGCAGTGGGCGGCCGAGAACCCGGCTCCGTCGGGCAGCCTGGTCGGGCTCGTGCCGGACCCGCTGCGCTCGCTGTGGGCCTACCACCAGGAGCAGTGGAACTTCCACATCGACCTGGCCAACGACCACGCCTGGAAGTCCAACCCGTGGAGCTGGACGGTGCAGTGGCGGCCCACGCTCTTCTACGCCGAGTGGCCGAAGCAGGGCGAGAAGGGGTGCGAGGCCGCCGAGTGCGTGGAGTACATCGCCTCGCTCGGCAACGTCGTGCTCTGGTGGGGCGGCACGGTCGGCCTGCTGGTCGTGGCGTTCTTGTGGCTGCTGGGGCGGGACTGGCGGGCGGGCGCCGCGCTCTCCGGGATCGTCGCCGGCTGGCTGCCGTGGCTCCTCTACCAGACGCGGACCGTCTACAGCTTCTACGCGGTCGCCTTCGTGCCCTGGCTGGTGCTCGTCGTGGTGTGCTGCCTCGGGCTGGTGCTCGGCCGCGCCGACGCCTCACCGGCGCGCCGCCGCTGGGGCGCGGTCGCGGTGATCGGTTACCTGACGCTGGCCGCGGCCTGCTTCGCGTGGTACTGGCCGGTGCACACCGCCATCACGATCCCGCGCGAGGCGTGGAACCTACGCATGTGGTTCGACTTCTGGACCTGAGGGCAGCCAGCGGGGCCGTCACAGGGCGGAACAGTCGCCCGATGGCCCGGTCGTGCGGCGAAAGCGACCCGGTTCCGGCCCCTGAGTGGGCCACTCGACGGGGCTCGGCGGTCGCTTCAGACATCCAGCCCCATCGCCTCGGCCATCTTGAGGTGCGGCGCCCCCTCCTCGGCGCGGCCCGCGCGCTGCAGGGTCCGGGCCAGCACGAGGTGGGCGTAGGCGTCGCTCGGCCATCGCTCGACCATGGCCCGCAGCTCGGTCTCCGCCGGGCCCAGCCGCGCGGAGTGGTAGTAGCTGCGCGCGAGCAGCAGGCGCACCTCCGCGTTGCCCGGGTCCGCCTGCGCCAGCGGCTCGAGCAGGGCAGCGGCCCTCAGGTAGTCCTTGGTCTCGAAGGCGAAGGTCGCCCGGTCGTAGCGCGCGTGGTCGTCGAGCTGCTCGTCCGACGGCAGCGACACCGCGTCATCGCGTCCCTCACCCCGTGGGTCGTCGGCGCCGGTCCCGTCCAGCCCCCGCAGCATGTCCTCGAAGTCGCCCATGCTCCTCCTACGCGCGGAAGCCGTCGAGCATTCCCGGGGTGGCCCGGTCGGCGAGGTCGACCGCGAGCGGCACCGGGATGTTGGGCGCCAACAACTGTTCGTTGCCCGCTGCGGTGGTGGCGGTGAGGTCCGCGAGCCCGAGGCGGCGCTGGAAGAAGCTCTGGTCGAGGGTCCACCCGATGATGCCCGCCCGCTCGAGCACCTCGCGGCTGCGGATGACGGCGCCGGTCTGCACGATCACGTGCCCGTCGGTGAGCCCGTGCCCGAGGTTGCGCCACGCGCTCTCGGCGATCAGCAGGTTGAGGAGGACGACGACGGCCAGCACGGCGAGCGGCCCCCACCAGGGCAGCGCCTCGAAGATCCACACGTCGAGGACGAAGGTCGGTATGCACGCCAGCCCCGCCAGGACGAGGCTGCCCCACTGGCGCCGAACGTGGATCCGGCGCCGGGCCCGGGGCCCGTGCCCGACGAGCGGCATCGTGAGCGGGCCGTCCTCGCCCAGCAGCTGGTGGCCGACGTCCTGGACCACCCGGCGGGGCGCCGGGGGGAGCAGCTTGACGCTGCCGCCCGCACCGACCCCGGTGGCGAGGGCGGCCAGCTCTCCGCCGCGCACGAAGCGCAGCAGGAACTGCTCGGTCATCAGGACGCCGCGGATCTTGCCGCTCTCCAGGGTCTGGCTCCTGGTGGTGAACAGCCCCCGGGTGAGCCGGATCTTGCCGCCGCCCTCCCGGACCAGGCGGAGGTTCCACCACGTGATGACGTAGGAGATCGTCGACACGAGGAGCCAGCTGATCAGCAGGATCGCGAGCGCGCCGAGGACCAGGACGGCGACGGCCTGGGCCACCACCCACTCCCAGGCGCCCTCGGCGACGGCGACCTCGTCGACGGGGATGTCGTCGCCGAACTGGCCGAGCACACCGAGGGCACCCGCGACGACGACGAGGCTGGACAGGCTGAACGGCGCATACCGCAGCCAGCTCCAGTCGATCCGGGCCAGCTCCTCCTCCGGGGCGGGCAGGCTGCGCTCGGGCTCGCCCGCCGGCGCGTCCTGCGGCGTCCCGGCCTCCGCGACCTCGTCGTCGGCGAGGTGGGACCGGGCCAGCAGGTCCACCCGCAGCTGCGCGGCCTGCTCGCGCGGCAGCCCGTCGAGGGTGATCTGCGAGGTGTCGACGCCCGTGCCGACCTGCGCCTTGGTCAGCCCGAGGACCCGGCGCAGCAGCGAGGACTCCAGGTCGACGCTGCGGATGCGGTCCAGCGGGGCGGTGACGAGCTTGCGGTTGAGCCACCCGGTGCGCAGCTGCAGCTGCTCGGGGGTGAAGCGGTAGCGGGTGAAGTGCCAGGAGAGCAGGCCGAAGACGACCGCCAGCACAGGGAAGACCAGCGCGATCCAGATCCACGGGCCGCCGCCGCTGAGACCGTCACCACGCATGACCTGGAAGACGACCAGGGCGAGCGGGACGATCATCGACCGCAGCGCCAGCAACGGGTGGACCAGCAGCATCCGGGGGCTGAGCCGGTGCCAGCCGTCGTCCGGACCGGCGTCGGCGGTGCCCACCGGCGGCATACCCGCGACGTCGGGCCGCTCCTCGACCTCCGGCCCGGCGCCGGGGGCGTGCGGCTCGCTCACGTCGCGTCACCCCGGGTCTGCCCGGTGACCCGGGCCAGGTCGGCGGTGACGCGGTCGGCGAGGTCGGTGTCCAGGCACGGGAGGGTGATCGGTCCCGCGGCCGAGGCGGTGGTCACGGTGACGTTGGCGAGCCGGAAGAGCCGCATGATCGGCCCCCGCTCGGTGTCGACCGTCTGCACCCGGGACAGCGGCGCGATGCGCTGCTCGCGGGAGAGCCACCCGGTCTGGGAGAACACCCGCTCCCCGGTGACCTCCCAGCGCGTGCGCCGGTAGCGGATCGTGGGCTCGAGGATCAGCTCGAGGACGTTGTAGACCATGATCAGGACGAACAGCGGCCCGAGCCACCGCGCCCAGGAGTCCGGCAGGAACCAGTGGATGGTGAACAGGACGCCCCACGTGAGGACGCTGCCGATGAAGTTCTGCACCACCCAGTAACGCAGCGCACGCGGGCTCACCTGGTGCGCCGGCTCCCGCAGCGCCGGGCCGACGTCGACGTGCTCGGGCTGGACGACGGTCATGCGAGGGTCGCCACGAGGAGGGCCTTGATGGTGTGCAGGCGGTTCTCCGCCTGGTCGAAGACGATGCTGGCCGACGACTCGAAGACCTCATCGGTCACCTCGAGACCGTCCTTCAGCTCCGGATGGGTGTCCATCAGCTCCTGCCCCACTGCGGTGTCGGTGTCGTGGAAGGCCGGCAGGCAGTGCATGAAGCGCGCCGCCGGGTTGCGCGTGGCCGCCATGAGATCGGCATCGACCTGGAAGGGCATCAGCTGCTCGATCCGCTCTCCCCAGGCGTCGGCCGGCTCCCCCATGGAGACCCAGACGTCAGTGTGCACGAAGTCCACGCCGGAGACGGCGGCGAGGGGGTCGTCGGTGATCGTCACCCGCGCACCGGTGGTCCCGGCGACCTCCTGGCACAGGGCGACCACGGAGGGGTCAGGCTGCAGCCCGGCCGGGGCACCGACGCGGACGTCCATGCCGAGCTTGGCGCCCAGCAGCAGCAACGAGTGACCGGTGTTGTTGCGGGCGTCGCCGAGGTAGGCGTAGGAGATCTGCGACCACGGCTTGTCGCAGTGCTCGGCCATGGTGAGGGCGTCGGCGAGCATCTGCGTCGGGTGCCACTCGTCGGTGAGGCCGTTGTAGACCGGCACACCGGCATACCGGACGAGCTGCTCGACGGTCGACTGGGCAGCGCCGCGGTACTGGATCGCGTCGTACAGCCGACCGAGGACGCGGGCGGTGTCCTTGATCGACTCCTTGTGCCCGATCTGGGTGCTCTTGGGGTCGAGGAAGGTGGTGTGGGCGCCCTGGTCGGCGGCGGCCATCTCGAAGGCGCTGCGGGTGCGGGTCGAGGTCTTCTCGAAGATCAGCGCGACCGACCGGCCGACGAGGCGGCGCTCCTCGGTGCCGGCGCGCTTGGCGGCCTTGAGCTCGGCGGCGAGGTCGAGCAGCGACCGGATCTCCTCCGGCGTCTCCTCCACCAGGGACAGCAGGCTGCGCCCCCGCAGGTCCACGGTCATGGTCGGGCTCCTCGCTCGGGTGCGGACGGCCGGGTCTCACCCGCCGGCCGCTGGGCTCCAGCCTAGTCATCGCGCGACCGCCGGCTCTCGTACCCGGGTGGTCGGGCCGGGTGGGTTGGCTGTCCGTGGTCGCTCGACGGCAGGCCGCACAGCACGAGAGCCCGCCGAGTGACTCGGCGGGCTCTCCGGTGGTGGAGCTGAGGGGAATCGAACCCCTGACCTTCTCATTGCGAACGAGACGCGCTACCAACTGCGCCACAGCCCCGTGTGCGTCTCCAGACTATACAGACCCGCAGGTGGCCAGCCCAAACCAGCGACGAGCCGGGCGACCGGGGCGACGGACCGGCAGGCGGGGTGGGTGGGGACCTGGTCGGCCGGCGCCGAGCGCGGGGCTCAGCCGACGCGGTGGATCTGCGGGAGGTCCTCGAACTCCTCCTCCAGCGCCATCTCGGTCCCGTCCGCGGGCAGCTCGGCGGAGCCGGTCGACGGCTGCGGGGCGCCACGGTATGCCTTGGCCTTGAGCGTGTAGGTCGGCGGCGGCACGGGGGCGGGCGTCCACGACCCGGGCGCCGCGACCGTCTCGGCCTCGTCGACCACCGCGGTGACGGCGACCGGCGGGGCCGCGAGGTCGGCCTCGACCTCGTCGATGTCGAAGAGCGCGGGGCGCGCGGGCCGGAGGTCCACGGCCCGACGCGCGGTGCCGGCGGAGGCCGGTGCGACGGGACCGGCCGAGGCGGAGGCCGCCGTGGCGCGGGCCTGGGCGGCGAGCGGGGAGGCGGACGCCTCCGCGGTCACCGTGACCTCCGCCGACGCTTGCGCCTGGTGGCCCGGACGGCGGCTGTCGGCCTGCACCGGTGCGGGCGCACCGGATCGCTGCGGTGCCGTGTCCGGGCGCACCGTCGCACGACGCGGCCGGGCCCGGCGCGAGCGCTGGGCGGCGGCGGAGCGCCGCACGAGCAGGAGCGTCGCGGCCAGCACAGCGACGCCCACGAAGCTCCACCACCAGTCCAGCACGGGGCTGACCCCGAGCGAGACGAGCGCCACCATCACCACGGAGGCGACGATCAGCGCGGTCGCCCGCAGCTGTGCGGCACGCCGGGCGCGCCGCACCGCCGGGGTGGGACCGACGGCAGTGGCGCCGCTCCGGCGCCGGGGCGCCGGTGCGCTCGACGTGGCGCTGGCCGCAGGACGAGCGGCAGCGGGACGGGCCGCTGGGCGCGCCGTCGCGGGAGCAGAGGCCGCAGCGCTCCCGCCGCGCTTGACGACGACGTCCGGTCGGGCCGGGCGCAGCGGGGAGACGGAATAGGCCGCCGGGGCCTGCTCCGCGATGTCGGGGCGCGGGAGCGCCCGACGGCGCTCGAGCACGCGCATGGCCTCGGAGAACCGGTCGACCGACCGCGCGGTCGCGACGTGCTCACGACGGCGGACCCAGTGCTGGACGAGATAGACAGCCCAGACCGCCACGATGACGACGAAGATGAGGCTGCTGACCGGAGGCACGGGACTCACGGTAGGTGCCGCCGCAGCACGAGGCGGTGAGGTCGGCGGAGTGTCGCGGGAGTTTCTCCTGTGACTCGCGGGAACGGCCTCCTCACCCGGCGCGGCCGTGCAGCAGCGCGACCAGGCCACCCGGGGCATACCCGCCCGGCCGCAGGTCCTCGGCGACCACGGCGAAGAGCCGGTGGTCGGCCCACCCTCCGTCGACGTGCATGAGCCCGCGCTGGCGACCCTCCTCCCGGATACGCAGCCGGGTGACCACGGCGAGGGAGGCGGAGTTCTGCGGTCGGATCGCCACCTCGACGCGGTGCAGGCCCACCTCCAGGAGCGCGTGGTCGACCAGCGCCGCGAGCGCCCACGTCGCCACCCCGCGCCCGGTCGCCTGCCGGTCGAGCCAGTAACCGGCCCACCCGGCCTGCCGCGCGCCCCAGAGCACGTCGAAGAGCTGGATCTGGCCGACGATCTCCCCGTCCACGTCGATGACGAAGGGCAGGACCAGCCCGTCCCGCGCGCCGCGGTCCAGGACCCGCCGCAACCGCGGGAAGGGCAGGTTCGGCGTCCTCTCGCCCGGCGCGGTCGACTCCCACGGCCGCAGCCAGGCCTCGTTGCGGCGCCGCAAGGACTCCCAGGCGGCCCGGTCGGCCCGCTCCAGCGGCCGCAGGACCAGCGCCCTGCCGTCGGGGAGCTGGTGCCGGACGCTGACGGGCCAGCGCCAGCTCACGCGTCCCTCATCCCTGACTCACCCCGGCACCCGTCATGGCGCCGACGCGGGGCTCACCGGCCCCTCGCCTCGGTGCGGACCCAGTCCCCCGACCGACCCCCGGACTTCGCGACCACCCGCACCCCGCCGATCACCGCCAGCTTGTCCACCGCCTTGACCATGTCGACCAGGGCCAGCGCGGCGACGCTCACGCAGGTCAGCGCCTCCATCTCGATCCCGGTGCGGTCGGCGGTGCGCACCGTCGCGGTGATCTCCACCCCGCCGTCGTCGACCGTCAGGTCCACCTCGACAGCGTGGATCGCGATCGGGTGGCACAGCGGCACGAGGTCCGGCGTGCGCTTGGCCGCCTGGATGCCCGCGATCCGCGCCACCCCGAGGGCGTCGCCCTTGGGCACGGTGCCGTCCCGCAGCGCGGCGACCGCGTCCGCCGACAGGTCGACGCGTCCACGCGCCGTGGCGCTGCGCGCGGTGACCTCCTTGGTGCTGACGTCGACCATGTGGGCCGACCCGTCGGCCCGCAGGTGGGTCAGCCGCGGCTCGTGCCCCATCAGCCGTCCTCGCCCGCCTCGTCACCCTGCCCCTCGGCGTGCAGCCGGGCGTCGATCTCGGCGCGTGGCCGCAGCAGCAGCAGGTCCAGCTCGGACCCGGCGGACACTTCGTTCACCTCCGGCTCCGAGATCGCCAGCGCGTCGGCGACGGCGAGCGGCCCGACGAGGTGCGACCCGGCACCGCCGGCGGGCGAGACGGCATACGCGCCGGTGGGGTCGCGGTCGACCCGCACCCGGGTATACGTCTGCCGGTCCGGCGAGCTGCGCCACCCGGTCGTGGCGAAGCCGCGCGCGAGCCGGGCGCCCTCGCGCCGTCCGGCTCTGCGCTGCAGCGCCGGCCGCACGAAGACCTCGAAGCTCACCAGCGTGCTCACCGGGTTGCCCGGCAGCGTGAAGACGGGCACGTCGCGACGCCCCAGCACCCCGAAGCCCTGCGGCTTGCCGGGCTGCATCGCGACCTCGACGAACTCCATCGACCCCTGGCCGGTGAGCACCTTCTTGACGAGGTCGAACTCGCCCTTGCTCACGCCACCGGTGGTGATGACGAGGTCGGCGTGGTCCAGCATTCGGTGCAGCTGCTTCTTGGTGGCACCCTCGTCGTCGGGCAGGTGCCCGACGTGCACGACGTGGGCCCCCGCGTCGCGCACCAGCGCCTCCAGCATCGGGCCGTTGCTGTCGACGATCTGCCCGGGGCCGACGGGCTCGCCGGCGGGCACGAGCTCGTCACCCGTCGACAGGATCGCCACCCGCACCGGCCCGACGACCTCGACCTCGGTCACCCCCGAGGACAGCAGCGCGGCGATCTCCCCCGCCCCGACCCGGCTCCCCGCGGGCAGGATCAGGTCCCCGGCCCTGACGTCCTCGCCCGCGCGGCGGATGTGCGCCCCCTCGTCGGGGTGGACGCGCAGCTGCGGCTCGTGCGGGTGTCCGTCGGTGTCCTCGACCTTGACGACGGCGTCGGCGCCCTCGGGCAGGGGGGCGCCGGTCATGATCCGCCACACCTGCCCAGGGGCGAGCACGTGCTGCGACTGGTCGCCCGCGGCGACGTCGCCGGCGACGGGCAGCACGACCGGGCTCTCGCTGCTGGCCCCCTCGAGGTCGGCCCGGCGGACGGCATACCCATCCATCGAGGAGTTGTCGAAGCGCGGCAGGTCGACGCGGCTGTGCACGTCGGCGGTGGTCACGAGGCCCTGCGCACGCCGGACCGGCAGCGTGACCGGGGCCACCGGCTCGACCTGAGCCAGCACGGAGTCCAGGTGCTCGTCGACAGAGATCATGGCCCCACCCTAGGAGCATCGGCCACACTGGGGCCGCATGAGCCTGCCGCTCCCGCCCTACCGTCCGACGGGCGACGTCGTCGCCGACAAGGCGCACTGGCGCGCGCTGGTCCGGACCGCGCGCCGCGACCTCGTCGCCGCGTGGTCGCCGGCGGACCGGCCCGCCCTCGCCAGATCGCTCGCCGAGGCGGGTCTCACGCACCTGCGTCGGTATGCCCGTGGCTCGGCCCGCGCGGACCTCGCCGGGATGACCGTGACCGCCTACGAGCCGATGCGCACCGAGCCACCGGTCGACGGGCTGACCGCCGCGCTGCGCGGTGCGGGCGTGCGGGTGCTCGTGCCGATCACCCTCGCGCGACCGCGGCTGGAGTGGGCCGACCTGGCCGACCCCGACCGGCGCCCCTTCGGCGAGGACGTCCTCGCCGAGGTCGACCTGGCCTTCGTCCCCGGGCTCGCGGTCTCCCGCGACGGGGTGCGGCTGGGGCAGGGTGGGGGCTACTACGACACGGTGCTGCCGCGGCTGCGTGAGAGCTCCGCCGGGGCACCCGTGGTCATCGTGCTGCACGACCACGAGGTCGTGCCCCGGGTGCCCGCCGCGGACCACGACGCCGTGGTCGACGCGGTGCTGCGGCCGACCAGCGGCGTGGTGCCGGTCCCGGTGCGCTGACCCGCACCGGCGCTCAGCCGGCCCCGCTCACTCGTCCGCCGGCAGCAGCGTGAGGGTGTCGGTGCCCGCCTCGTCCACGGCGGCCCGGGTGAAAGCCCACGGGTAGGTGCCGCCCTCGACCCACGCCTGCGTCTGGTCGTCGTAGTTGCTGTGGAAGGGATGGCCGGAGGTGCCCGTCTGGTTGACCCAGGTGGAGGCGTCGAGGTCGCCGAGGTCGACGACCATGCGCATCGAGGGTGCCGACGTGACGTCGAAGCTGTCCGTGCTGGCGTCCCAGTTCATCGCGTTGACCATGGAGCTGCTGCCGGACACCGGGAGCGGCCCGCGGTTGACCATCTGCTGCACCAGGCCGGGCACTCCCTCCTCACCGAGGACCTGGTGGCGCAGGTCCGCCCGGTGCAGCTCGCCCCAGCTCCAGTCGTCCGGGTCCTTGGAGACCGTGCGGGTGAGGTCCAGCCGCGCGTCCACCAGGGCCGTGCGCAGCACCTCGTCCCGGGACTCCACGACCCCGGGGGTGCGCTGGTCGTCCCACCAGACACTCTCGGGGGTGGCCATGAGCTCGGCCATGACCTGCATCGAGCGGGAGTTGCCGGTGGCCCCGAGGTCCGGGGGGAGCTCGTCGTCGAAGACCGCCTCGAGGAGGTTGTCGTAGACGGCGTAGAAGTATGCCGCGGCCGCCGTCTGCTCCCCCTCCGCCGGGGCGGTGCCGTCCCAGTCCCGCAGCAGACCCTGCGCCTCGGTGTAGAACCGGCCGTCGAGATCGATCGAGGTGAGGTAGGGGACCACGTCCAGCGCGAAGGTGCTGGTGTCGTCGAGCTGGATGTCGTTCATGTCCGCCGCGGTGAGCGGCCCCTGCTCGAGCCGCTCCTGCAGCAGCTCCAGGATGCGGGTCGAGCGGTAGCCCTTGTCGTACTCGCTGGTGAGGAAGGGGGTCGAGCCACGGACCACGGCCTGGTTCGCGGCCACGACCATGCCGTCCTCGGGGTTGTAGGCCGAGGGCAGGTCCGCGAAGTCGACCCACCCGCTCCAGGCATACTGCTCGTCCCAGCCGGGGGCGGGGAAGTAGCCCGGCGGGGTGCCGTGGGTCGCCGCCCGGCGGACCGGGACCAGCCCGGGCGCCTGGTAGCCGATGTTGCCCTCGGTGTCGGCGTAGAGCAGGTTCTGCGAGGGCACGGCGAAGAGCTCGGCCGCGCCGCGGAAACCCTCCCAGTCGGTGGCAGCGTTGAGCGCGAAGACCGCCTCGGCGGTGCGCGAGGGCTCCAGCCCGGTCCAGCGCAGCGCGACCTCGAAGTCACGGGAGGTCGCGACCCCGTCGATCGGCCCGTTGGCGCCCATGACACCGGTCTCGGCGAGCACGTCGGAGACGATCGGCCCGTGGGAGGTCTCCCGCACCTCCAGCTCCACGTCGTCACCGCCGGCCACCCGGATGGTCTCGGTGCGCACGTCCATCGGCACGTGCTCGTCCTCGCGCAGGACCGTGTCGCCGGCGGTGTCCTCGAGGTAGAAGTCGGTGACGTCGGGGTCGAGGTTGGTGAAGCCCCAGGCGATGGACTGGTTGTGGCCGATGACGACCCCGGGGAAACCGGCGAAGGTGAAGCCTGTGACGTCGAAGGGGCAGGCCTCGTCCACCTCCCGGCAGTGCAGGCCGCTCTGCATCCAGATCCCGGGCTGCGTGATCGCCAGGTGCGGGTCGTTGGCGAGCAGCGGCATACCGCTCTCGGTGTGCTCGCCGGAGACGACCCACGAGTTGGAGCCGATCCCCTCCCCCTCGCCGAGCAGCTCGGGCACCGCCGCCAGCACCGTGCCGGTGTCGGCCAGGGCGTCCCGCGCGTCCGGGCTCCCCCCGGCCAGCCAGTTGCGCGTCATCCCGGAGGTCGGTCCGTCCGGGGCCTGCGGCTCGGTGAGCCCGGCGATGTCGGCCGGGTCCCCCTGACCGGGGACCGGGGCCAGGACCGTGCCGCGGGCGCCACCTCGCGTGTCGCTGACCCCTGGTGCGGGCCGCTCCGGCGGCGACCACTCGCTGCGGTCGAGGATCGGCGGGTGCTCGTCGGCGGGGTAGTCGGGGTAGAGGTTCTCCAGCTGGTCCAGGGAGACCTCGCCGACCAGGCGGCCGCGGGCGAGCTCGTCGTCGTAGTTGCCGCGCAGGTCCCAGGCCATCGCCTTGAGCCAGGCGAGCGAGTCGACCTCGTCCCAGTCGCGCACGGTGTAGCCCGGGGCGCTCTGCGCCAGCGCGACGTACTCCACCCCCATCGCGGAGGGGCCGCTGCGGCTGTCGATGTAGGCGTTGACGCCGGAGGCGTAGGCGGCGAGGTAGGTCCGCGCGTCCGGGGACAGCAGCGAGAGCTCCTGCTCGGCGACGCGGCGCCACCCCAGCGTGCGGATCACCCGGTCCGTCTCCAGGCCGCCCTCGCCCACGAGCTCGGACAGCCGCCCGCTGACGATGTGGCGACGCAGGTCCATCTGGAAGAAGCGGTCCTGGGCGGCGACGAAGCCCTGTGCGCGGAAGAGGTCCTCCGCGGTGTCGGCGTAGATGTGCGGCACGCCCCGCTCGTCCCGGACCACCTCGACGGGACCGGCGAGACCGGGCAGCTCCAGCTCGCCGGAGACCTGCGGGAAGGCGCGCCTCGCGAGGCCCACGCCGATCACGGCCGTGGCCACCGCCACGACCACGAGGATCGCGACCGTGGGCACGGCCACGCGCTGCCACAGAGGTCGGGACACGGGCCCCAGCCTAGGCGACCGTGCGTGAGGACCGTCGGAGGCGACGTAGAATCCGACCTCGTGCCCACGTATTCATACGCCTGCAAGGACTGCGGTCACGCCTTCGACATCCAGCAGGCCTTCACCGACGACGCACTGACGGTATGCCCGGAGTGCGACGGATCGCTGCGCAAGGTCTTCAGCGCGGTCGGCGTCGTCTTCAAGGGCTCGGGCTTCTACCGCACCGACTCCCGCGGATCGCGTTCCTCCGGCGCGGGCGGGTCCGGCACGAGCGAGTCCGGCAAGGGCCAGTCGGGCAAGGGTGAGACGGGGGCGGCCGGGTCCGGCACGAGCGGGGGAAGCACCGGCGACTCCGGCACGAGCGGCTCCGGCGGGGCGAAGGGCTCCTCCGGATCCTCCGGGGGCACGTCGACGTCCGGCGCATCGTCGTCCACATCCTCGGGGTCCTCCGGCGGGTCGTCCACAGCCGCGCGCTGAGCCCTGGTCGGCACGCGCCGGCCTGCCTACGGTCGGTGGGGTGACCCGACGAGCAGCCCGATCCGGCACCTCCTCCCGACGTGAGCTGGCCCGTGTGCTGCGACATCCGGTGCTGCGGCGCTGGCTGGCGGCGGCCCTCGCGGCGATCACGGTGGGCGGCAGCCTGCACCTGGTGCTGACCCGCCCGCAGCCCGACGAGGTCCCGGTGGTCGTCGCCGCCCGGCAGCTCGCCGTCGGCACCACTCTGTCCGCGCGCGACACCGAGCTGCGCCACGTGCCGCCGGACCTGCTGCCCGAGGGGTTCCTCTCCGCCGCCCCTGAGGTCGGCGCCTCCCTCGCGGTGCCGGTGCAGGCCGGGGAGGTGCTGACGACCGCGGACCTGCGCACCAGCGCGCTGCTCGACGGGCTCGAGGGTGAGGTGGCGGTCTGGCTGCCCGTGACCGACGCGGCGGTGGCGACGGCCACGGTCGCCGGCGACCGGATCGACGTCCACTCCCCCGTGGACGGGGATCGGGTGGCCCGGGGTGCGCTCGTGCTACGGCCCGGCACGGGAGAGGAGCCCGGCCTGTGGGTGGCCGTCGACGAGGGCACGGCCGGCGACCTGGCCGCGGCCCGGGGCGCCGACCCGCTCGGCGCTGCGCTGCTCGTGGCGGTCCGCGCGACCGGTGGTTGACGCGTGAGTAACCTCACACTCCCGACTCACCCGAAAGGGTGATCGAGAGCGCGGGTGGCGGTATACACTTCTCGACTGGCCCGAGGGGCGTGTCACGATGTCGGGCCACCCACCACCACCACCACGAGCGATCTGCCCCTGCCCTGCGCTCGCACGAAAGGAGAGGCCATGCTCAGCGGCTTCAAGGACTTCATCATGCGCGGCAACGTGATCGAGCTGGCCGTCGCGGTCGTCATCGGCTCGGCCTTCGCCGCGGTCGTCGACACCATCGTCTCTAGCATCATCACCCCGCTGCTCAACGCGGCGGGCGGCGCCGAGGTCGGCGGTCTCAAGTTCGAGATCATCAACGGTCGCGCCGACACCGCGATGGACTTCGCGGCCATCATCAACGCCCTCATCGTCTTCCTGCTCACCGCGGCCGTCGTGTACTTCGTGCTCGTCGCCCCGATGAACAAGGTGAGCGAGCGCATGAATCGCAACAAGCCGGTCGAGGAGGAGATCGTCACCGACGAGGTGGCCACGCTCCGCGAGATCCGCGACCTGCTGGCCCAGCGCCGCGCGGACGGCTCGCTCTGACCTGAGCAGCCGCGGGCACCTGCTCACCGCGCACCGGGACGCCCCGGCACAGACACGTCGTCCTGTGCCGGGGCGTCCTGCATGTCACTGGGGATGTCCCGACACGGCGTCAGTCCCAGTGCGGCGGGCGCTGCTCGAGGATCCAGTCGTCCCGCGGGTCGAGGCGGCGCGGCACGCGCCCGGCCTCCCGGCCGCGTTCGGGCTGTCCGGGGACGGACCGGCCGTCATGAGAGGCGGGGACCTCGTCGGACTGGTCGGCCGCCGGGTTGGTCGGTGCGGCCACGGCACGCCGGGGGGCGCGACGGCGCTTTTCTCCGCTCGGTCGGCTCACCCAGACCGCCCGCGCAGCGCCTGCAGCACCCGGGCGACCTCGCGGGCGGGGTCCGTGAAGACGTCGGTGGTGCGCACCCGCACCGGCACCCACCCCATCCGGGTCAGCTGGTCGTGCCGCAGGCGCACGTCGTCGCGCCCCGGACTCGGCACCGGGCCGCGCTGCACGTCGCCGTCGACGGCCACGGCATACCGTGCGTCGTCGTCCTCCGACACCACGGCCAGGTCGATCGCGTGCGGTCCGTGGCCCACCCCCTCCTTGACCTGGAGGCCCTCGGCGCGCAGCCGGCGGACGAGCTCGGTCAGCACGGCGGAGCCGTGCCCGTGCTCCTCGGCGCCCGGGACCAGGGCGTGCCGCACGATCGCCGCCCCGTGACCTGCACCGGTCGGCCAGTCGGCCACGGGGGTCGCGGTGACGAGGTCGACGCTGCGCCGCGCCGCGGCGAGCACCGACCCGGCGGCCTCCGGGCTGCGCACGGCCTCCGGCGACCCGATCCAGACCACGCGGTCCCGCGTCTGGCCCGCGACCCGGTGCACGGGGAGCACGAGGAAGGCCTGGCTGTGCTGCTCGTCGTCGGACAGCGACGCCGGCCGCTCGTCCTCGCCCATCGCCGCGCGCAGCGCGATCCCGGCGTCCTCGGCGCCCGCCTCGTCGTCGGTCACCAGGAGCAGGCTGTCCGGCCCGGAGCGGGCGTGCCCGAGCACCAGCCGCACGCCGGCCTCGACCCGGGCGCTGACGTGACCGTCCACCACGTGCTCGCGCACGCTGGCCGCCCGCTCCACCCCGGGAAAGGAGTGCACCGGACGCGGCATGAGGGGTGCCAGCGGGGCGACGAGACCCTGGTCGAGCGCCCGGTAGTGCGTGCCGAGGTGACGCACCGGCAGCACCTGTGCGGCGCGCGAGAGCAGCGACGGCTCGTCCATGGGGCCCGGGTCCCCCTCGGCCCGGGGGTCGGCGACGACGGCGAAGTGGCTCGGCCCCGGTCCGCCGCTGTCACCGACGACGAGGACCTGGCGCCCCCGCGCCAGCGCCGGTGCGGTGCGGGCGGTGGTGGTGCGCCCGGCGCGGTCGACGACCACGAGGCCGAGCGTGAGGTCGGGCGGCAGCACCGCCGGGACGGCCAGCTGGCTGGCCAGGAGGACAGGCGCCGCGGCCAGGACCACGTCGGGAGCGCGGCTGATCACGTCACGGGCGTCGACCGCACCGACCTTCGTCTCCTCCAGGGCACGCTGCCAGGCCCCGAGCTGGGAGGCGTGGCCGGACAACGTGCGGCGCAACCGGCGCAGCACGGCGCGACGGGCCCGCAGGGCGTTGCGGTGCAGATGGGCGCGGTCGGCGGCGCGGAAGGAGCGCTCGGCCTCGCGCACGGTGTCCCCGCCGACCTGCTGCGGCACGGCGTCCGAGGTGAGGTGGTCCAGCACCGAGCTGCGGTGCACGAAGCGGACCTCCTGGGACACCCGGTCCGCGGGCACGCCACGCCGGGCGAGGTCGTCGACGAGCTCACCGAGACCGCGCTCGCGCAGCGGCGCGAGCAGCGGGTGCGCCTGTGCTGCCACCGGGGCCCGGTCGGCGCGCGCGTCCAGCCGCACCAGCCGCTCCAGGACCGTGTCCAGGTGAGTGGTCGACAGCTCGTCACCGGCCGAGGTCCCGGTCAACGCCTGCTCCAGCCAGGCCAGGTCCTCCCCGATCGGCGCGTGCGCCGCCAGGGCCTCCTCCCAGCCTTCGGGCGCTGTGGGGCGAGCCGCCTTGCCGGCGACCTCCTCCCACTCCTGCTTCTCGTCGCGCGCCCTGCGCACCCGCTCGGCGAGGTCCGGTGGTGGGGTGCCGGGCCGCAGCTGCTGGCGCACCTGACGGCGCAGCCGGGCCCGGGCGACGGCACCGGGCCGTGGGGCCGCTGCCGTCGAGTCGCGGTCGGCCCCCAGCGCGGCGACCATCTGCTCCAGCGGTGCGTCGTAGATCCCCGGCGAGAAGTGGTCGAGGGTGTCGCTGGCGCGGGAGAGGAGACCGAGCCGATGAGCCCACTGGGTCAGCGTCACCGGCGCCGGCAGGCCTGCGGCGCGGCATACGGTGTCGGCCTGCTGGCGTGCGCTGCTGAACTTCTCGGAGACCAGGCGGCCGACGATCTCGGTCGCCCGGGCGGCGTCGTCGGGGCCGGTGAGGCGGGCGGCATACCACGGGTCCTCGGTGCGTGCCGTCGACCAGGCGCCGCAGTCCGCAGCCTCGATCAGGGCGTCGGTGACCGCGGACAGCTCCTCCTCGGTCAGCGTGCGCAGGACGTCGAGCGGGAGCCGCACCCGGGAGGCCGGAGGGTGCTCGGCGGTCGCGAGCGCGGAGAGGTCGTCCTCGGTGCTGGCCAGGCTGAGCCCCCACGGCCCGTGCTCCTGGTGCAGGACCTCCTGCTCGCGGCGCAGCACGGACAGGGCGTCGGCCCGTGCGGGGAGCGGGTCGGGACCGAGGTCCGGCTCGTCCTCGGCGGGCAGGCGGTCCAGGTTGTGACGCACCGCGGCGAGCGTGTCGCGCATCGAGGCGGGGTCCTCGGCGAGGTGCAGGCACAGGTCGCCCAGCCCGACGTGATCCAGCCGGCGACGCAACGCCTGCAGCGCGCTGCGGTCCTCGCTGCAGACCATGACGGTGCGGCCCTCCGACAGGGCGCCCACCACGACGTTGGCGATCGTCTGGGTCGCGCCGGTCCCGGAGGGGGTGTCGAGCACGAGGTCACCGCCGTGCGACACCTCGTCGATCACCGCCCGTTGCGAGGCGTCGGCGTCGAGGGCACCGAGCTCGCGGGCGGCGTCCTCGGCGCGGTCCGGGTCCTGCACGGAGGGGGTGAGCCGCACGTCGGCCCCGGCGAGCGCCGCGACCACGTCGTGCGCGGCCAGCGGCTCAGGATCGCCGGTGTAGGAGGTGACCAGCGGCAGCTTGGCCCAGGGGAAGGTGCTGATGACCATCTGCGGACCGATGGCGAACCCGGACATCTCGATGCAGATGTCCTCCAGCGCCCGGTAGGTCAACCGCGGGTCGAAGCCGTGACTCTGCGCGGACAGGCCCGCCAGGAGCGCCGGGTCGGGCTGCAGGTGCGCCTCGCTGCGCAGGTAGTGCTCCAGCACCGGGTTGAAGACGACGTCCTCGTGCAGCTCGAGGACGAAGTCGGAGTGCGCGGCATCGGTCGGGGTGATGGTGCACGCCCGCAGCAGCACGGGGGCACGCGGGGGCACCGGCACGCGGTGCAGCGTCCAGGTGGCCAGCCCGATGGCCAGGAAGCTGGTCTCCAGCCCGTGCTCGCGCCGCATCTCGGTGACCTTGTCGCGGATCCCGCCCAGCCGCCGGGCCGCATCGGCGAAGGCCACCTGCTCACGGACCAGGTCGGACAGCGGCGTGGGACGTCCCGACAAGAGCTTGGCCACCCCGCCGGGGTGCGCCAGGTTGAGGTCGAAGGTGCCGGTCAGCGACGTGCGGTGCCAGAGCAGGGAGTTGGCCCCGCCGAGCTCGGCGACCTCGTGACGCCACCGGGTCCGGGCGCGCTGCACGGCCTCGACGCGTGCTTCGTCGAGGGTGTTCAGGGGGCGCAGCGAGCTCACTGCCTCAGGCTAACGACTCGGCGGGTGTATGCCGCGAGCCCCACCGCGGCGAGCGCGGCGAGGACGCAGAGCCAGGCATACCCGGCGAGGTCCATGACCACCCCGGCGAGGGCACCACCGGCGGCCGCGGACAGGCCCATGACGAGATCGGCCGCGCCCTGCACCGAGGCCCGCTGGCCGACGGGCACCGACCCGGCGACCGTGCCCGAGCCGGCGACCATGGTGCAGGACCAGCCGAGACCGAGCAGGACGAGGCCGGCCGTGAGCCCTCCCGAGAAGCCGTCCTGGCTGAGCCCGGCGAGCAGGCAGGCCAGGACGAGCAGGACGACCCCGAGGAGCACCACCGGGCGGGCACCCCACCGGTCGGTGAGCTGTCCGGTCACGGGGGCCAGGCCGTACATGCCGAGGATGTGCAGGCTGATGACCAGGCCGATGAGCTCGATCTCCGCCTGCCCGTGCCGCATGTGCAGCGGCGTCATGACCATGACCGCCACCATGACGATGTGTCCGACCGTGAGGGCGACGGTCCCCCACATCGCGGCCGGGGTCGCCCGGATCAGCCGCAGCCCGTCGGCCACGCTCCCCTGCCGGCCGACCGGCTGGTCGGTGTCGACGCCGGCGAGCCGGCGGGCGGTCACGAGCGGGTCGGGCCGGAGCGCGAGCTGCAGCACCACGGCGGCCAGCGCGAAGCCGACGGCGGAGAAGACCCAGGCGCCCGCGAGCGGGGGCAGCCCGAGCACCCCGGCGACGGCCTTGCCGGGGCCGACCATGTTGGGGCCCAGCACCGACCCGATCGTCGTGGCCCACACCACCCAGCTCAGCTGGCGTCCCCGGCGCTCGTGGACGGCGAGGTCGGTCGCGGCATACCGGGCCTGGCTGCCTGCGGTCGTCGAGGCGCCGAAGAGCGTGGTGCCGACGAGCAGCAACCAGAAGGTCCCGGTCGCGGTGGCGGTGATCGCCAGCGCTGCCCCGAGCGCGCCGATGACGTAGGCCGCGGAGAGCCCTGCCCGGCGCCCGTGCCGACCCATGAGCGCCGCGACCGGGATGGTGAACAGGGCCCCGCCGAGCACCTGGGTCGTCGTCGCGAGGCCCGACAGCGCGTCCCGACCGCTGACGTCCGCGGCGACGATCGCCCCCACGGCGATGCCGCTGGCCACCCCGATGCCGCCGAGGGTCTGGCTGCCCATGAGGGTGAGGACGGTGCGGGACTGGAGCTGCGCGGTCCCGGCGGGGTCGAGGGCGCGTTCGATCACCCGGGCAGTGTCGCAGCAGCGGTCCCGGCGGCGGTCAGTGGATCTGCAGCCGCCAGTTCGCCGGGACCCTACCGGCGGGGCCGGGTGCCGGCTGGTCCTCGGGCCGGCTGGTCGGGGCCGCGAGCTCCGGGCCGAGCACACCCTTGCCCTTCTCGTAGGACCAGAACCAGTCCTCCCCCGGCTCGAAGCTCTGCACGACCGGGTGCCCGGAGTCACGGAAGTGGGCGCTCGCGTGCTGGCCCGGCGAACTGTCGCAGCACCCGACGTGCCCGCACTCGGCGCACCGGCGCAGGTGCATCCACCAGCCCCCGGCGTCCGCGCACTCCACGCACCCGGTGCCGCTCGGCGGCACCTCGGCGCTGATCCCCTCGCTGCTCATGTCGGTCCTCTCTCCTCGGGTCGCCCCATTCACGCACGAGGAGGGGTATGCCGTCCACGGGCGGGCCCACGTGCCCGGCTCCGGCTGGTCGCAGTCGCCCGTCGGGATCGACGCGAGCATGGCCGCCATCTGCGTCCGTAAGGTGAATCAGCTCGGCGATCTGGGCATCGACCTCGCCGAGGCGGCGGGCGAGGTGCTGCTCGGCCGGCTCGCACGGGCATACCCCGCTCCAAGGTCAAGGACGGGCCGATGAGTTCGCGGGAAGCCGTGGGTCAGGATGAGGGACCGCACGAGATCGACCGACAAGGACGAACTATGACCGAGCAGCACACGCCGACGATCGAGACCGTCGAGGACTTCCACGCGCTGGTCGTCACCGGGGCCGACGTGCCGATGACCGACATCCGCGCCTTCTTCGACAGCGGCTTCCAGAGGCTGGGGGCGGCACTGCAGACGGCGGGGGCCCCGCCGACCGGACCGGCGTTCGCGGCGTACGACCGGCAGCCCTCCGACACGGTCGACCTGCGGATCGGCCTCCCGGTCGAGGGCGACGTCCTCGCCGCCGACGGCGTGGAGCTGACCCAGATCCCCGGCGGACGCGCGGCCCGCCTCGTGCACGCGGGGAACTACGAGGACCTGTCCGGGTCCTGGGAGCGCCTGACGACGTGGGTGCTCGACCGGGGCGAGCGTCCGGCGGGCTGGTTCTACGAGGAGTACCTCACCGAGCCGACGCCGGGGGCGGATCCCGCCGACATGCGCACCCGGCTGACGCTCCCGCTCGCCGACGGCTGATCTGGTCAGGCTCACTCCGCCGGCGCGTCCTCGCCGACCCCGTCGGCGACCCGCCGCCGTCGGCGCAGGACGACGAAGGTGGCGACACCCAGCACGAGGCCGGCGAGGATCGTCAGCACCGTGCTCGCCGTGCTCCCCAGGGCCTGGGAGAGCAGGATCCGGCTCTGCGAGGTGGGATCGGCCAGGATGACCGCGACGAAGACGGCCACGAGGAGGGTCGCGAGCATCATCGGGACCCGTTCCCAACGGCCGGTCAGACCCCATCGCCGTTGCAGGAGCCGTCCGGCCCTGAGGATGCGCCCGGCGCGCACCAGGCGCAGCGCGCCGACGACCCGGAGCAGCCGCAGCAGCTGGACCGGGCCGACCGCGAAGACCACGGCCACGACGACCGCGACCGTGAGCAGCACCAGCCACCAGTGCCGCAGCAGCCAGGCCCGACGGTCCTCCGCCACGACGAAGAGGATGACGGTCTCGGCGACGAGGACTCCCCCGGCCAGCCAGTTCGCGACCGTGCCGACGGTGGAGTAGGGCTCGGCCAGGAGGGTGAGGAAGACGGCGGGGACGGAGGCCAGCGCGGCGACCAGCACCGGCAGCGCCAGCCGCTCCTCCCACTCGTCCTCACGGCTGCGCGCCACTGACACCTCCCGGTCGGTGGCCCAGGTTAATCCGTGGCCTCGCGGCCACCCACCCGGCTACGGTCGGGCTGCATGGGCCGCGTGAACTTCCTCGTGGAAGGCGTCTCCGGCACCGGCAAGACCTCGGTATGCCGCGAGCTGCGCAGACGTGGGATCCAGGCGTTCAACGGCGACACCGAGCTCGCCCACCAGGGCGACCCGGCCACCGGCGCACCAGTCTCGGGACCGCCCTCGCACCAGCAGCATCTCTGGCGTGAGAGCGAGGTCCGTTCGCTCGCCGGACAGCGGGACCGGCGCCTCACGTTCTTCTGCGGAGGGTCACGGAACCATGACCGATTCCTCGACGTCTTCGACCGTGTCTTCGTCCTCGACGACGTCGTCGACGAGATCCTCCGCCAGGCCGAGGTGGTGGCGGGCACGTGCCCCCGGCAGGATTCGAACCTGCGACACCCGCTTTAGGAGAGCGGTGCTCTATCCCCTGAGCTACGAGGGCGGACCGGGCCGCTGGGGCCGGAACCGGCATATCGTCTCATGCTCCGGGAGCCTCCCTCGGGTGACCCGATGACCGGCGACGAGCAGCTGATCCGGGCAGGGGCTGCGCTGGAGGACCGGTTCGGCCGGCAGCGCGCCGACGCCTTCTCCGCCGCGCTGCCCCGGCTCGTCGAGAACCTCGTGGAGCGATGAGAGCTCGCCCCCGAGGGGCGGTGCTGCTGGAGCGCATCCTGCCGGGAACAACCCTGGACAGTGCCCGGCGCAGGCCCCCGGCCCCGGCGGACTGGGCCGACCTGCTGCGGGACCTGCACCCCACCTCCGCCGAGGGTGTCACCACACCCTGGCGCAGTGGTGCGAGGAGATGATCGAGCGCATGGTGACCTGCACCTGGGCAACGTCCTCGACGGTGGGCACCGTGGACTCGTGGCGATCGACCCCCAGCTCTGCGTCGGCGACCCGTGCTTCGACCTGGTGGACTTCGTCGTGGTCGAGGGGACACCGGCGGCCATGCGGGACCGGGCCGGGTCACTGGCCCGGCTGCTCGACCTGGACCGTGACCACCTGTATGCCTGGACCCGGGTCAACGCCGCGGTGACGGCGGTCTCCCTCCTGACCTGGGACGGCCCGAGCACCCGCACCGAGGCGCTGCTGACCCTGGCGCGGGACGACTGAGCCCCCGCCGCGGCGGGGGCCCAGTCGTCGGTCGATGTCGGTCAGCCGGTGGCGGCGGCAGCGAGGTTGCCCAGGCTGGTCTCCAGCTGCTCCTCCTTGACGAGGGGGAAACTGACCTTCTTGAGCAGCTCGGTGTCGGTCACCTTGCCCCAGTCGTAGGTCAGCCGCACCTCGGTGCTGTCCGGGCCCTGCGGGGTGAGCTCCCACACCCACTCCCACCCCTTGGGGTCGGTGCCGGCCGGCGCGGTCTGCCAGGCCACCAGCTTGTCCTTGGCGTAGCCGGTGACGTGGTTGTCGGTCTGGTAGTCACCGCCCATGTGGTCCCCGGACATGTTCATGGTGAAGACCTGCCCGGTCTCGGTGATCCGGTCGCCGTGGTCGACGGACTGCACGAAGCCCGAGCCGTCGATCGCGACGTGGTTGTCCGGCAGGGTGAGGACCTCGAAGACGTCCTTGGCGGACACGTCGATGGTGCGGCTGACGGTGATGCTCGTCTGTTCGCTCATGCTCCCGACGCTAACGAGGTGAGGACGACGACGCGAGCCGAGGAGCAGCCGCACCGACGACCTGCCAGGCTGGGCGCATGGCGACGCACACCTACGAGCTGGCGCTCACCTGGACCGGCAACCGAGGCTCGGGGACGTCCGGCTACCGCGACTACGACCGCTCGGTCCTGGCCCGCAGCGAGGGTATGCCCGATCTCCAGCTGTCCGCGGACCGCGCCTTCCGTGGCGACGCCGGGCGGTGGAACCCCGAGGTGCTGCTGCTCGCGGCCCTGAGCGAGTGCCACCTGCTGTCGCTGCTGCATGTGGCGGTGACGCACGGGGTCACGGTCGTGGACTACACGGACGCCCCGGTCGGAACTCTGGAGCAGTCCGGGATCGGCGGGCGCTTCACCCGGGTCCTGCTGCGGCCCGAGGTGACGGTCGCCGACCCGGCCCACGTCGACCTCCTCCCGCAGCTGCACGAGGAGGCGGGCCGGGCCTGCTTCATCGCGTCGTCGGTGAACTTCCCGGTCGACCACGACCCGACCGCACGGGTGATGGGTGAGCTCCCGAGCGGTCGAACAACAAGTTCCTCGATGCCCTCGAAGTCTGTCGGGTTGCGGGAGTAGAGCGGGAGGTCGTGCGCGATGGCGATGGCTGCGATCAGGGCGTCGTAGGCCCGGGCCGCGGGCTTGCGTCCCGCCCGTCCCAGGTCGGCGGCGACCCGCCCGAAGGCCCGCGCAGCCTCAGCGTCCAGGGGCAGGGGGTCGAAGTCCGCCTCAGCCTGCTGCAGATGGGCCTGACGAGCAGCCCGCTCCGACAACGAGCGGGCGACGAGCGGCCCGACCGACAACTCAGCCAGCGTCACCGTCGTGATGAGCGGTTGCTCCGGCAGCTCGACCGGATCCAGGTCGGCCAGGTCGATCAGCGTCGAGGTATCCCCTGATCGTCACGTCACCCATCCGCGACGCTATCACCGCTGATACGTAGGAGCGCCGCTCACGAGGCGTCCAGGTGCACGGTCCGGGCGCCGGGGATCGAGGCATACCGGTCCGGGGTGCAGGTGAGCAGGACGACCTGCACGTCCTGCTCGCCCACGGGATCCCCGGCGAGGACCTGGCTCATCTGCTCCAGCCGCTCCGGGTCGGTCCAGCCGAGGGCGTCGTCGATGACGACGGGCACCCCGCGTGCGGGGTCGACCAGTTGCGCGACGGCCAGGCGGGCCAGGATGCCGAGCTGCTCCTTGGCGCCGCCGGAGAGCTGGTCGTGGGGGACGGTGGTGCCGTGGAGGGTCCGCTCCACCACGCTGAGCTGCTCGTCGACGGTGACACCGAAGGTGGGGCCGTAGACCCGGCGCCCGAGCCGCTCCAGGGCCGCGGTGAACGGGCGGACGTAGGCCCGGTGCGCGGCATCTCTGTGCTCGTGCAGCGTGGTCCGCAGGTGCCGCGCCGCCCGCGCCCGGCGATCCAGCGCGCCGACCCGGCGCTCGGCGTCGTCGAGGTCCGACACCGCGAGGTCGTAGAGCTCCTGGCGTCCCTCGCTGGCGGCGAGCTCGACCTGCCCGGTGAGGGTGTGCAGCCGTGCCCGCGCCTGCTCCAGCTCGTCCTGGCTCCGGGTCGCAGAGCTCTCGGCCGCCGCGAGCGCGGCCATGACGCCGTCGGCGTCGGCCGCGGTGAGGGCCGCCGACGCCGTGATCTCGGCGGCCTGCGCCTCGTCGAGCTCTGCGGCACGCAGCGTGGTGGTCACGGCCAGCTCCTCGTCGCTGGTGCTCTCGCGCGCGCCGGAGAGCGCGGCCTGGGCCTGCTCGTGCCGGGCGCGCTCTCCCTCCACCCGGCCGGTGAGGCGGTCCAGCTCGGCCTGTGTCCGGCGGGCCTCCTCCTGCCGCTCGCTCAGCCTGGCGCGGGCGGCGCGGTGTGCCTCGCGGGCCTCCCGCAACCGGGTGCCGGCCAACCGCTCCGCGTCGCGCGCGGCGTCGACGTCGGCCATCGGCCGCTCCCGCACGTCGGTGGACAGCGGACTCAGCCGTCGCCGCGCCTCCTCGAACCGGGCGAGGAGAGTCGGCGGGGCGGCCCCGGCCTCGACCTGCGGCAGGTCCGCCTCGGCGCCGTGCGCCTGCAGGAGGGAGACGAGGTCGCGGCGTGCCTCGCGCCACGCCGCCTGCGCGGTCTGGGCCGACTGCGCCGCGTCCCGCATCTCGTCGAGGTCGGCGCACCCGGCGTCGGCCAGGGCCGCAGCGAGATCCTGCCGGGCCCGGTCGAGCGCGGCCATCCGCTCGGTCGAGTCAGCAGCACCCTGCACGACGATCTCGACCGCGCCGGGAGCCTCGACCCGGAGGTCCTCGGTCGCGACGAAGGATCGTTCCCGACCAGGCGGCACCGCCTCGTGGCCGGCCCCCGCCCCCCGCACGGTCACCTCCTGGGCCTCCCCGAGCGCGTGGACGACGACGCGTGGGCTGGCCGCCTCGTGACGCGCCCGCTGGACCTCCAGCTCGTGGACCCTGGCCTCGACGTCCCGGACCTGCTCCGGGGTCACCGCCCGCGCGGGCAGCGCTTCTCGCGCTTCCTCGACCAGGAGGGCCTGCCGCTCGACCTCGGTGAGGACACCCCCCAGCCGCGTGACCTGCTCGTGCTGCTCCAGCCCGTCCAGGTCGTCGCGGGCCTGCTCGAGCCGTTGCTCGGCGCTCTCCACGTCGGTCTCGGCCCGGTGGGCGGCCTGCTGCGCCGGCTCGAGCACGGCGAGCAGCCCCTGCGCCGCCTCGGCCAGCTCGGTGACCTGCCGCTCGTGCCGGCCGAGAGTCCGCGCGGACTCCTCCACCTCCCGCACCTGCGCGCTGCGCCGCTCCACGTCGGTCGCGGCGGTCCGAGCCCGCTCTCCGGCCTCACCCAGCCGGGAGGCAGCCGCCTCGTGCGCGGCGACCAGCGAGGTGATGCCGGCGGCCTCCGCCCGCGCCGTGGTGAGCGCCGCACGGGCAGCGCGCACCTGCTCGACCAGGCCGTCCACGACCGTCCGGGCGGCTGCCTGGCGCTCCAGCAGCTCCTCCGCCTCGGCCAGCCGCCGGTGCGCCTCGGCCACGTCGGTCTGGGCCCGGGCATGCTCGGCGATGGCGGCCTTGTAGTCGCCGGTCGGTCGACCGGTGCGCTCGGTGAAGTAGCGGAGGTACTCCTCCTCCACGAGGTCCAGCACCCGCTCACTGTCACCGCCGTGCAGATGGGCGTCGGCAGCAGTGTCCAGCGCCTCGCGCAGCACGCCGCTGGACACGAGCGGCTGCACCGTGCCGTCCCCGGACTGGGTCAGGCGCAGCGCCTCCCACAACGTGGTGTCCAGGCACCCGCGCAGCAGCGCCTCGAGCCGCTGCTGGGCCGCCGACCCGGTCAGCTGCTCCGGACGCCCGGAGAGCACCTCCAGCTCGGTCATCGGGGAGCGCAGCCACCGCTTGGCCAGCCGCAGCCGCTGACCGTCGAGGGTGAACTCGGCCTCGACGAAGGGCCCGACGTCACGCCCGATCGGCTGCAGCGCCTGCGCCCGCGCGCTCCTGGACGTCGCCTTGAGCTCCAGCAGCCGGTCGAAGGCCTCGAGCAGGGTCGACTTGCCGACCTCGTTGGGCCCCTCGACCACGACGACACCGCTCTCGGGAAGGTGCACGGTGCGCTCGGCGACGCCGCGGACGTCCCGCAGGGTGATCCGGTGCAGCCTCACGACCCGCTCCCGCTCAGACGGTAGAGCAGGGCGAGCGCGTCGCGCGCGCTCTGCTCGTCATCGGGGCGACCGGCCACGAAGGGGTGGGCCGTCCGCTCGGTCAGATCAGTCTCCACGGTCGCGAGCACCGGCGAGGCCGCCGTGCCGGGTTGCTGCGCCGTTCCCCGGATCTCCTCGACAGCCGAGCCGAGGAAGCCGCCGAGCTCCAGCTCGTCCCAGGCGGCATCGTCGTCGGCCACGACCACGACGTCGTGGTGCTGCTCCCGCTCGACCAGCGCACCCAGGCGGTCGCGGTGCCGTTGCCGCACCTGCTCCAGGCGTGCGTGCTCCGCCACGCCGAGCATCCCCCGCAGGTTGAGGAAGACGACGCGGCGGTCCGGGTCGGTCAGCGCCGCCAGCTCGCCGTCCAGCGCGGCGACGTCGTCGGCGGAGTCGACCTCGCGGTCCAGCACGGTGAAGCTCCAGGTGCCCACGTGGTGCGGCGTCGTCCGGACCCGCTCCCCCGCCGGGGCGTCCGGGTCGACCTCCACGACGAGCACCTCCCCGGGCGCCACCTCGGTCTCCCGGGTGGGCTCGGGGGTGCCGGCATAGGTCAGGTCCGGGCGACCGGCGACCTCGGTGCGCGAGTGCCGGTCACCGAGCGCGACGTAGTGGACCTGGCCGCTGTCCAGGGCCCGCACCAGGGGCGCGGTGGCGATCGTGGCGTGGTCGCGCCACTCCGGATCGAAGGTGTCCACGCCGCCGTGGCCGACGAGCACCCGGGTGACGCCCTCCGGCGCGGCGCCGGCGGGCAGTGCCGCGAGGGCCTCGGCCACCAGGTCACGCCCGGGGTGCTTGCTCTCCCAGGGCGCCGCGACCAGCTCCACACCGTCGCCCACCTCGTGCAGGCCGGCACGGTCCAGCACGTGGACGTGCCCGGGCCGCTCCGCGAGGAAGAGTGCCGAGGTGAAGACCGAGGCGGCGTCCAGCGGGTCGTGGTTGCCGGGCAGCAGGTAGACCGGCACCGGCACGGTGCGCAGGGCGTCCAGCGCCCGCCGCACCGTCTGCCCGGTGAGGTGGTTGCTCTCGAAGACGTCGCCGCTCACGACGACGAAGGCGCAGCCCTCCTGCTGCGCGACGCGCCCCAGCCGGCGGATCGCGTCGGTGCGCGCCGCGGTGAACCGCGACTGCGCCTCGGGCTCGAGGAACCGGCGGGTCATGCCGATCTGCCAGTCCGCCGTGTGCAGGAACCGCACCATCCGCCCGCCTCCTCTCGCCGGTCGCCGTGCTCCGCTGTCGCGTCGTGCCTCCACCGTAGGAGAGCGCACCGACAGTCCCCCGGAGCCGAGGCACCGTGTCGGCTCGGCGCTCCTGCCTCATCGCCCCTCAGGACGACGGCAACGACCAGGCGAGCGCGAGGCCGAGCGCCGCGGCCGTCACCCCGAGCCCGAGGGTCACCGTGAGGTATGCCGCGCCCCGCCGCCACGAGTCCTGCCCCAGCCTCCAGGTGTGCACCGCCAGGGCGCTCCAGGTGGTGAGGGCACCGGCGAGGCCGGTGCCGAGGAGCAGGAACAGCCAGGCGGGCAGCGCCTCGGCCACCCCTGCCAGCACGCCCAGCAGGAAGGAGCCGACGACGTTGACGAGGAGCGTGCCGCCCAGCCCTCCGATTCGTGACGCCGTCGCCAGGTGCCGGAGCACGGCACCCGACGCCCCGCCGAGCGCGACGCAGACCAGGGCCGCGAGCGCGGGCAGACCCGTGCTCACCGTGCCCACCGGAGCGCGGCGCCGCCCCCCAGCGCCGCCGCGACGACGCACAGCACCGGGGTCCCGAGCAGGTAGGCGGCCGCGGTCGCCGGGGCGACGCCGGTCGCGAGGGCCACCTGGACGGCATACGTCGAGAAGGTGGTGAAACCACCCAGCAGCCCGGTCCCGACCCCGGGTCGCAGCCAGACCGGACCCGGGCGCCGCTCGTCGCGGACCAGCAGCCAGGCGAGCGCCGCGCTGCCGAGCACGTTGACCAGCAGGGTGGACCACGGCAGGACAGCGCCGACGGGGGTGAGCAGCTCCAGGGCCCACCGCAGCAGGGCGCCGACCGCTCCCCCGGCCGCCACCCAGCCCAGCACGCCAGCATCCCCGGCGCCGCGGCGGGCGGGCGTGGTGGGCGAGGACACGGGCCGACCCTACCGGCGGTCGTACACTGGGCGGCATGGATCGACCCTGCGCCGACGCGCAACCTCCGAGTCCCCGGCCGGACGACGACCTCGTCCGGCTGCCCGAAGGCGCGGGGGGCGCCACATGCTGATCCTCGGCGGCATCGCCGTCATCGTCGTCCTCACCCTCATGACCGGCTACTTCGTGGCCCAGGAGTTCGCCTACGTCAGCGTCGACCGGGGCCGGCTGCGCCACCTCGCCGACGAGGGGGACGCCGCCGCGCAGCGGGCGCTCAAGGTCACCTCCCGCCTGTCCTTCACCCTCTCCGGGGCGCAGTTCGGCATCACCGTCACCGCGCTCATGGTGGGTTATCTCGGTGAGGCGCTCCTGGTGCGCGGTCTGACCGACTCGTATGCCGACGCCGGCTGGCTGGCGCGGGCAGCGATGATCTCGCTGTTCTCCATCGGCACGCTGGTCTTCTCCACCCTCCTGCAGATGGTGATCGGCGAGCTCGGGCCCAAGAACTGGGCGATCGCCCGGCCCGTACCGCTGGCCCGGGCCCTGTCCCGCAGCACGCTGCTCTACCTCACCGTGCTCGGCCCGGTCATCGCCCTCTTCGACAAGGCGTCCAACGCCCTGCTGCGCTCGGTGGGCATCGAGCCCGTCGAGGAGCTGCCTCAGGGCGCCACCCCCGAGGACCTCACCCGGATCATCGCCGAGTCGCACAGCGGGGGCACCCTCGACGAGGACCTGTCGATCCTGCTCGAGCGCGGCCTCGCCTTCCGCGACCGGGTGGCCGAGGAGGTCATGACGCCGCGCACGTCGGTCCAGACGATCCAGGCCGACGAGCAGGCCGCCGTGGTGCTCGAGGCCCTGCAGAGCGGGCACGCCCGCTTCCCCGTCATCGGGCGCGACATCGACGACATCGTCGGGGTCATCGGCCTGCACGACCTCCTCGAGGTCGATCCCGAGGCGCGCCGCACGACCCTCGTCCGCGACCTGGCCGACGACGCGCTCATCCTCCCCGAGTCGCTGCCGCTGCCGAAGGTCCTCGAGGCGCTCCGGGAGGGGCACCAGCAGCTGGCCGTCGTCGTCGACGAGTACGGCGGCTTCGCCGGGATCGTCACCTTCGAGGACGTCGCGGAGGAGGTCGTCGGCGAGATCTGGGACGAGGACGACGACGAGGAGGCCACGAGCGCCGCCCGTCCCGACGGCATGTGGGACCTCTCGGCCCGGTTGCGGATCGACGAGGTCGCGCAGCTGACCGGTGTGGAACTGCCCGAGCACGAGCACTACGACACATTGTCCGGGTTGGTCCTGGACCAGCTGGGCCGCACCGCCGAGGAGGGGGACAGCGTGGTCGTCATGTGGAACGGCCGGGACGGGGAGGGCGAGGAGTACGTCCACCTCACCCGCATCGACGTCGTCACCACGCAGCGCTACGTCCCCGACACGGTCACCCTGCACCCGATGGTCACCCGCACCCTCGAGGAGTGGCGCGAGCTCGGCGACGAGGAGCGCGAGCACCTGGGTGACGGGCTGGTCATCGCGACACCTGCGGCCGACGAGCTGGAGGTCGCCCGATGAGCACCACCCAGGCCCTGCTCGTCAGCGTGCTGCTGCTGATCGCGAACGGCTTCTTCGTCGGCGCCGAGTTCGCGGTCGTCGCGGCCAAGCGGCACCGCCTCGAGGAGCGCGCCGAGGCGGGCAGCCGCGCCGCGCGCGCCGCCGTCGACGCCTCGCGGGAGCTCTCGCTCATGCTCGCCGGCGCCCAGCTCGGCATCACCCTGTGCACCCTGGCGCTCGGAGCGCTGGCCAAGCCGGCCGTCGCCTACCTGCTGGAGCCCGTCATCCACGCCGTCGGCGTCCCGGACGTGGCGGTGCACGCCATCGCCGTGGTCATCGCGGTCTCGATCGTGGTCTTCCTGCACATGGTCGTCGGCGAGATGGCACCGAAGTCGTGGGCCATCTCGCACCCCGAGAGCTCGGCGATGCTCCTGGCCCTGCCCTTCCGTGCCTTCACCTGGCTCGCCCGGCCGGTCCTGTGGCTGATGAACGCCCTGGCCAACCTGCTGCTCCGCCTCGGTGGGGTCGACCCCGTCGACGCGCTCGGCAACGCGCAGAGCCCGGCCGACCTGCAGCTGCTGCTCGCCCAGTCCTACGAGCACGGCGTGCTCGAGGACGCCGACCACCAGATCCTCACCGGTGCGCTGCGCCTGGAGGAGGAGACGGTCGAGGCGGTGATGTTCCCGACCACCGAGGCGGTGACCATCGCCCGCACAGCAACGGCGGCGGACGTGGAGCGCATCAGCCACGCCAGCGGTCGCTCCCGGCTGTTCGTCGTCGAGCCCACCGGCCGGCAGGGGCAGCAGCGCATCCGCGGCCTCGTCCACGTGCGTGACGCCATCCTGGCCTCGGCCCATGGCCGGGGCGTGCAGTCGCTCGGCGACTTCCTGCAGCCGGTGGCCTCGCTGCCCGCGTGCATGCCGCTCATCGACGCGGTCTCGAGCCTGCGCCAGCAGCGCGGTCAGCTCGCGCTCGTGCGCGACGACTCGGGCCGGGTCGTCGGGATGGCCTCGATGGAGGACATCCTGGAGCAGATCCTTGGCGAGTTCGACGACGAGTCGGACCCCGAGAGCGACACCTTCGACGTCGAGGCGTCGCAGGCGGAGCGCTCCCCCGCCTGACGACCTCTCGCAGGGGCGGCAGGCGCCCCGAACTCAGGCATGCCGAAAGGGCCCCGACCGCGGTGCGGTCGGGGCCCTCTTGGTGCAGGCTGGTGCGGGCTGGGTCAGCCGACGCGGCCGTAGCCGGAGACGCCGCTGAAGACGGGCCGGTAGCCGGAGTAGTTCCCCGGGGTCGGCGAGTCGTACATCATGCCGTCGCCGGCGTAGATGCCGATGTGGTAGGCCGGGTAACCGTAGAACACCAGGTCGCCGGGCTGCGGGTTGCTCACCGGCGTGGCGAAGGCCTGCTGCTGGGCCGCGGTGCGCGGCAGGCTGATGCCCACCTGGGCGAAGACGTAGCTCGTGAATCCGGAGCAGTCGAACCCGGCCGGCGTGCTGCCGCCCCACTGGTAGGGGATGCCGGTCAGACCGGCGGCCACGCCCAGCACACCACCGGTGGGGGCCGGAGCGGCGGGCTCGGGCTCCGGCTCGGCCTCGACGGCCGGCTCGGCCTCGACGGCCGGCTCGGCCTCGACGACGGGCTCGGGCTGGGCCTGACGCTCGTTGTCGCGGCTGGCGGTGGTCTCCTCGCGGGCGGCGACCTGCTCGCTCGCCTGCTCGGTGGCCGGAGCAGCCTGCTCGGTGGCCGGGGCAGCCTGCTCGGTCTGCTCGACCGGCGCGGGCTCCTCCTCGACGACCGGGGTGTAGGCGGAGAAGCCGCCGACGCCGAAGGAGGCCAGGTCGACGTCCTCGGGCGCGGCCACGGCCTCGGCCGGGCGGTCCACGGTCACGGTGCGGTCGGCGGTCACGTCGACCCCCAGCCGCTGCAGGCCCTCACCACGGTCCTGGGACAGGTCCGGGGCGGCGTTGGCGCTCAGGGTCGCGCCGGCCAGCAGCCCGGTCGAGGTGGCCGCGACGGCCGCCGTGCGGGTGAGAGCGGTGCTGGTCGTGCTGAGACGACCGGGCCGACGGTGGCGGCCGGTGATGCGCTGCGTCATGTAGATCCTCCAGTGCCTGCGGGGTGAGCTGTCGGGCTTGGGCTGGAGTGCCCCTGGTCCGACCGAGCCGGACCGTTCGCCCCGAGGAGCCAGGTCCGGCTCCAGAGGTGGTTCCCCCGCTCCTGTCAAGCGGTGTTCGTACGTGCCACGGCCCCGGGTGCGCGCGGACAGGACTAGGCAGTCACGCTTCGGGGATCCCCCCAGGGAGGAGGACTCGACAACGGTACACAGCCCCGGTAACAAATGTCACGCTGAGGTAACGACGCTGTGGACAACCCGTGAAGACCTCACCAGCACCATCCCTGCTGACCTGCAGATTTGCGGTCCGGCCTGACCGACCTCCCAGGCTCCGCGTGAGCCATCTCACACGTCAGGAGGGGGTCGGCGCGGCGCAGAAGATGTGCGCGGCGACATCTGTCGGCAGGGACACGGCCTCGCCGTCCAGTGCCTCCACGATGGTCCGCCCGTCCTCGCTCCACACCGCGACGCGCGCGCCCGGCCTTACGCCGGACTCCAGCAGCAGCCCGAGCACCTCGGGGTCCACCTGGACCGGCTCACCCAGCCGGACGACCGTCGTCGTGCTCCGGTCCCCGCCCTCGGCCAGCTCGCTGCTCGCGACACCCTGGGCCGGCGGGGCGTCCTGCTGCCCGAGCTCGGCGAGGCCGGGCACCGGGTTGCCGTAGGGCGAGCTGGTGCCGTCCTCGACGAGCTGCAGGATCTTCTTCTCCACCTGCTCGCTCATGACGTGCTCCCAGCGGCACGCCTCGTCGTGGACGTAGGCCGGGTCGAGGCCGATGACATCCATGAGCAGCCGCTCGGCGAGCCGGTGCTTGCGCATGACCCGCACGGCGGAGAGCCGACCGTGGTCGGTGAGCACGAGGTGGCGGTCCTCGGCCAGCTCGAGCAGACCGTCGCGCTCCATGCGAGCGACGGTCTGCGAGACGGTCGGCCCCGACTGGCCGAGGCGCTCGGCGATGCGCGCCCGCATGGGCAGGACGCCGTCCTCCTCCAGCTCGAAGATCGTCTTGAGGTACATCTCCGTCGTGTCGATCAGGTCGCCGCTCACGGTGTCATCCTAGGGCCGGGGTCCGACGGGCTCGGCTCCTGCGCCGGGCTCACGGCTGGATCCTGCTGCGTCGCCAGGCCGCCGGGTCGTCCAGCCCGCCCGCCGCGACCCGCTCCCAGACGAGCCGGTCGTGCAGCCGGTTGCGCCGGCCGCCCCAGACCTCGACCCGCTCCGGGACGATCCGGTAGCCACTCCACGTCGTCGGCCGTGGCACGTCGTCCGGCCGACCGCGGTCCGGCCAGCGTTCCGCACACTCCTGGTATGCCTGCTCCAGCGTCGCCCGGTCGGCGACGGGGGCGCTCTGCGTCGAGGCGTGCGCGCTGATCCGGGAGCCGTAGGGGCGGCTCCGGAAGTAGTCGTCGACCAGGTCCGTCGGCAGCTCCTGGGCGCGGCCGCGGAAGCGGACGGCCCGGAACATCCCTGCCCAGGTGAGCGTCGCCGCCACCTTGTCGTTCGCCGCCAGCTGCAGCCCCTTGGCCGAGTCGCTGCTGGTGAGGAAGCCCGGGCCCTGCGCGTCGAGGAAGCGCATCAGCACGGCGCGCACGTCGGGCATACCGTCGGCGTCGACCGTGGCCACCCAGAGGGCCGCCGGCTCGGGCACGTCCCCGCGCTCCTCGTGCCGGGCGATCGCCTGGTCCAGCCAGTCCTGCACCAGCGGCAGCGGCGCCTCCGGGGCGTCCTGCTCGGTGATCCCCTCCCCGGTGTAGTCGGCCCGCCCGCCGAGCGCGCCGTTCATCGCCTGCCCCGGCGCGGCAGGTGCACGGTGCGGCGCAGCTCGTCGGGGGTGTGCCGCTTCGCCGGGTCGGCGTTGAGCAGCAGGGTGTCGAAGGGGGCGTCGGTGTGCGGGTGCACGCCGACCGGCTCGTTGCGGGAGAAGACCACCCAGTAGGGCTGGCCGCGGTGGAAGACCTGCTGCAACGAGCCCTCCACCACGGTGTCCGCGTGAGCGAGGGCGTGCTTGCGAGGGTTGGTGCGGGCCTTGGCGGCCTGGTCCTGGACGAACCGGGTCGCGGGCTCACGCTGCTTGAGGATCTGGTCGACCACCTGCGGGCCGTACTTCTGCGCCATGGCGTAGACCACGGGTCCGTACTTGATCGCCTGCTTGGCCAGCCGGGTCTTGCCGGGCACGGGTCCTCCTGCGGATCTGGGGTGTGCCGCCAGGGTAGGCGGTCTCCTGGTGTCAACGCCCGACGGCATACCCCTGCATTCCCCGGGGGTTCGCCCCGGCGCTGAGCACCCCGGTCTCCGGGTCGCGGGCGACGGCGCACATCCGGCCCAGGCTCCACGGGCCCTGGTCCAGGACCTCGTGCCCGCGGGCGCGCAGCCCGTCCAGCACGTCCGCACCCAGCCGGGACTCCGTGACCAGCACGCCGGGCTCGCTCGCGCGCGGGTGGAACGAGCCGGGGAAGCTCGTGGTGTGGAAGACCGGCGCGTCGATCGCCTCCTGCAGCCCGGCGCCGCCGACGAGATGGCGCAGCAGGAAGACGCTCTGCCACTGGTCCTGCTGGTCGCCTCCGGGGGTTCCGCAGGCGAGGACGGGTATGCCCTCGCGCAGCACCATCGTCGGCGTCAGCGTGGTGCGGGGTCGCCGGCCGGGGACGAGCGAGCTGGGAAGCCCCTGCTCGAGCCAGGTCATCTGCAGCCGGCTGCCGAGCGCGAAGCCGAGCTCGGGGATGAACGGGCTGGACTGCAGCCAGCCGCCGCTGGGGGTGGCGGAGACGAGCAACCCCCACCGGTCCACGACGTCGACGTGGCACGTGTCGCCCCGGGTGGCGCCGTCCCGCTGCACGGTGGGCTCACCGGCGCTGCCGTCGGCGGCGTCCGCACCCGCACCCTCGGGGACCATCGCCTGTGCGGCCAGCCGGGGCTCGCGGCCTCCGGGTGCGCCGGGCCGGAGCTCGCGGGAGGCGCGCTCGCCCACGAGGGCCGCCCGGTCCGCGACGTAGGCCGGGTCGAGGAAGTCGCTCATGGGCAGGGCGTCCTCGCCCGCGCTGTCGCCGAGCCACGCCTCCCGGTCGGCCATGGCCAGCTTCCACACCTCGGCGAGGGTGTGCACCCCCGCGACCGTGTCCAGATCGGTCGCGCCCGGGTCCTCGCCGGCCACCTCGTCCACCATCGCGAGCACCTGCAGCAGCGCCGGACCCTGCCCCCACGGACCGGTCTTGGCGATCGTGTGGCCGCGCCACTGCGCCGTCACCGCGTCCTCCCAGGTGGCCTCGAAGGTCGCGACGTCCTCGGCCGTGATCACACCGGGCAGGACCGCGCCGCCGCTGTGCCGGAAGGCGCGCTGCGCGAAGGCGCCGATGGCCTCGGCGACGAACCCCTGCCGCCAGGCGGTCAGCACGGCGTCGATGCCGGCTTCCCGTGAGCCGCCGTCCCGCACCGCGTCCCGCTCTGCCTCGAGCAGCCGCTCCAGCGTGTCGGCCCAGGCCGGGTTGGTGACGACGGTCCCGGGCGCGGGCGCCCCGCCGTCGACGAGCCACTGGTCGGCCGAGGTGTGCCAGTCGGAGGCGAACAGGTCACGCACCGAGTCGATGGTCGAGCTGACCCGCGGGACCACCGGGTGACCGTGCCGGGCGTAGTGGATCGCCGGGCCGAGCGCCTCCTGCACGCTCATCGTCCCGCGGTCGCGCAGCAGCGTGAGCCAGGCGACGGTCGCGCCGGGCACGGCGGTGGCCAGCGGCCCGGACCCGGGGACGCGGTCCAGCCCGGCCGCGGCGAAGTGCTCGGGGGTGGCGCCGGCCGGCGCCGGGCCCTGGCCGCACAGGACCCGCGGCGTCGGGTCGTCGGCGGAGGCGACGATGAGCGGCAGATCGCCCCCCGGACCGTTGAGGTGCGGCTCGACGACCTGCAGCACGAAGCCGGCGGCGACCGCCCCGTCGGCGGCGTTGCCGCCCAGCTCGAGCATCCGCATACCGGCCGAGGAGGCGATCCAGTGCGTGCTGGAGACCATGCCGACCGAGCCGGTGAGCGTGGGGCGCGTGGTGGAGGTCATCGTCAGCCCAGGGCCGCCAGGACGGGGACGAGGATCAGGGCGGCCAGGGCCACCAGCACGACGAGGCGACGGGTTCGGGCACTCATCAGGTCACCTTCTCAGGGAGCGGCTCGGTCATGCGCACCAGGTAGACCGGGCGCGGCCAACGGGCGCGGAAGCGCAGCCGCAGGTGGTCGTGGCGCATGACGTGGACGGCGGCGAGGACAGCGGTGGCGCCGCACATCACCGTGGCGATGAGCACCGTCGCCCGGGCACCGAACTGCTCGGCGAACCACCCGAGGAAGGGGGATCCCACCGGCGTGCCGCCCATGAAGACGGCCATGTAGAGCGCCATCACCCGACCGCGGACGGCCTGGTCGACGCTCAGCTGGACCATCGCGTTGGCACTCACCATGACGGTCAGGGCGAAGAGGCCGGTCGGGATCAGCAGGAGGGTGTATGCCGTGAAGCTCGGTGCGAGGGCGATGAGCGCGGTGCACCCGGCGAAGGCGGCCAGCGAGCCCAGGAGCAGGCGCCACCGGGGGCGGTCGCGGCGCGCGGCCAGGAGGGCGCCGGCGAGGGAGCCGATGGCCATGACCGAGCCGGTGATCCCGAACTCGGCGACGTCCTTGCCGAAGACCTCGGTGGACATGAGGGCGTTGAAGATCTGGAAGTTCATCCCGAAGGTGCCGTGCATGAAGGCGATGACGAGGATGAGCTGGATGTCCGGCCGGCCGCGGACGTAGGCGATGCCCTCGCGCACGCTGCCGCGGGGTCCGGTGCGGTCGCGGGTCGCGAGCTGGGAGGGGTCCATCGCGAGCAGCGCCAGGATCACCGCGACGAAGGTCACCGCGTTGAGCAGCAGCGTCGGGCCGGTGCCGACGGCAGCGATGAGCAGGCCGGCCACCGCGGGGCCGATGAGGCGGCCGGAGTGGAAGGACGCGGAGTTGAGCCCCACGGCATTGGTGATCTGCGCCTTCGGGACCATCTCGGAGACGAAGGCCTGGCGGGCGGGGGCGTCGACGGCGGCCGCCGTGCCGGAGAGGAAGGCGAGGACGAACATGTGCCACAGCTCCATGTGGCCGGTGAGCACCGCGATCCCCATGACGGTGGCGAAGAAGGCCATCGCGCTCTGGCTGACGAGCATGACCTTGCGCTTGGAGAAGTTGTCGCTGATCGCTCCCGCGACCGGTGAGAAGAGCAGGATCGGCAGGAACTGCAGGCCGGTGACCAGACCGAGCGCCTGCGCGGAGTTGTCGGTGAGCTCGGTGAGCACCACCCAGTCCTGGGCGATGCGGCCCATCCAGGTCCCGGTGTTGGAGATGATGCCGCCGGTGGCGTAGATCCGGTAGTTGCGCACCGAGAGCGCGGAGAACATCGCGCTCACCGCACCTCCCCCGTCCCCGTGCCCTCCCGGGACGCCTCGCCCCGGTCGACGTCGCCGCACAGGAGCCCCTCGAGGAGCTCCGCGGCCTGCCGCAGGACGCCCCGGTCAGCGCTGCTCAGACCGTCCAGGCGCGCCGCCATCCAGGCGTCCCGCAGGGCGCGCTCACGACCCACGACCGCCCCGCCCTCTTCGGTCAGCGAGAGCCGCACCAGCCGGCCGTCGTCCGCGTCGGGCGACCGGTCGACATACCCCAGGTCGGTCAGCTGGGTCACGGTCCGGCTCATGCTCGGCGGGCTCACCTGCTCGATCGACGCCAGCTCGCCGAGGGTGCGCGGCTGCTCGCTCAGCCGCACGAGCACGCTGAAGTGGTGCGGGGCGATGGTGTTGCCGGCGTCGAAACGCACCCGGCGGGCGACCCGCATGCACGCGATGCGCAGGTCGTGCGCCAGGGCGGCGGTCGCGGGATCGGGTGAGGCGTCAGGCATACGGTCGTTAGTCTATCTCATTACTCCATCTAACGATCACGCCCTCGGCGCGTTCCCTGTGTGGAGAGGGCTACGTTGGTGGCGTGAGCAGGATTCCGCCGAACCGGCCCCCGGAGGACGTCCGCCCGCCCGACGTCACCCTGCGCACCATCACCCTGGTGCGCTGGGGGATCCTCGTCTGGCTGGTGGTCCTGGCGGTCCTGCTCGCGCTGCCCTCGCTGCGCACCGGGGACCGCGAGTGGTGGGTCTGGGTGCCCGTCGCGGGGATCGTGCTCGGCGCGCTGGGGTATGCCTACCTGCGCCGCGGGAAGGGCAACGCCGCCGAGGCGTGAGCCGTGGTCCTCAGCGGTCGCTGAAGACGATCTCGGTCTCGTCGTCGAGCACCGGCGGGTCGATGCGCTCCGGCGCCCGCTTCTCGACGTCCACCTCGCTGTGCGCCCCGCAGCCGAAGTCGAGGGCCACGACGGAGCCGTCCGCGGGCGACCACTCGTTGGCGCAGACGCCGAAGACGGTGCGCAACGCTCCGGCCATCGGCAGGAAGTAGCCGCAGGTCCGGCAGGGCGCGGGAGCCTTGCGGGCACTCTCGCTGGTGGGGCCGTGGTCGCCGTCCTGCCACCGGGTGGCCGCCGCGTCACGGCCCTCGGCCGAGAGGACCCGGGGCCGTCCGAGACCCAGCTCCCAGAGGGCGACCTGGTCGACGTCCTCCTCCCCCGTGGCCTCGAAACCGGCCTCCAGCCGCGGGTCGTCCGCGACGAAGGCGGTCCGGTCACCGGGGCCGATGTCACCGGGGGCGAGGCGCTCGGCATACGGCACCCACTCCGGGGAGAGCAAGGCCCCCTCGCCGGCGAGGAGATGCACCTCGCTGATGGTGGCCTTGCGTGCCCGCGGGACGCGGGAGAGCGTCACGGCCCAGCGCCAGCCCGGGTAGGCGGCAGCGGTGCAGGCGAAGTAGTGCGTCGCCAGCCGCTCGGCCTCCATGACCACCTCGAGGTGGTCGCCGACGGTGCCCGGCTCGGCGATCTCACCCGCGGCGGCGCGGGCGACCTCGACGGCACCGGTCAGGACGGCATCGCTGCGGGGAGAGGGCATACGGGCTACTTCCCGGCCTCGAACTGGTCGGCCACCGCGCGCAGCGCCTTGGCCATCGCTGCACCGTGGGTGCGGTCGGGGTAGTGGCCCTTGCGCAGGGACGAGGACGCCTGGTCGAGCAGGGTGATGAGGTCCTCGACGACCACCACCATCTCCTCGGCCGGCTTGCGGTCGCGCATCGACAGACCGCGCGACACCGAGGGGGCAGGGTCGAGCAGCCGCACGTGCAGCGCCTGGTCGCCGCGCTTGCCCGCGACGACGTCGAACTCCACCTTGCTGCCGCGTGGGAGCGCGCCCACGCCCTCGGGCAGGGCGGAGCGGGGCACGTAGACGTCGCTGCCCTCGTCGCTGGACACGAAGCCGAAGCCCTTGTCCTCGTCGAAGAACCTGACCTTGCCGGTGGGCACGGGAGCACCTCACGAAAGTGTGTGGGGGGTGGAACGGGAACACCTGAGGGTATCGCCCGCGGCGGCACGGGTCGAATGACTTGCCCCGCCAGGGTGCGGGTCGGGACGCACGAGCGGGGCACCCCGGCGGCTGTCGGCCGTGGGTGCCCCGCTGTCGTGCTGGCTCGCGCGTCGCCCCGAGCGACTAGGCGCGGGCCTCCTCGGCGATGGGGTCGTAGGAGGCTTCCTCATCACCGAAGGCATAGGCGGACTCGCTGTGCTCGGACAGGTCGACCCCGCGGGCCTCGTCCTCGGCGCTGACGCGGAAGCCGATGGTCCGGGCGATCGCCAGGCCGATGAGGGCCGTCATCACGCCGGTGTAGACCAGGGTGAAGAGGGTGGCGACGACCTGGGCCACCAGCTGCCCGGCGCCGCCGCCGTAGAAGAGGCCACCGCCCTCGCCGTCGACCGGCAGCGCCAGGAAGCCGATCATGACGGTCCCGACGATGCCCGAGACCAGGTGGACACCGACGACGTCGAGGGCGTCGTCATACCCGAACCTGTACTTCAGGCCCACCGCGAGCGCCGAGGCGACACCGGCGAGGACGCCGATGAGGATCGCGCCGAGGGCCGAGACGCTGGCGCAGGCCGGGGTGATCGCGACCAGACCGGCGACGACGCCGGAGGCGGCACCCAGGGAGGTGGCGTGGCCGTCGCGGACGCGCTCGGTGATCAGCCAGGCCAGCATCGCGGCGGCCGGGGCGACCATGGTGTTGACCCAGATCAGGCCGGCCTCCTCGGCGGTGCCCGCGGCGCCACCGTTGAAGCCGAACCAGCCGAACCACAGCAGGGCGGCGCCGAGCATCATCAGGGGGATGTTGTGCGGCTTGTGGAAGCCCTTGGGGCCGAAGTCGCTGCGGGAGCCGATGATGTAGACCAGCACCAGGGCCGCCAGGCCCGCGTTGATGTGGACCACGGTGCCACCGGCGAAGTCGATCGCCTCGCCGAAGGTGGCGCCGATCGCGCCGTCGGCGGAGAGCAGGCCACCGCCCCACACCATGAAGGCCAGCGGGCAGTAGACCAGGGTGACCCAGATCGGCACGAAGACCGACCAGGAGCCGAAGCGGGTGCGGTCGGCGACCGCACCGGAGATGAGGGCCACGGTGATGATCGCGAAGGTCGCGCCGAAGCCGATGCCGATCATGTCAGCGGTGCCGACGTGGTTCGCGAGCCCGAAGTCCGCGGCCGGGTTGCCGACGAGACCGCCGAGCAGCGGCGGGGCGGCCGACATGCCGTAGCCCCAGAGGACCCAGACCACACCGACGAGACCGATCGAGACGAAGCTCATCATGATCATGTTCGTCGAGGCCTTGGCTCGCGCCATACCGCCGTAGAAGAACGCCAGGCCCGGCGTCATCAGCAGCACGAGCGCCGCCGAGACCATGACCCAGACGTCGCTGGTCGAGAGTTCCATCGTTGCGTGCCTCCAGTGAGTGGTGGTGCGCTCGGGCTCCCCGCGTCACGTCTGTCGGGGGTGGGAGTCCGCTCGCCGTGCGCACCAGTCAAGACCGGGGATGTTTCGGGAGCAGGCGCATCGGTGTAAAAGGTGCGTTACCGATGTTTCCGTCGCGTAAATCTTTCAGCGCGGTCAGAGGAGCGCGTGGGCGCGGGTGAGGCGGTCGCGCCACCAGGTCTCACGCTCCGGCTCCGGTCGGTATGCCGCGAGCGCGGCCGGGTCGACCAAGTCCCGGGCCGCCTCGGCGCGCTGGAGCGTCAGCCGGCCGGCCTTCGGCGCCAGCGGCTCGGCCACGACGTCGGCGTCGAACAGGGTCGCCGTGCCCAGCCCGCAGTCGTGCTGGAGGATCGGCAGGGCTGCGGCGAGCCGCACCCCGAGCGACAGGCCCACCGAGGTGTCCAGCGCCGAGGAGACCACGGCCGGCAGCCCGCACCGCTCGATGACGTCGAGGGCACGGGCGATGCCGCCCAACGGTGCGACCTTGACCACGACGAGGTCGGCCGCGTCCAGCCGCGCCACGCGCAGCGGGTCCTCGGCGCGGCGGATGGACTCGTCCGCGGCGACGGGCACGTCGATGGCGTGGCGCGCCAGGGTCCGCCGGAGCTCGGCCAGCTCCTCGACGGTGGCGCAGGGCTGCTCGGCGTACTCCAGGTCCAGCGGCGCGAGCCTGGCGAGCGCCGTGGTCGCCTCCTCCACCGACCAGCCGCCGTTGGCGTCGACCCGGATCCGGGCCTGCGGCCCCAGCAGCCGACGCACCTCGGTGACCCGCTCGACGTCGTCGACGAGACCCTGGCCGGCCTCAGCCACCTTGACCTTCGCGGTCCGGCGGGCGTCCACCCGGGCGAGCAGGCCCTCCACCTCGGCGGCCGGCAGGGCCGGGACGGTGGCGTTGACCCCGACCTCGTCACGCACCGGCGGGGGCAGCTCGCCCCACCCGGCCTCGACCGCAGCGGCGAGCCAGCGCGCGGCGTCGGGGTCGGCATACTCGACGAAGGGGGCCCACTCGGCCCAGCCGGCCGGGCCGCGCAGCAGCACCGCCTCGCGCGTCGTCACCCCGCGGAAGCGCACCCGCATCGGCAGCCGCACGACGTGCGCGGCGGCCAGCAGCTCGTCCAGGTCCGGGATCTCGGGGTCGGGCACCGGTCCAGCGTAGGACGACCTCCCCCGGCCGCCGGCGGACGCCACCTGTCCGCGACCTCGCCGAAGGGCTCCCATCGCGGGCCGATCCGCGGGCAGGATGACCACATGGCACTCAAGTGGTACACCGTCGTCGTCGACTGCCGGGACCCGCAGGCCCAGGCCCGCTGGTGGGCGGAGGCGCTGGACTGGACCGTCGTCTACGACACCCCGGAGGAGGCGGTCGCGGTCCCCCGCTTCGCGCTGGAGGGGCCCGAGCACGAGAGCGACCTCGACGCCTGGATGCGGCGCGGCCAGGGGCTCGTCTTCGTGCCGGTGCCCGAGGGCAAGGAGGTCAAGAACCGGCTGCACCTCGACCTCGCCCCGCACACCAGCCAGGACCGGGACGCCGAGGTGCGGCGGCTGCTCGACCTGGGCGCCACCCACGTCGACGTCGGTCAGACCGAGACCGACACCTTCACCGTGCTGGCGGACCCCGAGGGCAACGAGTTCTGCGTGCTCTCCTCGCGCGACGGTTGATCCTCTCTCGCCCCGCGGTCAGCCACCGCGCCGCGACCATGGGGGCTGCTCCCGCCGGGCGAACTCCGCGAAGGAGGTGGGCGGCTCACCCAGCACCCGCTGCACGTCGTCGCTCAACCCGTCCGCGAGGCCGAGCCGCGCGGCAGGCCCGGTCGGGCATACCGCACCCTCCTGTCGAGCACAGTGCTGAGCACGTCGGCCACCTCGTCGTCGCTGAGCGCCTCTGGCCCGGCCCGCAGCAAGCTCTCCACCGCGGCGTGCGGCACGACCTGGAGGCAGCAGGTCCCGCCGCACGTTGCCCAGGGCAGGGGGCCGCACGAGGAGCATCGAGTCCACCTCGCCCATCACCGACCAGGTCTGCGGGTCGAGGAGGTCGAGGCGGACCTGCTGCTGGTCACCGCCGTCTCCCTCCGCGACGTCGGTCTCCAGGACAGGAGCGCTCACCCCTGCTCGTTACAGTGACGCCGTGACCGAGAACGCCGACCCGCGCCACGCCCCGAGCAGCCCCTTCGACCCCGCCGCCTGGAAGCCGGTCGAGGGTTTCGAGCTGACCGACATCACCTACCACCGGCACGCCGAGCTGGGCTGCGTGCGGATCGCCTTCGACCGCCCGGAGGTGCGCAACGCCTTCCGCCCGCACACCGTCGACGAGCTCTACCGCGCTCTCGACCACGCCCGGATGACCCCGGACGTGGGCGTCGTGCTGCTCACCGGCAACGGCCCCTCTCCCAAGGACGGCGGCTGGGCCTTCTGCTCCGGCGGCGACCAGCGCATACGCGGCCGCAGCGGCTACCAGTATGCCGACGCCGAGACCGCGGACAGCGTCGACGCCGCGCGGGTCAAGGCCGAGGGTGGCCGCCTGCACATCCTCGAGGTCCAGCGCCTCATCCGCACGATGCCCAAGGTCGTGATCGCGGTGGTGGGCGGCTGGGCGGCCGGCGGCGGGCACAGCCTGCACGTGGTCTGCGACCTCACGATCGCCTCCCGCGAGCACGCCCGCTTCAAGCAGACCGACGCCGACGTCGGAAGCTTCGACGCCGGCTACGGCTCGGCCTACCTCGCCGCGATGGTGGGCCAGAAGAACGCCCGCGAGATCTTCTTCCTCGGGCGCACCTACGACGCCGAGCAGATGCAGCGCATGGGTGCGGTCAACCTCGTCGCCGACCACGCCGAGCTGGAGGCCGAGGCGGTCCAGGCCGCCCGGGAGATCCTCGGCAAGAGCCCCACGGCGCAGCGGATGCTGAAGTTCGCCTTCAACCTCGCCGACGACGGGCTCATGGGGCAGCAGGTCTTCGCCGGGGAGGCGACCCGGTTGGCCTACATGACCGACGAGGCGGTCGAGGGCCGCGACGCCTTCCTGGACAAGCGGGCACCGGACTGGGGCCCCTACCCCTGGTACTTCTAGAGGGCCACGTTTCCGCAGGTCAGAGCGCTATTGACGCTCTACTGTGCACCCACCGTGCACAACGCGGTCAGTCGCTGGCGGCAGTCACCGGCACCGTGCAGACTGGTGGACGATGGCCAAGAACAAGCGCAAGAAGAGCACCCGCCACCGGATGTCGGGAGACCCTCGACGGGCAGCGGAACAGCGGCGTGAGGAGCACGCCCGTCTTGTACGCGAACGCGACGGGAACATGAGGTTCGTGCAGACCGCCCGGACGCCGACTGGCCGGCAGTACTCCTGGGACGCAGAGCCTGAGACCGGCGTGCAGATGGCCGACGTGCTCCGGCGTCGACGCGCACTGTTCGTTGAGACGTTCGGGCGCGAGCCTGCCCCCGAGGACCCGCTCTTCTTCGACGCGGATGCACGTGAGCCACGGCCCCTGGAAGAACTCGACTTCGACTGGGACATGATCTTCGAGGCCTTCGACGCCACCGGCATCGACCCTGCCTACGCCGAGGCGTGGCGCGAGCTCGGCTACCTCGTCACCGAGATGAACCGGCACACCTTCACTGCGCACGAGGTCGAAGCCTGGGATGAAGCGGTCGAGCGGCATATGGAGGAGTAGTCATGGTGGACCTCACGGAGTACGAGCAGCGGGGAGGCCTGGAGACCCCCTTCGAGCTCACGAAGAAGCACCAGAGGGCGCAGGAGGAGTCTGGGCGCATCCGTGAACACGCACATCGGCTCGCTCAACAGGCACCACCGCTGCGGCCGGGGCAGGTCTCCGAGCTCAGCCGCTTGCTCGGCCATCGAACTCCGCCTCATGAGTTGATGCGGTGGCGGCTGCGCCTGTATTGCGGCCACGTGGTCGAGACGACCTCCCACTACACCCACAAAACGTTGCACAGCGCCTTCACCGGCTCGACTTGCTGCCCGGAATGCGAGCTGGACCCCGCGACCATCGTGGATGGGGAGGCGATCGGTCTGGCAGAAGAGCCACCCGCGCCGGCGGGAGGTGACACCGACCAAGTCCCGCTGGCCGACGTGTAGCAGCTGGCTGGCTGAGAAACTCGGAGGAACCGGCAAAGACCAAGCTTAATCGTACTAGCATGGGCTCGTGACCGAGCCTTGGGTGTCAGCCGATGTGATCGCCGAGCATCTCGGCGTGACCAAAGACAGCGTCTACACCTGGATCGCGAAGCGGAACATGCCGGCTCACCGGGTCGGTCGGCTCTGGAAGTTCCAGGTGAGCGAGGTCGACGCCTGGGTGCGAGCCAAAGGAGCTGACGACAGCTCAGCCGAGGACGTCGGCTGATGGAGATCATCGACAACATCAACCGGCTCCTGGGGGACGACCTCAAGAATTCCGTCGCCTCAGGAGCCCGGCTACGGGTCGCAGCATCGACCTTCTCCATCTTCGCGTTCGAGGCACTCAAGGAGGAGCTCACGGACCTCGACTCGCTCGAGTTCATCTTCACCTCACCGACGTTCGTGGCCAACGAGGCAACAGATCGAGCCCGGAAGGAGCGCCGCGAGTTCTTCATCCCACAGGCGCGGCGAGAGTCCAGCCTGTACGGCTCCGAGTTCGAGATCCGCCTCCGCAACAAGCTCAACCAGCGAGCGATCGCCCGAGAGTGTGCCGAATGGATCAAGTCCAAGGTCACCTTCAAGTCCAACAAGACCGGCGGCCACATGCAGCAGTTCGCTGTCGTAGATGACACCACGGCGTACATGCCGCTGCACGGCTTCACCTCTGCCGACCTCGGCTATGAGAAGGGGGATGCGGTCTCCTACTTGGTCAACAAGCTCGACGACACACCCATGACGGCGGCGTACCTCGAGACCTTCGACCAGATCTGGAACAGCCCACAGCAGGTCGAGGACGTCACCGAGCTGATCCACGAGCACATCTCTTCGGTGTACGCCGAGAACAGCCCCGAGCGCATCTACTTCCTCATCCTCTACAACCTCTTCGCCGAGTTCCTCGAGGACATCAGCGAGGACGTGCTCCCCAACGACCTCACCGGGTACAAGGACACCGAGATCTGGAAGCGCCTCTACAACTTCCAGCGCGACGCGGCCACCGGCATCATCAATAAGCTCGAGACCTACAATGGCTGCATCCTCGCCGACAGCGTCGGCCTCGGTAAGACCTTCACCGCGCTCGCCGTGATCAAGTACTACGAGTTGCGCAACAAGGCGGTCCTGGTGCTCGCCCCGAAGAAGCTCTCCGACAACTGGACGACCTACAACAGCCCCTACGTCACCAACCTCCTCGCCAAGGACCGCTTCAACTACGACGTCCTCGCGCACACCGATCTCTCACGAGACCGAGGCCTCTCCGGGAGCCTCGACCTCGCCAAGGTCAACTGGGGCAACTTCGACCTGGTCGTCATCGACGAGTCCCACAACTTCCGCAACGCTGACTACGCCGCGGAGAGGGAGAGCCGGTATCAGCGGCTGATGCGCCAGGTCGTCCAACAGGGCGTCAAGACGAAGGTGCTGATGCTCTCCGCCACCCCGGTCAACAACAGGTTCCTCGACCTCAAGAACCAGCTGGCGCTCGCGTACGAGGGCGAGTCCGAGAACCTCTCCGCGAAGCTGGATATCTCCACTAGCGTTGAGCAGGTCTTCCGCGATGCCCAGATTGCCTTCAAGAAGTGGTCGGAGCTACCCGTCGAGGACCGCACCACCGACGCGATCCTCAGGATGCTCGACTTCGACTTCTTCGAACTCCTCGACTCGGTCACCATCGCACGGTCCCGCAAGCACATCCAGGCGTTCTACGACACCACTGAGATCGGCGTCTTCCCCAAGCGCCGGCCGCCGATCTCGATCCGAGAGCCGCTCACCGACCTGCCCGAAGCCCCGAGCTTCAACGAGATCTTCGAGCAGCTGCAGCAAATGAACCTCGCGGTGTACGCACCCCTGTCGTACGTGCATGCCAGCAAGATACAGAAGTACATCGACCTCTCCAGCGTCCAGGGCGGCACCGCGCGCGGCAACCTCGGCCAGGCAGGCCGTGAACGTGGCCTCCAGAAGCTGATGACGGTCAACCTGCTCAAGCGCTTGGAGAGTTCAGTCGAGGCATTCCGTATCACCCTAAGGAAGGTCGACAGCGCAGTGAGCCAAGCGCTCAAGACACTCGACAACCACGACGGGGTGGTCGAGGATCTCGGCGTCGGGCTGGACATCGACGCTGACGACGACGACTTCGACGTGTCGGAGAACCGGTCGGTCGGGAAGAAGTTCCAGATCGACCTCGCCGACATGGACACCGTCTCGTGGCGCACCGACCTCTGGCACGATCGCGAAACGCTGCGCGAGCTCATCGACGCCATGGACCAGGTCACGCCCGGGCACGACCGCAAACTCCAGCGGCTCAAGCAAGAGATCCTGACCAAGGTCCAGAACCCCGTCAACAGCGGCAACAAGAAGGTCCTGCTCTTCTCCGCCTTCGCCGACACGGCCGTCTACCTCTACCGCGAACTCGCTCCAGTACTCAGCGAAGCCGAGGGGCTCGACCTCGGCCTGGTCACCGGGAACATCAGACCGAAGACGACCTTGGGAGACGGATACGACTTCCAGAAGGTCCTCACCCTGTTCTCGCCGAGGTCCAAGGACAAGGACCTCGTGTTCCCGAACGAATCGGCATCGATCGACGTCCTGATCGGCACCGACTGCATCTCCGAGGGACAGAACCTCCAGGACTGCGACTACCTGATCAACTACGACATCCACTGGAACCCGGTGCGGATCATCCAGCGGTTCGGTCGCATCGACCGGATCGGCTCGGCCAACGCGACGATCCAGATGGTCAACTTCTGGCCCGACATCTCCCTCGACGAGTACATCAACCTGAAGGAACGCGTCGAGAACCGCATGGTCATTGCCGATCTCGCGGCGACCGCCGACGACAACCTGCTGACCCAGCAGACCAGCGAGACGGCCTTCCGCAGGGAACAGTTGCGCAAGCTTCAGGACGAGATCCTCGAGCTCGAAGACGCGAACACCGGAGTCTCGATCACCGACCTGGGTCTCAATGACTTCCGTATGGACCTGCTCGCCTACATGGAGGAGTACGGCGACATCGCCTCTGCGCCCAAGGGTCTCCACGCCGTCGTGCCCTCGGACCAGGCGAAGGGACTCCAGCCCGGCGTGATCTTCGCCCTCCGCAGCGTTGACGACCAGGTCAAGGTCAACCGGCACAACCGACTACACCCGCACTACCTCGTGTATCTCGGCACCGACGGGGACGTCGTCGCCGACCACACTGAGGTGAAGGCACTGCTCGATCTCATCCGCAGCAGCGCCCGCGGCAGGAGCGAACCGATCGCACCGGCCTACCGCGTCTTCAACGCCGCCACGCGAGAAGGCGTCGACATGAGCGCCTACTCGACGCTCCTCAACCAGGCGATCGGCTCACTCATCGACGTCACCGAGAAACGAGACATCGACAGTCTCTTCGCGGGTGCCAGGACCACCGCACTGCAGCAGAGTTTTGCGGGACTGGATGACTTCGAGCTGATCGCCTTCCTTGCGATCGTCGAACCCGAGGAGCCCCTCGGTGGTTGAGCCAGTCGAACCGAAGCCCTTGTTCCGGTGGCCCAATGCTGGGCGGGTCGACCGCATCATCCCCAAGGAGCGCCTCTACTCCGAAAGCGGCGTGACGACCGCAGTTCGTCAGCGCTTCATCGACCAGGTCCAGCGCGTTCGCTGGGCATACAAGCTCGGCGAGGAGTCCGTCCGCCTCAAGGGCACGGCGAACGTCTCCGAGATCCAAGTGTTCGAGGTCGACCTCAAGGCCTCGGAACTGGACGACTCTGTCCTCGCCTCAATCGACAAGTCCATCCCGTCGCCCATCGTGTTCGAACTGCGACGCGACGACGGCAGCTGGGTCGAGCAGGCGATGTCCGCCGCCGACCAACAGGCCTCCGCAGGCAAGCCGAAGGCGAAGGCCTACTTCCGCTCCGGATGGGTCCGAGCGACCGACGAGCGTGCTGCGCTCCCGCAAGCGCTCGATATCGAAGGCCTCTACGCCCAGCTGCTGGGTGCCCTGCTCCCACATTCGCTCCGTCGCGGCGAGAGACTGTCAGACGGCATCGCCAGAATGGACCACATCCGGAAGCTGGAGCGGGAGATTGGCCGGCTCGAGAAGAAGGTGCGCCTCGAGCCACAGTTCAACCGCAAGGTCGACCTTCGACGAGACCTGCGCACCCTCCAAGCTGAGCTAGACACGACGACCGCCCCAGACGAGACGACGACAGAGGACGCCACGTGGAGAAGCTAGACATGCACTCACCCGATCTGACCGAGCAGAACATCGACAAGATCGCGGAGCTGTTCCCCACGGTCGTCACCGAGTCCATCGACCCCGACGGCAACCCCGTCCGGGCCATCGACTTCGACCTACTGCGCCAGGAGCTCTCCGACCATGTCGTCGAGGGGCCGCAGGAGCGCTACCAGCTCGACTGGCCCGGCAAGCGGGCAGCCCTCTTCGCCGCAAACGCCCCCATCGCCAAGACTCTCCGGCCCGTTCGTGAGGAGTCCGTCGACTTCGACACGACGAAGAACCTGTTCATCGAGGGCGACAACCTCGAGGCGCTCAAGCTGCTGCAGGAGTCATACCTCGGCAAGATCAAGCTCATCTACATCGATCCGCCCTACAACACGGGCAACGACTTTGTTTACGAGGATGACTTCGCCGAAACGACTGATGAGTATCTTCTCCGCACGGGCCAGGCTGACGACAAGGGCGCGCGTTTGGTGGCGAACCCAGAGTCCAACGGTCGGTTTCATTCTGACTGGTTGAGCATGATGTATCCGCGACTGAGGCTGGCCCGCAACCTTCTCGCCGACGACGGTGTACTGATTGTCTCAATCGACGACAACGAGAGCGCCAACCTGCGCCGGATCGGTGAGGAGGTCTTCGGTGCCGGGAACTTCGTCGCTCAGCTGGCGGTGCAGGTGAACCCACGAGGTCGTCACTTGGATCGATTCGTCGCGAAGACACATGAGTCCTTGATGGTCTTCGTTCGCAACTCAGAGTCTGAAGCGATTCGTGGGATCGCGAAGGAAGGTCGCATGGCGGATGAGTACCAGCGGTCAGATGAGCGCGGCCCGTTCCGTCTACTCGGCCTGCGAAACCGAAACCAAGCGTTCAACCCCCAGACCCGGCCCAATCTCTACTACCCGCTCTTCGTGTCCGAAGCTACGGGTCGAGTGTCGGTTACGGAGTCAGACGAATTCAGCGTGCGCGTGTTGCCCGACGCGCCTGACGGAACGCAGACCTGCTGGACCTGGGGTCGCGAACGCGTCACTAAGGACAACGAGCTCCTGGCGGCTGAGCGCGTAGGCGGCGACTGGCGGATCCATCGCAAGGACTACCTGCATGGCGTGGATGGCGAAGTTGCGAAGACACTCGTCAAGTCCCTTTGGCTGGAACCTGAGTTCGGCAACGACTATGGCCGACGGGCCGTCAAGGATCTTTTTGGCGAACCTCTAATGGACTTCCCCAAGTCCCCTCAGTTGATGAAGCGGATCGTCGACATCGCTGCCGGTCCAGGGAGTACTGTTCTCGACTTCTTTGCCGGAAGCTCGTCCATGGCCCACGCGGTGCTGTTGGCCAATGCGGAAGACGGCGGGGACCGGCGTTTCGTGATGGTTCAACTCGACGAAGAAGTGGACAGAAGGTCCCACGCGTTCAAGGCAGGATTCTCGTCGATCGCAGCGCTATCACGGGACCGAACCCGGCGGGCAGGTAGGGCGGTCCGTCAAGACGCTGGCTTCGCTGCTGCCAATCTGGATGTTGGGTTCCGTGCCTTCATAGTCGATTCCAGCAACATGTCTGACGTTCTACGGATCCCAGACGAGACAGAGCAGCAAACGCTGAGTGGGCTGGAGGACAGCGTCAAGGACGGGCGCACCGGGGAGGATCTGCTCTTCCAAGTCCTTCTGGACGGGGGGCTTGAGGTCTCACTTCCGATAGCCGTTGAGCAGATCGAAGGCTTCCGCGTATTTGTGGTGGAGGGAGATGTGCTCCTGGCTTGCTTTGACGAACGGGTCAAACCTGAATTGGTCCGCGCTATGGCGAAGCGTCAGCCGCTGCGTGCGGTCTTCCGGGACTCCGGGTTCGCCTCTGACGACGCTCGGATCAACGCGGAGCAGATATTCAAGGAGCTCTCGCCAGCAACGGACGTGAAGGCGATCTGAGTCGTGAAGCTCCAGTTCAAGATCCAGCCGTACCAGACGGCAGCAGTCGACTCCGTCGTCGAGTGCTTCGCGGGCCAGCCTCGTGTGGACGCGACCAAGTACCGGATCGACCCCGGCCGTGGGCCCCAGAGCCAGATCGAACTCGCGGGATTCCGCAACGCGGAGATCCGCCTGACTGGCTCCCAGCTGCTGCAGAACATCCAGGACGTCCAGCGTCACCAGAACCTTCCGCGATCGGACGAGATGGTCCCGAGCAAGGCCGGGAAGATCAACCTCGACGTCGAGATGGAGACCGGGACCGGCAAGACCTATGTCTACATCAAGACGATCATGGAGCTGAACAAGCGCTACGGCTGGTCGAAGTTCATCGTGGTCGTGCCCAGCGTCGCCATCCGTGAGGGCGTCCAGAAGTCGTTCGACATCACCGCAGAGCACTTTCAGGAGACCTACGGCACCAAGCCCCGCTCCTTCATCTACAACTCCAGCCAGCTCCACGAGCTCGAAAGCTTCTCGTCCGACGCCGGCGTGCAGGTCATGATCATCAATACTCAGGCATTCAATGCAGCAGCCGACGCAGAGCGCCAGGCGCACGAGGGTAAGAAACATTCGGACGCGGCACGCAGGATCTTTCGTGAGCTGGACGATTTTCAATCACGTCGTCCAATCGACGTGATCGCCGCGAACCGACCGATCTTAATTCTTGACGAGCCTCAGAAGATTGGAGCCGACAAGACTCTGAAGGCGTTGAGCCAGTTCAATCCCCTGTTCCTGCTGCGCTACTCGGCCACGCACAAGGTCGACCACAACAAGGTGCATCGGCTTGACGCGCTCGACGCTTACAACCAGAAGCTCGTGAAGAAGATCGCTGTCCGTGGCATCACCGTGAAGGGGCTGGCGGGCAGCACCGCGTACCTCTACCTCGACGCGATCGAGGTGAAGAAGGGAGCCAAGCCCGCTGCGCGGGTCGAGCTCGAGGTGCAGACCAAGTCCGGCATCAAGCGCCAGCTCAAGCGCGTGGAGCAGGGCAGCAACCTGCACGACCTCGCCGGGGGCATCGAGGCCTACAACCCCGATGGCAAGGCGCTGATCGTCACCGACATCGATGCCAACCGCGACATCATCGAACTGAGCAACGGCGACCTCGTCACAGCCGGACAGATCACCGAGGACGTCACTGAGGCCGCCAAGCGTCGGATTCAGATTCGCGAGGTGATCCGGGCTCACCTCGACAAGGAGCGAGAGCTCTACGGCCAGGGCGTCAAGGTCCTGTCGCTGTTCTTCATCGACGAGGTCGCCAAGTACCGCGACTACGACCGCGACGACACGAAGGGCGAGTACGCCCGCATGTTCGAGGAGGAGTACCAAAGCCAGGTCGAGGACTACCTCAGCGAACTGCCCTTCGATGCCGAGGACTACCGGCTCTACCTCAAGGACATCGCCGTCGAGGACACCCATAAGGGGTACTTCTCGATAGACAAGAAGGGCCACCAGGTCGACGGCAAGGTCGCCGGCCGAGGTGACGAGAAGGGGCAGCCCACCGACACCGACGCCTACGATCTCATCCTCAAGGAGAAGGAGCGGCTGCTCTCCTTCGAGGAGCCGACGCGGTTCCTCTTCTCCCACTCGGCCCTGCGCGAGGGGTGGGACAACCCCAACGTCTTCACCATGGGCATGCTCAAGAAGAGCGACAACACGGTCTCGCGACGCCAGGAGATCGGACGCGGCCTGAGGCTTGCGGTGAACCAACAGGGCGAACGGATGGACAACCCGCTCACCGTGCATCAGATCAACGAGCTCACCGTCGCCACCGACGAGTCCTACACCGACTTCGTCACGGGGCTGCAGCGAGAAATCAGCGAGTCGCTTGCGGCCCGGCCGCGCAAGGCGACGGAGAAGTACTTCCTCGGCAAGACCATCGTCACGCCAGAGGGTGAAGAGAGCGTGGTAGAGGAGAAGCTCGCTCGCGCGATCTACAAGTACCTGCTCAAGAACGACTACATCAACGACGACGACACTCTGTCGGAGTCCTACAAGCAGGCCCGGGGCGAAGGAACCTTGGCGGCAACGGCCGATGAGACGCTGAAGCCAGTTCTTGACATCGTGTGGCCGCTGATCGACGTGCTGTACCTCGAGCTCCCCGAGCCCGGTGACAGCCGGAAGCCGAAGGTCATCCCGCTCAACAAGAACTTCGAGAAGAAGGAGTTCACCGAACTGTGGAGCCGGATCAACCACAAGGCGGTCTACCAGGTCGAGTTTGACTCTGCGGAGCTGATCACGAAGTGCGTGACCGCTCTCGACGCGCAACTCAAAGTCAGCGCGCTCCAGTACGTCATCGAGCAGGGCCGACAAAAGGACTCGCTTGAGGCTGACGAACTCGGGACGGGCGAAGGGTTCGACAAGGGCCAGCACCGGACCGAGTTCGAGTCACTCAGCTCGGGCTCGCAGGTCAAGTACGACTTGCTCGGGGAGATCACCGAGAAGACCCAGCTCACTCGTCGCACAGTCACCAAGATCCTGACCAAGATCAAGCCGGCGACCTTCGCGAAGTTCCGGCAGAACCCTGAGCACTTCATCACCGAGAGCGCGCGGCTCATCAACGAGCAGAAGGCGACGGTGATCGTCGAGCACCTGAGCTACGACGCGCTAGACGATCGCCACGACACCGACATCTTCACCGCCAACCAGACCAAGCAGGACTTCGCCAAGGCCGGCGACAAGCTGAAGAAGCACATCTACGACTACGTCGTCACTGACTCCGGAACGGAACGGCGCTTCGTGGCCGATCTGGACACCAGCGATGAGGTCGTCGTGTACGCCAAGCTGCCGCGTGGATTCTTCATCCCCACGCCGGTCGGCGACTACAACCCTGACTGGGCCGTCGCCTTCAAGGAGGGAACGGTCAAGCACATCTACTTCGTCGCTGAGACCAAGGGCTCGATGTCGTCCATGCAACTGCGCCAGGTCGAGAAGTCGAAGATCGAGTGCGCCCGGAAGTTCTTCGACTCGCTGAGCGCCAAGGCAGCTGCCGATCAGGTGAAGTACGACGTCGTCGACAGCTACACAGAGCTCATGAACCTCGTCGTGGGCTGACGATGTCGCGGAACTACACGAAGCTAGCGATCAAGTTGCTTTTCGGGCAGGCCGAGCAGTGCGCCTTCCCGGGCTGCCGTACCCCGCTGGTCTACGAAGATCGCGGCCGAAAGACAGTCGTAGCCGAGATCGCTCACATACGGTCCGAAGCTCCGGGCGGGCCGCGCCACGATCCCGAGTTCGTCGGCGACCTGGACGGGCCGGACAACTTACTGCTCCTTTGCGGCGTTCACCACAAGCCGGTGGATCGTCACGACGCGATCTACTCCGTCGACGAGTTGGAGGCCTGGAAGAAGGCACAGGCCGAAGGAGCAGACGGCGGTGTCGCCATCGCTGACGAGGACGCTGTGAGGTTCATTCGACTCTCCACGGAGGAACGGACGGCGATCGATCGGCTGGCTCGTCTCGCGTACCGCCTTGAAGAGGCGGCGAAGTCTGCGGCGGCTGCCCTTGGCGACATCAATGACGAGTACCGGCGCGCGCACGACAAGGGGTACGCCGCGCTGGGGATCATCTACGAGGTTGACGACGACGGCAACAAGTCGCGGGTTCCATCCAGCAGCTTCCGCCTTCCTCAAACCCAGATCAACGAGTTTCAACAGCGCTTCAACGAAGCACATCGACAGCAACAGGTCCGCGTCCGGGACTTCGCCGCGCAGTTGGGCGAGGAGGTGGCTGTACTCCGGATGATGGATCCGGGGCTCGGCCACCTGGCCGGCGAGGCACTCGGATACGCAACGGCGATCGTCAACGATCTCGCCGACGCCGAGCAGCTCGCCACGGACCTCGGGGGCCTTGAAGCGACCCTTCAGACCGTCCATGACGCAGCCCGCGAGCGGTTCTGACTTGGGCGACGTGAACCGTTGCTCGCGCCACCGTGCCTTACAGCGTGCTGGCCCAGAGGGCGCTCCCGCTCTGCCAGTCGGTCGGAGCGCCCATGTGCGTGATCGGCACTGCGCGCACGGTCGGGTACGACTTCATCACTGCGGGCAGCAGCGTGGTCCGGCCGAGTCCAAGCCGGTCGAGCATGAACTGGATCAGCGTCAACTGACCGAACGTCCTGGACCAGTCTGTCGAGACGGCGTCGAGATCCGGGTAGATGCCAACCTTCGGCAGCTTGGGCGAGAGCGTGTGGACACGATTGAACAGCCGTCCATGGTGCGCGCACGTGTTCCGGACGAGGTTGAGCGCCTTCATCCAGCTCGTGAGCTGCGGTGCCCGCAGACCGCACGCGTCAGCGACGGCGTCCTGAACCTTTCGGGGAGCGAAGCCATAGAGCCACGTGAGGCTTCCCCAGTCGAGGACTTCTACCGCTGCCCAAACTGGGAGGCGTCCGCCGTACTTGTCGTGATGGTGCGCGACGAAATCCTCGCGCGAGCGGGAGAGCTCTGCCTCATAGCCCTCCAGCCACTTCTGGTATGAGTTGCCCTTTTGCACGGTGGGGCCGAGCAGGTCGGGATCGAGATGAGCGCAGGGGTCCACTCGGCCGAGCTCGTGACCAAGGTGAGCTCGCAGCGCTAGCTCGATCGGGGCGAGCACCGAGAACGTTGCCGCTCTCAGCCGGACATCGAACTCGTAGAGCGCCACCACGTCGTCGAGGCTGGTACCAGGGTAGAAGTCGTCTACGCGGTTCCCGCCGACTAGCTGCCGGAAGGGGTACCAATACCCGCTAAGGCGGTAGTAGTTGACTCGCTGCAGGGTCGCGATCGCCTTGCCGCGGTCCCCGATAGCCATGCCGCGGCCGGCGAGGAGGTCGACCTGCTCTTCGTAGGTTCGGTACGCCTTCACGTCATCGTGCATCGCGACCGCCGGGAAAAGTGAAGACCGGCCCTGGGCCTACCGAGGTAGGCGGAACCGGTCGTGATGACTGAAGGTTAGCACGACGCCGGTTGCTTGTACCCATCGTTGGTCAGTCCTGCGACTCGTGGCGACGTGAGGGGTGGATCCGAGCATCGCGGATCTGCTGCAACTCCTCTGCGGACAGGAGGTAGTCGTGCCTGCCCAAGCTGCCTCGGTCCCGGCTGTCCATGATGCGGCGGTACTCGGCCAGCATCCGCATGTAGGTCTCGAGCATCGGGAAGTGCGAGTTCCCGCCGTCGGTGCGCTCGATCTGCGGCTGCAGCTCGGTCCAGCGGTCGCCGTCGCGCATCTGGAACTTGACGTAGTCGTCCATATGGCCCTCCAGCGAGTCGTTGAAGTCGAATCCCTGGAACTCCAGAACGCGGGCCAGATCCTCATCGACCGGCGTCCCCTCCTTCTCGAGGTGGCTGACGCTGTAGGTCAGGATCCGGAACATCTGCAGGATGTCGATCACCCGCCGGCAGTCGCGCTTCGAGAGCTCGGTCCGGAACCCGGCCACCTCGTACCAGTACTCGCCGGTGAAACCCTCCTCGAGGATGCGCGCCCGCATCAGCTGGTACTCGTGGTCACCATCATCGTCGTTGGCATCCTCTGGCAACACTCGGGCGAGGATCCGGTGCAGCATCGAGAGCACCTGTCGGTCGGCCAGCCTCATGCTGTCCGGAGCGGCCTGGTCGCCGTGTTCTTCCTCGGCCTCGAAGACGGGCACGACGGCCTCCATGAGCCTGTCCCGCACGAACTCGCTGAGGGTCACGCCCTCGTCGTCGGCCAACTCCCTGAGTTGGTCACGCACTCGGTCATCCACCCTGATGTTCAGAACAGCCATTCGAACCTCCTGTAAGGCTGTATGACGTTTAGCGTAGCACTGTCATACGCCTACGTCCACGCGAGGATCTCTCCCCGGGCGGTTTGGTGTCACCATCACGCTGAACACGTACAGCCACCTCTGGCCCAAGGCCGAGGACCGCACCCGAGCTGCCGCCGCCGGCCTTATCGAGCAGGCCTTCGTCGGGCGGTCTACTGGGCACGTACTGGGCACAACAGAGTCGAACGGCACCTGATCTGACCAACACAGTCAACATGCGTTGGAGGCATATCAGCAGGTCAGCAAGCGAAATCGGCACTTGCCAACAATGCCAAGAGAGAATATCTGGATCCCAGAACTTCCCCTGGTACTTCTGAGCCCACCACCCAGGCCCTCCCAGGTCTGGGCCGACCGCCGCCCCGCGTCCGTCCGCCCGGTGCGCAGCGTGCGCGCGTGAGAGACTGAGCGCGCCCGTCACCGCTGCGACCAGGGAGGACACCGTGATGCGACGCCCACTCACACCCCTGCTGGCGGTGCCCGCCTTGCTGCTGGCGGCCTGCGACTCCGGGCCCGAGGTGATCGAGCCCACCGCGGAGGCCTCGCAGGCACCCGCCGGCGGTGACGACGCCGCAGTGACCAGCCGCGGGGACGACGCCGCGGCCAGCGCCGCCCCGGACGACGCCGCGGTGACCAGCGAGACCCCCTCGGACGGCGCCGAGGGCGGGGAGGACGGCCAGGCGGCCGCGGACCGGGCCAAGGAGTTCCTGCTCGGGTTGGTTGACGCCGACCCGGCCACCTGCGACCTGATGCTCTCCTTCAGCGATCCCACGGTGCCGATGCGGGACGCCCCGGAGGATCTAGAGCTGTGCGAGGCGCAGCTGCCGGAGACGATGTCGGCGGCCGTCGAGGCGCAGGGGCTGGGCGAGGAGGGCCGCGGCATCCTCGAGGCGATGCAGATCACCGGTGCCGCGGTCGACGGCGACACCGCGGTCATCGACGAGGACAACTACAGCGAGCTCTTCGCCGAGTCGATGGGCGGGTCGACCATCACCCTGGTCAAGATCGACGGCGACTGGTTCGTCGACGTGGACCGCTTCCTCGCGACACCGTGACGGACCGCCCGGCCCTGACGATCGCCGCAGGAGCCGACTGGTCCGCGCTCGGCGGACCACTGCGGGACCTGCTCGGACCCGGTGAGCCGGACGCGGTGGTCGTCGAGACCTCCGGGTCCAGCGGCTCGCCCAAGCGGGTCCGGCTGGGTGCGGCGGCGCTCCGCGCGTCCGGCGAGGCGACCGCGCAGGTCCTCGGTGGCCACGGGCAGTGGCTGCTCGCGCTGCCCACCGCGCACGTCGCCGGTCTGCAGGTCCTCGCCCGCTCCGCCCTGGCGGGCACCGAGCCGGTCGAACTGCACCCGGCCGCGCCCTTCACCGCCGACGCGCTCGCCGAGGCCGTGGCCCGCATGGAACCGTCGACGCGCCGGTATGCCTCGCTCGTCCCCACCCAGCTGCGCCGCGCGCTCGCCGCGGAGCGAGGGGCCCGGGCTCTCCGGCAGCTGGACGCCGTGCTGGTCGGGGGGGCCGCAAGCGATCCCGGGCTGCTCGACGCCGCCCGTGACGCCGGTGTCCGGGTGGTGACCACCTACGGCATGTCCGAGACCTGCGGCGGCTGCGTCTACGACGGGACGCCGCTGCCGGGGGTCGAGGTCGACGTGGACGGCGAGGGCCGGATCCGGCTGGGCGGCCCGATCCTGGCCGACGGCTACCCCGAGGACCCGGTGCTCACGCAGGGGCGCTTCGTCTCCGACGCGACCGGGCGGTGGTTCGTGACCGACGACCGCGGGGCATACCGGAACGGGCGCCTCACCGTCCTCGGCCGCGTCGACGACGTCGTCGTCACCGGGGGGCACAAGGTCGAGCCGCGCGACGTCGAGACCGCGCTGCGGGCGCTGCCGCAGGTGCTGGACGCCTCGTCCTCGGGCTGCCCGACGAGGAGTGGGGCGAGCGCGTGGCCGCTCTGGTGGCCCTGGCGCGGGACGCACGGGGAGTCCGGTCGGAGGTCACGACCGCGACAGAGCCGCTGCGGCAGGCGCTGCGGGAGCGGGGTCACCTCCCCCCGCACGCCCTGCCGCAGCAGATCGCGGTCGTCGGGGAGATCCCGCTGCTCGCGACCGGCAAGCCGGACCGCGCGGCGGCACGGCGGCTACTCACCGACGGTGGCAGAATGGGATCTTCACCCATCGTGACCAGGAAGGACGGCTGAGACGTGCTTCGCGTGGCCCTCGCTGTGGCGCTGCTGGCGTTCACCGTCTTCTGCGTCGTCGACGCGGTCCAGACCGACGAGCACCAGGTGCGCGGTCTGCCCAAGCCGTTCTGGGTGATCATCTGCCTGATCTTCCCGGTCGCCGGCGGGATCGCCTGGCTCGTGGCGGGCCGTCCCCGCAGCATCCTCGACATCCTGCTCGGCGGGCGTCGCGGCCAGGGCGGCCCGGGGCGCGGCCCGCTGGGACCGGACGACGACCCCGACTTCCTGCGAGACCTCTAAGGGGCATACCCACATGGCATCCCTCGCCCAGTGGATCGAGGGGGCGCGCCCGCGCACGCTCCCCGCCGCCGTCGCTCCCGTGCTCGTCGGCACGGCCGCGGCGCACGCACTCGGCAGCGCCGACCTGGGGTATGCCGTGCTCGCCCTCTGCGTGGCCCTCGGCTTCCAGGTCGGCGTCAACTACGCCAACGACTACTCCGACGGCATCCGTGGCACCGACGAGGAGCGGGTCGGGCCGGTGCGGCTCGTCGGGCAGCGGCTCGCGGAGCCGGCCAACGTCCGGACCGCCGCCTTCGCCGCCTTCTTCGGCGCGGGGCTGGCCGGCTTCGCCCTGGTCGCGCTGTCCGGCGCCTGGCTGCTGCTCGCGCTGGGGCTGGCCTGCCTGTGGGCGGCGTGGCACTACACCGGCGGCGACAACCCCTACGGCTACCGCGGCTGGGGCGAGGTCATGGTCTTCGTCTTCTTCGGCCTCGTCGCCGTGCTCGGCACCACGTGGACCCAGGCCCAGACGCTCGACCTCGGGGCGCTCGGCGGGGCGCTCGGCTGCGGTTTCCTCGCCAGCGCGATCCTGGTCACCAACAACCTGCGGGACCTGGAGGGCGACCGGGCCGCGGGCAAGCGCACGCTCGCGGTCCGGATGGGCTTCCGCCGCACCCGCCGGCTCTACCTCGGGCTCGTCGTCGGTGCCTTCCTCGCGGTCGGGCTGGCGGCGATCGCGCACCCCTGGGCGCTGCTGGGGCTGCTCGCGGCACCGCTCGCCTGGCGCCCCACCCGGCTGGTCACCAGCGACGCCTACGGCCCCGCCCTGCTGCCGGCTCTGGTGCAGACCGGTCTGCTGCAGCTCGGGTATGCCGTCGCCCTCGCCCTGGGTCTCGCGCTCTCCTGAAGGGGAGGTCGCCTCACCAGCCCGCGGAGGCGACGACTAGGCTGGGTGGTGATCACGACACGGGGGAGGCGACTTACCGTGGGATTCGCAGGGGGCCATCCGGCTCAGATGCGCCAGGCGTCCAGCAGACTGACGACGTTGTCGAGCGACCTGGCCGCCGATGCCGTCGCCATCGCGAGGGTCGGTGGCCGTGCTGCGGGTGCCGCAGGCTCCGGGCTGGTCGGGGGCGCTGCCGAGAGCGCGCTCGCCGCGCCCAGCAGGTACCCGCACCATCCTTCGGCCTCACGCTGACCCGCGAGGCCCTCGCGCAGCACCCTGCGGAGCTGGAGCCGGTGGTGGCGTGCGCCGTGGCTGTCACGATCACCCGCATCGACATCGCCGAGGAAGCCGTCCGGAGCTACTCGGGGGTCTACACCGGTGCTCGGGCGTCGTACCTCTCGACCAGCCCTCAGGAGCGCGACGAGGTGAGCTATCGCGGTGTCGGCGCCGACGAGGTGGAGCAGCACTGGGCCCAGGCCCTGGGAGCACCGTGACCGCGCGGCCCTTCTTCCGCATCACCGACCCCGACGACCCGGTCCAGGTGGATCAGCTGCTCGCTCTTGCCGACCTGGACGCCGAGGACATGGGTGCGGTGCGGCAGACCTTCCGCCCGTGGCCCGGGGCGCGGATGTGGTTGTTCCTGCTCGGCCTGATGCTGCTCTCCCTCCTTCCCCTGCTGATCCCGGGCGAGGTGGGCTGGGGACTCACCGTGACCCTCCTCATCTGCATCGGGGCCAGCGGACTGGTGCTCGTCATCGCGGGGGCCGTGGACCGTCACCGGGTCTGCGAGAAGGGGTTGCTGCTCGGCTGGCGTGGCCGCACCCGTTACGTCGTCCCCTGGTCGACGGTCGACCCGGGCCGGGTGCGGGTCGTCGAGCGTGCGGGCCTGCTGGGGCGTCGGCACGACACCCCCGCCTCCTCACCGCACTTCCGCACCGGCTTGCTCGTCACCCGAGCGCTGAGCGTCAACGGCATCGACAGCGCGCACGGCGGGTGGGTCGGCATACCGGGTCTGCTCGGGGTCACCGACCCGGTGGCACCCGGTGCCCGCGCGCGGTCCACGATCTTCGTCAACTGGTTGCTCGGGACCCCCGACCCGGTGCGCCTGGCCAGGGCGATCGAGGACGCCATGGTCGCTGAGGGCTATCCGGCGCGAGGGCTCGCGGATGCGGCCGCGAGCCGCGCCGTCGTCCTGAGCTGGAACCCCGACCAGGACTCGGCCCACCCACTCCCCCACCGAGCCTCGACGGACGGCACGACCGGCCCGTGAGGGCAGTCAGCCTCGCCCTCTGCTCACGCGCTCACTCCTCCTCGTCAACCCGCTCGGCGTCGACCTTGGCCTGGCGCCGCGCGACGCGGTCACCCACCCGGCGTTCCAGGCCGGCCGCGAGCCGCTGCCGGTCCGGCGCCAGCAGGAAGTAGGACACGACCATCGAGACCAGCGCCGCCGCGACGGCCGCCCAGATGACCTCGAGCCGCAGCAGCCGGAAGAACGCGAAGAAGCCGACGAAGATCAGCACACGCATCACCGAGTAGCGCGCCGCGATCACGTCGCCACCCCGGAGTAGGAGTGCAGGCCGGTCATGAGCAGGTTGACGCCGACGTAGTTGAAGATCACGCAGCCGAAGCCGAGCAGCGCCACCCACGTGGCCCGGCGGGTGCTCCAGCTGCTCGTGGCGCGGGCGTGCAGGTAGGCGGCGTAGACGACCCAGATGATGAAGGTCCACACCTCCTTGGGGTCCCAGCCCCAATAACGCCCCCAGGCCTGCTCGGCCCAGATGGCGCCGGCGATGAGGGTGAAGGTCCACAGCGGGAAGGCCACGATGTGGATGCCGTAGGTGATCCGCTCCAGCCGCCCCGCCTCGGGCAGCGCCGCGATCCATCCGCGCACGCGCCCCACGGTCTCGGCGCGGTCGCGCAGCAGGTAGGCCACCGCGAGCGCCGCCCCGATCGTGAACAGCGCGGTGGCCAGGATGGCGATGGTCACGTGGATGATCAGCCAGATGCTGTTGAGCGCCGGCATGAGCTGGGAGGCCTCGGTGTACCACGCCACCTTGGCCGCGCCGAGGATGACCAGCACCGGCAGGGTGACGAAGGCGCCCAGCCAGAGCCGGTCCTTGCGCAGGCTCCACCCGGAGTAGATGACCAGCGCGAAGCTGGCGGTGACGAGCGCGAACTCGTACATATTGCCCAGCGGCGCCCGGCCCACGGACACCCCGCGCAGCACGGTGCCGGCGACGGTGAGGAAGGTCGCGAGAAAGGTCAGCTGCAGCCCGATGACGCCCCAGCGGCGCGAGCTGCTGCCGCGGTCGGTGCCCGACGGTGCATCGGTGGCTCCGTCGACAGGTGCGGCCCCGGCCGGGCCGACGCCCGCGGGGTCAGCTCCACCGGCACCGACGGCCACCGGCGCACGCCGCTCGACCCGTCGCTGCACCGCCGCGCCCGAGGCGGCCAGGTGCACCAGGAAGGCCAGCATCGCCGGGACCAGCACCACCACCGCGCCCCAGATCGCGAGGTCGCTGGCCTGCGCCAGGCTGTCGTTCGTCATTCCTCGTCCTCTCGTCCACCCACGGTGGTCGGTCGGTCCGGCACCCGGGCGCCGGCGGCCGTCGTGATCTGCTCCAGGAGGTCCTCCACGAGGTCCTCGAGCCCGGGGTCGGTGCCCTTCGGCAGGGCGGCGATGCTCACTCCAGTATGCCGCGACGTCCCGTCGTAGTCGTCACCGGGAGGGGGCCCGGGGGCCACCCGCACGAAGACGCGCCGTCGCCGCACCCCCAGCATGAGGACGAGCCCGACCAGCGCGGCGCCGGCGAACATCAGGGCGGGCAGCCGGCCGGGGTCGTGCCGTACGAGCATCCCGCCCCAGCGGATGACGTCCTCGAAGGCGAGCGTCGTGCCGTCGGGCAGGTCGTAGGTCTCCCCCGGGCGCAGCAGCAGCCGCAACGGCTGCTCCTCACCGCTCTCCTCGTCCACGGTGGTGAGCTGCTCCACCGACTCGGTGTCGATGGCGAAGACCGACTGCGAGCGTCCCTCGGGGAAGAGGTCGCCCTCGTAGGCCGTGAGGACCAGCGCCGGGTCCACGAGGCCGGGGAAGGAGGAGGTCATGCCCTGCTCGCTGATGTCGATGGTCGGCAGGAAGCCGCCGGCGAAGCCCAGCCCGGGGTCGGCCGCCGGCACCTTGATCACGCCGTCCGAGCCGTAGGTGTTGTCCTGCGGCAGGAAGGTGACGGCGTCGGAGAAGAGGATGTCCCCGGCGGGGTCCCGGACGGTGACGACGGGGGCATACCCGTTGCCGAGGAGGAACATCGAGGTGCCATCGACCGAGAGCGGGTCGTTGACGCCGAAGCCGCGCTGCCGCGGTTGCTCCCCGTCCTGCTCGATCGTGGCGACCCCCTCGAAGACGCGGGGCTGGCCGAACTGCGCTCCCTCCGCCTCGCTCTCGAACTCCACCTGGAGGTCGTCGAGCCGGACCGTGAAGGCCGGGACGTCGCTCTGGTCGACAAGCGGGCCGAGGGTGAGGGTGTCGTAGGTGCCGGCCCCCGACGTCCACGACTCGCCCTCCTTGATGATGATCTCCCCGCGCCAGCCGAAGAGGTGCCCCACCGCGACCGCGACGATGACCCCGAGCAGCGCGATGTGGAAGAGCAGGTTGCCGGCCTCCTTGAGGTAGCCCTTCTCCGCGGAGACCGTCACCGCACCGTCGTCTTCGCGCCGCAGCCGGAACCGTCGGCGCTCCAGGGTCGCCCGGGCCGCGGCCAGGACCGTCTCCGGGTCGGCCTGCAGCGCCACCTCCCGGTGCACCGGCAGCCGGCCCAGCCGGGCCGGTGCTCGTGGCGGCTGCGCCCGCAGCGACCGCGCGTGCTGGCGCATCCGGGGCAACACGCACCCGATGAGGCTGATCATGAGCAGCAGGTAGATCGAGGCGAACCACGGCGAGGAGTAGACCTCGAACATCCCGAGCCGGTCGAGCCACTGCGCGCGGGTCGGGGAGTCCTCGAAGTACTGCCGCACCCGCACCGGGTCGACCCCGCGCTGCGGGAAGACCGAGCCGGGCACCGCCGCGACGGCGAGGAGGAGGAGCAGCACGAGGGCGGTGCGCATGCTCGTGAGCTGGCGCCACACCCACCTCGCCCACCCGAGCGGGCCCAGGCGCGGGCCCCCCAGCGCCGTCCGGTCCTTGGGATAGGTCGGCTCGATCCGCTGCCGCTGGTCGGTCGTCATCTAGAGCACCGTCTCGAAGCCGCTGACGAGGTGCGCTTGGACCCAGGCGGTCAGCCCGGCCCACACCCCGGTCACCATGAGCAGGCCGAGCAGCACCAACAGCGTCCCGCCGGTCCGCTGGACGACGCGGTGGTGGTCACGCAGCCAGCGGGAAGCGCGGCTCACCCAGCCCAGCCCGGCGGCGACGAGGACGAAGGGCAGCCCCAGGCCGAGGCTGTATGCCGTGCCCAGCACCACTGCGCGCCCGAGCTGTCCGTCGCCGGGCAGGATCGAGGTGCCGAGCGTCTGGATCGCGGCGAGCGCCGGGCCGGTGCAGGCGGTGAAACCCAGCCCGAAGGCGACCCCCAACAGGGGTGCCCCGGCGAGGCCCGCGGCCGGGCGCCAGCGCACCTGCCAGGCGGCACCGGGCTGGAAGATCATCACCAGCCCGAGCAGGATCACCACGGCCCCGGCGACGCGGAGCAGCAGACCCTGGTGCTCGACGAGCAGCAGCCCGAGCCCGGAGATCGCCACGCTCATGAGCAGGAAGACGGCCGTGAAGCCGAGCACGAAGAGCACCGCGCCGAGCACCAGCCGCCCGCGGCCCGCGCTCGCGTCCGTCCCGCCACGGCCGACCGCTCCACCGGCGACCGCGGGCCGACCGGGCGTCATGCCCCCGAGATAGCCGAGGAAGCCCGGCACCAGGGGGAGCACGCACGGCGAGGCGAAGGAGATCACGCCCGCCAGCGCGGCGACACCCACGGCCAGCAGCAGCGGACCGGTGAGGACCAGCTCGCTCACCCGCCGGCTCCCTCGCCGTCCGCCACCGTGCCGTCGGCCAGGACGTCCTCGACCATGCCGGTGAGGGTGGACGCGTCGACCTCGCCGCTCACCCGCGCCGCGAGGCGTCCCTCGCCGTCCAGCACGAGGGTGGTCGGGGTAGCCACGGCCAGGCTGCCGAGCTGGGCCCGGGTGCGGCCGCCGTCGTCCTGCAGGGACGGGTAGGGGACGTCGTACTTCCGCTGGAAGGCCAGGGCGTTGGGCACGGTGTCGCGCGAGTTGAGCCCGATGAACTCCACCGGCTCACCCGCCTCGTTGAAGGCTGTCTCGACCTCGACGAGGTCCGGGACCTCCGCCACGCACGGGCCGCACCAGGAGCCCCACACGTTGACCACGACGACCTTGCCCCGCTGCTGCTCGACGCTCCACTGCTCGTCCTCGAGGGTCGTCCCCGCCAGGTCCACGGGCTCCTCGCGCTCGTCAGGGCCGAGCTGCTCCAGCGTGCCGTCCCCGGCGACATAGCCCTTCTGGTCGCCCTGGCGCATCTGCTCGGTGATGCTCGTGCCTTCCTCGCCGCTGCACCCGGCCAGCGCCAGCGCCAGGGCCGCGGCGACACCGGCACCCCGGACGGCCCGCCTCACGGCGCCACCTCGCTCGCCTCACCGGTGACGTCCACGGCGCCCGCGAGCAGGTGCGCGGCGGGCTCGGCATACATCACCCGCACCGGCAGCGGTCCGTGGAAGAGGACGGTGGTCACCGAGGCCAGGCTGCACTCGCGGCGACGCGGGTGGTGCCACAGCCGCCGCCCCTCCAGCGCCCGCCGCAGCGTCCAGATCGGCAGCTGGTGGCTGACCATCACCGCCTCGCGACCCGCCGCCTGCTCCCGCACCGCGTCGAGGGCGCGGCGCATCCGGTCGGCGATGTCGACGTAGGGCTCGCCCCACGAGGGCCGGAGAGGGTTGACGTAGGCCCCCCAGTGGCGGGGGTCGGCGAGCATGCGCCGGTCGATGGTCTCGCCCTCGAAGACGTTGCCGCTCTCGATGAGCAGCGGGTCGGTGGCGACCTCCAGCCCGTGCGCGGCGGCGATCGGCGCGGCGGTCTCCCGCGCCCGCTCCAGCGGCGAGCTGACGACGTGCGTGACGTCCCGGCCGGCGAGGTGCTCGGCGGTGGCCCGCGCCATCTCCTGGCCGAGGTCGGAGAGGTGGTACCCCGGCAGCCGACCGTAGAGGACGCGCTGCGGGTTGTGCACCTCGCCGTGCCGCACGACGTGCACCAGCGTGACCGGGGTGCCGTCGTAGAGGGCACGCGGCGTGCCCTCCTCGGGGGGCAGTCCGTCGGCTCCTGGCATAGACCCCAGTGTCCCACGGACCGCTGAGCGCCTCCTGGGAAGGCTCAGCCGACCTCGGCGGCGCTCTCCTCGATCGCGCGCACCGCGTGCTCGACCGCCTCGTCGTCGTGCGCCGCGGAGACGAACCACGCCTCGAAGCAGCTCGGCGGCAGATGGACCCCGCGCCGCAGCATCGCGTGGAAGAACCGGCCGAAGCGCTCGGCGTCCTGGTCCTTCGCGTCGTCGTAGGAGCGGACCGCGCCCTCCCGGAAGAACACGCTGAACATCGAGCCCGCCCACTGGATGCGGTGGGGTATGCCGTGGCGCGTGAAGGCGTCGGTGACCGCGCCGGCGAGCGTCTCGCTCACCTCGTCGAGCCGCTGGTAGACCTCGTCGGTGCACCGCTGCAGCGTCGCGAGCCCGGCCGCGGCGGCCACCGGGTTCCCCGACAGGGTGCCCGCCTGGTAGACCGGCCCCTCCGGGGCGAGCTGGGCCATGAGGTCGGCGCGGCCGCCGAAGGCCGCCGCGGGGAAGCCGCCACCCATGACCTTGCCGAAGGTGAAGAGGTCCGGGGCACCGCCCTCGGGGACGCCCTCCAGCCCGAGCCAGCCGCCGCGCGAGCACCGGAAGCCGGTCATCACCTCGTCGCTGACCAGCAGCGCGCCGTGCTCGCGGGTCACCTGGCGCAGCGCCTCGGTGAAGCCCGGGTCCGGCGGGACCACGCCCATGTTGCCGGCGGCGGCCTCGGTGATGACCGCGGCGATCTCCTCACCCCGCTCGGCGAAGGCCGCCTCCAGCGCGGCGACGTCGTTGTAGGGCAGCACGATCGTCTCGGAGGCGGCGCTGGCGGGCACCCCGGGGCTGTCCGGCAGCCCGAAGGTCGCCACGCCGGACCCCGCGGCGGCGAGCAGCGCGTCGACGTGGCCGTGGTAGCAGCCGGCGAACTTCACGACGACCGACCGCCCGGTGGCGCCGCGGGCCAGCCGGATCGCGCTCATGGTCGCCTCGGTGCCCGAGCTCACCAGCCGCACCTGCTCGACCGGTGCCACGCGGGCCACGATCTCCTCGGCGAGCGCGATCTCGCGGGCGGTGGGCATACCGAAGGAGAAGCTGCCCTGCGCCGCCTCGAGCGCGGCCTCCCGCACCTCGGGGTGGGCGTGTCCCAGGATCATCGGGCCCCAGGAGCAGACCAGGTCGAGGTAACGCCGTCCGTCCGCGTCCCACAGCCACGGCCCCTGCGCCCGCTCCATGAACCGGGGTGTGCCGCCCACCGACCGGAAGGCCCGCACCGGCGAGTTCACGCCGCCGGGGATGACCTGCTGCGCCCGCGCCAGCAGCTGCGCCGAGGCGGGTGCGTCGTCGGGGTATGCCGGTGCCTGGGTGCTCATGCCACCAGCGTAGGTGCGGGGCTCACGAGGTCCGGGCGGGGCCTTGCCCTCAGACCGCGTCGAGGGCCTCGTCATCGCGGTGCCGGAGCGCCCGCACGACGCGGCGCAGCGCCTCCCCGTGCTCGAGCAGCTCCTCCCGGCTCAGGTGGTCCAGGAGGGCTCGACGCACGCTCTCCACGTGCACCGGCGCCAGCCGCCTGAGCTCCTTCGCCCCGGTCGCGGTGAGCTGCAGCACGACCCCCCGGCCGTCCTGCGGGGTGCGGACGCGCTGCACCCAGCCACGCTTCTCCAACCGGTTGGCGGTGTGGCTGACGCGGCTGCGGGACTGGACGATGAGGTGGGCCAGCTCGGCCATCCTGATGCGCTCGCCCGGCGCCTCGGAGACCATGCTGAGCAGCTCGTACTCCCCGAGGGAGACGCCGTACTCGTCCAGCGCCTCCTCCATGACGAGCTGGATGAGGTGGGAGGCCCGCAGGATCGACCGCCACGCGGGCTGCTCCTCGTCATCCAGCCAGCGGACCATCTCACCCTCCCAGCAGTCGGGCGGCCGTCGTCGCGTAGTAGGTCAGCACCACCTGGGCACCGGCCCGGCGGATCGACGTCAGTGTCTCGATCACCATACGGTCCCGGTCGAGCAGGCCCTGCGAGGCGGCCGCCTCGATCATGGCGTACTCCCCGCTGACCTGGTAGGCCGCGACCGGCACGTCGGACTGCGCCGCGACGTCGCTGAGGACGTCGAGGTAGGGCAGCGCGGGTTTGACCATGACCATGTCCGCGCCCTCCTCCAGGTCCAGCCGCAGCTCGCGCAGGCTCTCGGTCCGGTTGGCCGGGTCCTGCTGGTAGGTCGCGCGGTCCCCCTGCAGGGTCGAGGCGACCGCCTCGCGGAAGGGCCCGTAGAAGCCGCTGGCGTACTTCGCGGTGTAGGCGAGCACGGAGATGTCCTGGTGACCGGCCGCGTCGAGGGCCTGGCGGACCACCCGCACCTGGCCGTCCATCATCCCGCTGGGGCCGACGACGTGTGCCCCGGCCTCCGCCTGCGCCACCGCCATCCGCGCATACACCTCGAGGGTGCTGTCGTTGTCGACCCGACCCGCGTCGTCCACGAGGCCGCAGTGGCCGTGGTCGGTGAACTCGTCGAGGCACAGGTCGCTCATGATCACCGTGTCGTCCCCGAGCTCGGTGCGCAGCGTGCGCAGGGCGGCGTTGAGCACCCCGTCCGGGTCGAGCCCCACGCTGCCGACCGCGTCCTTGTCCTGCGCCCGGGGGACGCCGAAGACCATGATCCCCCCGACGCCGGCCTCGACCGCCTCGCGCGCCGCCGCGACCAGGCTGGTCGGGGTGTGCTGCACGACGCCGGGCATCGAGCCGATCGGCTCGGGCCCGGTGATGCCGTCACGGACGAAGACCGGGAGCACCAGCTCGGCCGGATGAAGCCGCGTCTGCGACACCAGCCGCCGCAGGGCGGGCGTGCCGCGCAGCCGACGCGGGCGCTCGGGCGGTCCCGGGTATGCCGTCACCGCCGCGACCGGGGGCGCCGCGCCGCCGGTGCGCGCCGGCTCGGTCGCACGAACTCCTCGCCCTCCGCCTGCGCCTGGGCCAGGAGCGAGCGGGCGTGCTCGGCCAGGGCGTCGACGAGGTTCGTCGCGCTCGGCTCGGGGGCGACCACGTCGACCCGCAGGCCGTGCTCCTCGGCCGCCTTGGCCGTGGCCGGGCCGATGCAGGCCACGACCGTGCCCGGGTGCGGCTTGCCCGCGATGCCGACGAGGTTGCGCACCGTGGAGGAGGAGGTGAAGCAGACGGCGTCGAAGGCGCCGCCCTTGATCGCCTCCCGGATCTCCGCGGCCGGCGGGGCTGCCCGCACGGTGCGGTAGGCCGTCACGTCGTCGACCTCCCAGCCCATCTCCTGCAGCCCGGCCACGAGGGTGTCGGTGGCGATGTCGGCCCGCGGCAGGAAGACCCGGTTGATCGGGTCCAGCACCTCGTCGAAGGGGGGCCAGGACTCCAGCAGCCCGCGCGCGGACTGCTCACCGTCCGGCACGAGGTCCGGCTCCAGGCCCCAGTCGCGCAGCGCCTCGGCGGTGACTCCCCCGACAGCGGCGAGCTTGAGCCCGGCGAAGGCCCGGGCGTCGAGCCCCAGCGCCTCGAACTTCTCCCGCACGGCCTTGACCGCATTGACGGAGGTGAAGCCGATCCACTCGTAGCGACCGGTCACCAGGCCCTTGACCGCCCGGTCCATCTGCTGCGGGGTGCGGGGCTTCTCCACGCTGATCGTCGGGACGACCGAGGACGTGGCGCCGTAGCCGGCGATGCGGTCGGTCATCGGCCCGGACTGCTCCTTGGTGCGCGGCACCAGGATCGACCAGCCGAAGAGCGGCTTGGACTCCCACCAGGACAGCTCGGCCCGCAGCTGCACCGGTCGACCGACGACGGCGAGGCTCACGCCGTCCAGCTCCTCGGGGCTGTCCAGGGACTGCTGCAGGGTGGTGACCCTGGTCTGCTGGGTGTTGGTGGTGCCCCTGCCGGTCAGGGCCGTGGGGGTCTCGCCGCCCCGCCCGGCGTCGGCCAGGTGCCGCAGCGCGCGGTGCAGCCGGTCGCGGTCGCCGAGGACCACGACGGTGACCTCGTCGTCGACCGAGTGCGACCAGTCCACGGCGGTGTCGGCCGCGCTGACGACGTGGACCTGCCCGCCGTCGCCGTCCGGGAGCATCCCGGCATACGCCGGCACGGCCCAGGCCGCGCTGACCCCCGGGACGATCTCGAAGGAGACCCCGGCCTCGTGGCAGGCGCGCGCCTCGTCGGCCATCGTGCCGCCGGAGGAGTCGTCGGGCATGAGCCGGACGACGAGGTGGGTGGCGTCGTCGAACTTCGAGGCGGTGCGCACGAGCAGCTTGGCGCGGGCCGACGGGGTGAGTGCCGGACCGTCCTCGCCGCGGACGGTGCGGACGATCTCGGCGTCCTCCCGCACCCAGGCGCGCACGTCCTCCTCACGGTGGGCCGAGTCCACCACGACGACGTCGGCGACCGCGAGGTAGTCGCGGGCGCGGACGGTGAGCAGGCCCGGGTCGCCGGGCCCGGCGCCGACGAAGGCGACGCGCGCGGCGGCGCTGGGGACGGGGGTCAGGTGGACGGGGGCGGCGTCGGTGCTCACAGGTCGGACTCCGGTTCGTATGACCCGGAGACGGCTACGAGGCCGGCCGGGTCGGGACGGTTCAACAGCAGCTCGGCGGCGCGGGCGCGAGGTCGTCCGGCGCGTCCTGCGCGCCGGTCAGCACGTGCGTGCGCGCCCCGTCCTGCAGGGCGGCGAACACGTGAAGGGTGAGGGTGGTGGCGGGGCCGTCGCCGGATATGCCGTCGCGAGAGGTCTGCGCGAGCGCGCCGACCGGTGCGGTGCAGCCCGCCTCGAGCCGGGCCAGCGCGGCCCGCTCGGCGGTGACGGCGGCCCGGGTGGGCGGGTGCTCCAGCAGGTCGGCGAGGCCTCGGGTCAGCTCGGTGTCCTCGGCACGGCACTCCACCGCGAGGGCGCCCTGGCCGGCCGCGGGGAGCACCACGTCGGTGGCGAGCACCTCGGTGGCGTCGTCGAGGCGGTCCAGCCGCGCGAGCCCGGCCCGGGCCAGGACGACGGCGTCGAGGACGCCGTCGTCGACCATCCGGATGCGCGAGTCGACGTTGCCGCGGATGTCGCGGACCTCGAGGTCGGGGCGGGCCAGGCGCAGCTGGGCCGCGCGGCGCGGGGACCCGGTGCCGACGACCGCACCGCTCGGGAGCTCGTCCAGGGTCAGCCCGTCCCTCGCGACCAGCACGTCACGGGGGTCCTCCCGCGCCGGGACGGCTGCCACGACGAGACCGTCGGCGGGCGCCGTCGGCAGGTCCTTGAGCGAGTGCACGGCCAGGTCGATCCGCTCCTCCAGCAGGGCGGTGCGCAGCGCCGAGGCGAAGACGCCGGTGCCGCCGATCTCGCGCAGGCTGCGCGCCGAGGTGTCTCCCTCCGTGGTCACCAGGACGAGCTCCACCTCGTGCCCCGCGGCACGCAGCCGGTCGGCCACCCAGGTGGACTGGCTGGTGGCGAGAGCGCTGCGCCGGGTGCCCAGCCGCAGCGGCCGGGTCGGCGTCAGGGACGGGGTGTCAGCCATCGGCCCGGTCCCCCTCCCCGCGCTGCTCGGCAGCCTTCTCGACCACGCCGAGCGGCGGGCTGGACAGGGCCGCGACCTCACGGCTGTCCAGGTCGAAGAGCTCACGCAGGGCGTGGGCGTAGTCGGCCGGGACCTCCTCGACACCGGAGTGGAGCTGCTTGACGCGTGTCGTGGGCGTGTGCAGCAGCTTGTCCACGACCCGCTGGACGGTCTGGCGCACCTCGGCGCGCTCGTCGTCCGGCAGGTGCGGCAGGCGCTGGTCCAGCCGCGTCATCTCCGCGTCGACCACGCGGCCCGCGGAGGTGCGCAGGGCCGCCAGCGTGGGGCCGAGCCGCGCGGCGTGCCGCTCGGTGAGGTAGGTCGCGACCTCGGTCGCGACCAGGCCCCGGACCGCCGTGACGGCGGCCGGCTCGGTCGCGGACCCGGCGTCGCCCGCCCCCGCCAGGCCCGCGGCCTGGTGCAGCTCGGCGAGACCCCAGAGGTGGACCCCGCGCAGCCGGGACACGGCCGGGTCGACGTCGCGCGGGAGCGCGAGGTCGACCAGCGCGAGCGGCGACCCGGCCCGTCCAGCCTCGCTGCGGGCACGCGCGAGGGCGGGACCGTCCAGGACGTGCCCGACAGCACCGGTGCAGGTGAGGACGAGATCGGCGCAGCCCACGGCAGCGGCCAGGTCGGACCAGGGCAGGCTCCGGGCACCGTGGGTCGAGGCCAGCCGGTCGGCACGGTCGCGGGTCCGGTTCACGACGGTGAGGTCGTGCACCCCGTGCCGCGCGAGGGTCGCGACGGCGAGGCCGGACATGGCCCCTGCCCCCACGACGACCGTGCGCGCCTCGGTGAGGTCGGGAAGGACAGACGCGGCCTGGTCCAGGCCGAGGCCGACCAGCGAGCGGGAGACCTCGTCGATGCCCGTCTCGGCGTGTGCCCGCTTGCCCACGCGCAGCGCCTGCTGCACGAGCGGGTTGAGCGACGGGCCCAGGTGCCCGTGCCGCTGCGCCAGGGCGAGGGCCTCGCGCAGCTGCCCCAGGACCTGGCTCTCGCCGATGGCCAGGGAGTCCAGCCCGCAGGCGAGCTCGAAGAGGTGGGCCACGGCGCGGTCGTCGTAGTGGACGAAGAGGTGGTCGGTGAGCTGGTCGCGGGTGAGCCCGGTCAACCCTCCCAGCGCGGCCCCGATCTCCTCGAGCGCCCCGTGGAAGGTCCCTGCCTCCACGACCACCTCGAGCCGGTTGCAGGTGGAGAGCACCAGCGCCTCGTGGACGTGGTCACCCGCCCGCAGGCCGGTGGCCAGCTGCCGGGAACCGTCGGTGTCGAGGACGGCCTGCTCGAGCAGGTCGATCGGTGCGGTGCGGTGGGACAGGCCCACGACGAGGACGCTCACGAGACCCCCTCCACCGGTGTGCCGGACACGGCGACCTCCCGCTGGTGCTGGTGGAAGGTGAGGATCTGCAGCTCGGTCGCCAGGTCGACCCGGCGCACGTCGACGTCGGGCGGTACCTGGAGCACGACCGGGGCGAAGCTGAGGACCGAGTGCACGCCGAGCTCGACGAGCACGTCGGCCACCTCCTGGGCCGCCTCGGGCGGCGTCGTGATGACCCCCACGGACACGGGCCCGCCGGTGCGCAGCTGGGCGAGCGGCTGCACGGGCATACCCTCCACGTGGCTGCCCACGACATCGGGGTCGTTGTCGGCGAGCGCGACGACGTGGAAGCCACGGGTCGCCAGACCCTCGTAGCTCGCGAGGGCACGGCCGAGGTTGCCCATCCCGACGATGACGACGGGCCAGTCCTGGCTCAGCCCGAGCTCGGCGGAGACCTGCTCGACCAGTCGGGAGACGTCGTAGCCCACCCCTCTGACGCCGTAGGAGCCGAGGTGGGACAGATCCTTGCGCACCTGGGCCGAGCGCACGCCCGCGAGCGCGGCGATCTCCTCGCTGGAGATGGAGGTATGCCCCTGCTCGGCGACCGTGGTGAGGGCCTGGAGGTAGCCCGGGAGCCGGCCGACCGTGGCGTCCGGCACCCCGCGCCGGTTCGACTCGGCCATCACGGCGGCACCGGCTCCTCTCTGGATGGGTGGCGCCGGCGACGGGAGGGGCTTATATCAGACCCTCGCCGAGCGGTCGGCGCGGACCCTTCAACTGTAGGCTCGCACCCCTCGTTCCACCAAAACGGCGCCGAGGTCCGGGCTCAGCGCCCCGACCCGCGCCGACGCCCACGGGACAGCGCGAGCCGTAGCTCGCCGGGCTCGAGCCGCCAGCGTGCGACCGGCTCGCCGTCCACGATCAGGACAGGCACCTCGGTGCTCCACCGGTCGTGCTCCTGCTGGTCCATGTCCCCCGCGGCACGCTCGGCGTCGATGTCCCGGACCCGGACCTCGTCGACCTGCTCCCGGGCCACCGCGAGCATCTGGTCGCACAGGTGGCAGCCAGGCCGGGAGAGCATCTCGACGCGGGGCTCGGCGCCCGGGGTGCGCTCCCGTCTCCACCACGGCATACCTGGTCCTTCCCTCGCCACGCTCGGCGTCGTCTCCGGGGACGACGACGGCGCCCTCCCTGTGGCGGGACGGGCGCCGTGGTCGGATCGTCATCGGCCGGTGGCCGACGACCTCACTTCTTGTTGCGACGCTGGTGACGCGTCTTGCGCAGCAGCTTGCGGTGCTTCTTCTTGGCCATCCGCTTGCGGCGCTTCTTGATCACTGAGCCCATGGGGCCATCCTTCGTCGTCGTCGGTCCTGATGGTGCCTCCGCCGGCCTGCGTCGTGCGGACGCGGGGCGGGGCACGGCCCGGTCAGCCTAGCGCGGCGCAGCGCCGTGCCCCAAAGCGACCCGGTCACGCAGGTCGGCTGCAGGGCCGTCGCCGGGGACGCCGGCCACGGCGGTCGGACGCGTCAGGCAGTGCCGTGGTAGGAGTCCTCGAGGTAGGCGTGCACCGCCTTCTCGGGCACCCGGAAGGACCGTCCGACCCGCACCGCGGGCAGCTCGCCCGAGTGCACCAGCCGGTACACGGTCATCTTGGACACGCGCATGACGGCAGCCACCTCGGCCACGGTCATGAACGTCATCTCGGCGAGCTGGCGCTCATCTGCCATCGGACGCATCCCGTCTCTTGAACTTCTGTGCAGGCAGCGCGCACGGCTTCCCCTCCGGCGAGCGGCCTGCGTGGTTGTCGGGCCAACACTAGGGGCAGATGTGGTGCTTGCGAAAGTCGTGGGACCAAAAAGTCCAGCGCGACACGCGGGGTGGTGTCAACGGGATGCACGGGCCTGGAGTTGTCCGGCGGGTCCGGAGGGGCAGCCGGAGGGTCTCAGTCGAAGTACGGGTCCAGCCCCAGCCCGGCAGACTCGCCCGGCGGGTCGCCATGATCGCGGCGTCCACCGGCTCGTCGAGGTCGTGGCCCTCGTCCCAGCGGCCGTAGCGGATCTCCCGCCCCTCACGATCCCCCATGGACCGCGGCGCGGTCACGCCGTACATCTCCTCGACGTGCCGCCGCCACTCCTCCGGCACCGCCGTGGCGGGGTCCACCGGCCGCCCGGTGACCACGCCGATGAGGTGCGTCCACGCCCGTGGCACCACCTCGACCAGCTCATACCCTCCCCCACCGAGCGCGACCCACCTGCCCTCGGCCAGGTCGTCGGCCAGCTCCCGCACCCACCCGTAGGCGACCGCGAGCGCCTCCATGGAGACCGACAGGTGGGCCAGCGGGTCGGCGTAGTGGCAGTCGCAGCCGTGCTGGCTCACGACGATCTGGGGATCGAAGGCGCGGGCGAGGGTCGGCACCACGGCCTGGTAGGCCCGCAGCCACCCCTCGTCCCCGGTGCCCGGGGGCAGGGCGATGTTGACCGCCGAGTCCGGCGCCTTCGGCCCGCCGGTGTCACCGGGGAAGCCGGTGCCGGGGAAGAGCGCCCGGCCGGTCTCGTGCATCGAGACCGTCATCACCCGCGGCTCGTTCCAGAAGCACCGCTCCACCCCGTCGCCGTGGTGGACGTCGAGGTCGAGGTAGAGCACCCGCTCGGCCCCCGCGTCCAGCAGGTGCTGGATGCCCACGGCGATGTCGTTGTAGACGCAGAATCCCGAGGCCGCCTGCGGCATGGCGTGGTGCAGGCCGCCGGCGATGTTGCAGGCGCGCCGCACCCGCCCGGACCAGACGGCCCGGCACGCCTCGACGGTCGCGCCGACGGCCAACGACGTGGCCTCGTGCATACCGGCGAAGGCGGGCGTGTCCTCCGTGCCGACGCCGTGACGTCCGGTCGCGGCACGGGGGTCCTCCGAGGCGGCCCGCACCGCCTCGAGGAGGTCGGGGGTGTGCACCGAGAGCAGCTCGTCGTGGCTGGCGTGCCGGGCGCCGTGGATCTCCACGTCGGCGTGGTCCAGGAGTCCCAGCGACCCTGCGAGGCGATGCGTGAGGTCGAGCCGGCTCGGGTGCATCGGGTGACCGGGGCCGAAGTCGTAGTCGGTGTAGCGCTCGTCCCACATCACCCAGGAGCCCGTCATGGGCTCACGCTAGACCACGGTGCGCTCAGAGCGAGGTGGGAACCCCAGCGGCGTCACCCAGCGGGTAGACCATCATCATCTCCTCCGACTCCGCGTCCTCCTCGTCCACGCCACGGATGCGCATGGGACGACGGTCGTCGGTGGGGCGGAAGCCGAAGCTCGAGGCGAAGGCGACGGCGCGCCCGTTGTCGGTGCCCACCCAGTAGACGAGCTGGCGCAGACCGACCTCTCGACCGACCTTGGCGGCCTTCTCGAGCAGCCGACGGGCCACGCCGGAGCCGCGGCGGGCGGGCGCCACCCACAGTCCGAAGAGCTCACCGGCGCCGGGGATGTTGGTGCGATGTCCGGTGCCGACGCTGACGACGCCGACGACCTCGTCGCCGTCCTGCGCGAGGAGGCGCCGGGAGCGCTCCATCCGCTCCTGCCAGCGGGAGTCCGGGAAGGCCTCCTCCTCCTCGGCGGAGGCGACGAAGGCCTCGGGAGACTCACGCAGCGCCCGCAGACGCACGTCCTTGTAGGACGGCCACTCATCCGGGTCGAGGACGCGCACGTGGATCTCGCTCATGCTCCCTACTCTTTCACACGGGTCGTCGGTGCTGGCTCGAGCGAGGTGAACAGTGGGTGATCGGGCACCCGGGTGCTCAGTCCTCGCGCGGGGACAGCTCGTGCGACCTTCTGGCGGCCGCCTCCATCGCCGTGAGGAAGGCGGCCCTGACCTTGTGGTCCTCCAGGGCCCGCAGGGCGGCGACGCTCGTGCCACCGGGGCTGGAGACCTGCTCCCGCAAGACCGTGGGGTGGGTCCCCGTCTCGCGGATCATCGTGGCGGCACCATACAACGTCTGCGTGACGAGCTCGGTGGCCGTGTCCCGGGGCAGCCCGAGCAGCACACCGGCCTCGATCATCGCCTCGACGACGTAGAAGATGTAGGACGGACCGCTGCCGCTGATGGCGGTGACGGCGTCCTGGTGCCCCTCGTCCAGCACGACGACCCGGCCGACGTGCTCCATGAGGTGACGGGCCCGCTCCACGTGCTCGTCGGTGCAGTGCCGCCCGGGGCTCATCGCGGACATGCCCTGGTCCACCAGGGCGGGGGTGTTGGGCATGACACGGACCACCGAGGTCCCCTCGGGCAGCCGCCGCTCGAGGAAGTCGGTGGTGATCCCGGCCGCGATGGAGACGACGAGTGTGCCCGGGCGGACGTGGTCGTGCACCTCCTCGACGAGGGCCGCCATGTCTTGCGGCTTGACGGCGAGCACCACCACGTCGGCGACCTCGACGGCCTCGGCCGGAGGGGCATACCGGGTGCCGTGCTGCCCGGCGACCTGCTCGGCGCGCGCGGTCACCTTGTCGCTGAGGACGAGCTCGTCCGGGCGCTGCCCGGACCGGACGAGCGCCGCGGCCAGGGTGCCCCCCATGACCCCGGCGCCGAGGAGCGCGATCGTCACAGGAATCAGCCCTTGGTCGCCAGGCCGCGCAGGAAGAAGGTGAGGTTGGCCGGGCGCTCGGCCATCCGCCGCACGAGGTAGCCGTACCAGTCCTCGCCGTAGGGGAGGTAGACCCGCATCCGGGAACCGGCCCCGGCGAGCCGGCGCTGCTCGTCGGGCCGGATGCCCAGCAGCATCTGGAACTCGTAGGAGTCAGCCTGACGCTGTGCCTTGTCGGCGAGCACCGTGGCGATCTCCACCAGCCTCGGGTCGTGCGTGGCGATCATCGGGTAGCCCGGGCCCTGCATCAGGATCTTCAGGCAGCGGACGTAGGACTTGTCCACGTCCTCCTTGTCCTGGAAGGCGACCGACTCCGGCTGCTTGTAGGCGCCCTTGCACAGCCGCACCCGGGAGCCCTCGCCCGCGAGGTCGCGGCAGTCCTGCTCGGTCCGGTGCAGGTAGGCCTGCAGCGCCACGCCCACCCAGGGCCAGTCCTGGCGCAGCTCGGCCAGCGCAGCCAGGGTGGGGTCGGTCGTCGTGTGGTCCTCCATGTCGAGGGTCACCGTCGTGCCGGAGTTGGCGGCCGCCTGGCAGATGGCCCGGGCGTTGTCCAGCGCGATGGCGTGCCCGTCCCGGCCGAGGAACTGGCCCAGCGCGGAGAGCTTGAGGCTGACCTCGACCGCGCCGTCCTGGGTGAGCCCGGCGTCGGAGAGCGCGGAGAGCAGCTCCAGGTAGGTGTCGCGGGTGGCGGCCGCCTGCTCCGGGTCCTGCGTGTCCTCGCCGAGGTAGTCGATCGTCACCTGGCGGCGGGTGTCGACGAGGTCGGCCGAGACCCGCACGGCGTCGGCGGTGGCGTCGCCCGCGACGAAGCGCTGGACGACGTCCCGGCTGACCGGCGCCTGCTCGATCACCTGGCGCAGCGTGGTGTTGCGGCTCATGCCCAGCAGGGTCTGGCGCATGAGGGCGGAGGGGTTGAGGTCGGCGAGCTCCATGGGCGACAGGCTACGCCCGGAGCACTGGTGCGCTCACGCCGGGAGAGCACCTGGCAGGTCGTGCTGACCCAGGTGCCGGCGGGCGAAGGCGAGCGACTCGGCCGGCGCCTCCTCCCGCTCCGAAGGCTTCATCTTGCGGGTCCCCACCTCCAGGCTGACGACGCCGCCGAAGCCGGTGGCGACGAGGTGCTCCAGCACCTCCTGGCACCGCTGGTCACCACGGCCGGGCACGAGATGCTCGTCCTTGAAGGACCCGAAGGAGTCGCCCAGGTGGACGTGCCGGACCCGGTCCCCGAGGTCGCGGACCATGTCCAGCGCGTCCTCGCCCGCCGTCGCGGCGTGGCTGACGTCGAAGGTGACGTCGCTGTAGGGGAAGTCGCGCGGGTCGGGGCCGGGCAGGTAGGCCTGCATCGCGGAGGCACCGGTGCGCCAGGGAAACATGTTCTCCACGGCGATCGGTATGCCCCAGCGCTCCTGCCGCTCCCGGACCCCGGCGACGAAGCCTCGGCATACCCCCGCTGCCAGCGGAACGGCGGGTGGACGACGACGCACTGGGCGTCGGTGTCGCGCGCCAGGTCGAGCGCCCGCTCGATCTTGCCCCACGGCTCCCACCCCCAGAGCCGCTGCGCCAGCAGCAGGGTGGGGGCGTGGATCGCGCCGATGGTCAGGTCGTGCAGCCGGGCGAGGGCGCGCAGCGCGCCCGCCTCCTGGGTCACCGGGTCGGTCCAGACCATGATCTCCACGCCGTCGTAGCCCAGCCGCTGCGCCAGGTCGAAGGCGTAGGCGGCGTTCTCTGGGTAGACCGACGAGGTCGACAGGTGGACCGGGATGTGGTCGCTCATCGGGACAGCCCGTCCAGGAAGCGCAGGATGAGACCTTCGCGCAGCGCCCACGGGCTGACCGCCAGCTCGTCGACCCCGCTGAGCTCCAGCACGGCCTCCAGCACGAGCGCGCCGGCCGCGAGCTGCCGGGCTCGGGAGGCCGAGACACCGGGGAGCTCGGCCCGCTGCGCCGCCGTCATCGTCAGCAGCCGCGGCGTCAGCTCGGCCAGGTCCGCGAAGCGGAGCACCCGCGGCACGTAGAGCCCCTCACCCCTCGGTGCGGCACCGCAGGCACGGGCCAGCGAGCGCACCGTCTTGCTGCTGCCCGCCACGAGCTGGGGTGTCCCGACCTTGGTCAGCGCGGGCTGGGCCGTCGCGATCTCGGAGCGGATGTGCTTGCGCAGCGCCTTGACCTCGGAGCGCTCCGGCGGGTCGTGCTCGAGGGCGCGGCTGAGCCGCCCTGCCCCCAGCGGCAGCGAGATGGCGGCGTCCGGGTGCTCGTCCAGCCCCGCCGCCAGCTCCAGCGAGCCGCCCCCGATGTCGACGTTGAGCAGCCGCCCCGCGGACCAGCCGAACCAGCGGCGCACGGCGAGGAAGGTGGCGCGGGCCTCCTCCTCCCCCGGCAGGATGTCGAGCTCCACCCCGGAGGTCTCGCGCACCAGGGCGAGCACCTCCTCGGTATTGCCGGCCTCGCGGATGGCGCTGGTCGCGAAGGGCAGCAGCTCGGTGGCGCCTCGGCTCTCGGCGACCTCGACGCAGTCGGTGACGAAGCCCGCCAGGGTCCGGGCGCCCTCGTCGCTGATGTCCCCCTGCGGCGTGAGGTGCTCGGCGAGCCGCAGCTCCACCTTGTGCGAGTAGTCCGGGGTGGGGTGCCCGCCGGGCTGGGCGTCGACCACGAGGAGGTGGACCGTGTTCGATCCGACGTCGATGACACCCAGGCGCATGGCGGCCATGATGCCCTACCCCGGTGAGGCTGGGAGCCACCGCGAGCCAGGGCTGTCGGTGCCCGCACCTACCCTGGCACGGTGGCGAAGGCGAGCAGAGCGGCATACCGGTGCACCGAGTGCGGCTGGCAGGGCGTGAAGTGGGTGGGGCGCTGCCCCGAGTGCCAGGCCTGGGGCACGGTCTCCGAGGTCGGCGGGCGCACCACGGTGCGCACCAGCGCGGTGTCACCGACCCGCCCCGCGGTGCCGATCCGCACGGTCGACGCGGACGCCGCCCAGGCCCGCTCGACCGGGGTGGGCGAGTTCGACCGGGTGCTGGGCGGGGGCATCGTCCCCGGGGCCGTCGTGCTCATGGCGGGCGAGCCCGGCATCGGCAAGTCGACCCTGGCGCTGGACGTCGCGGCCCGGGCGGCGCGGGAGGGGACCTCGGTCCTCTACGTCTCCGGCGAGGAGTCCGCGGCCCAGGTCAAGCTGCGGGCGGAGCGTATCGGCGCGGTCGCCGACACCCTCTTCCTCGCCGCCGAGACCGACCTGGCGACGATCCTGGGGCAGATCGAGCAGACCGATCCCGAGCTGCTGGTCGTCGACTCCGTGCAGACGGTCGCGAGCGCCGACGTCGAGGGGGCACCGGGCAACGTCAGCCAGGTGCGCGAGGTGGCCTCGGCGCTGATCCAGGCGGCCAAGACACGCGGCACGGCAGCCGTCCTCATCGGCCACGTCACCAAGGACGGCGGCATCGCGGGGCCGCGGGTCCTGGAGCACCTCGTCGACGTCGTCGTCGCCTTCGAGGGCGAGCGGCACAGCCGGCTGCGCCTGGTGCGCGCGGTGAAGAACCGCTTCGGTCCGACCGACGAGGTGGGCTGCTTCGACCTGGGCGACTCCGGCATCGTCGGCCTGGCCGACCCCAGCGGGCTCTTCCTCTCCAGCCGCGACCGCCCTGTCCCCGGCACCTGCGTCACCGTCACCCTCGAGGGGCGACGGCCCCTGGTCGCCGAGGTCCAGGCGCTGGTCAGCGAGGCGGCCGCCGGGTCGCCGCGGCGGACGACCAGCGGCCTCGACGCGTCCCGGCTGGCCATGGTCCTGGCGGTGCTGGGTCAGCGCGGTGGCGTCCCGCTCGGCAAGGACGACTGCTACGCCGCGACGGTGGGCGGGGTGCGGTTGTCCGAGCCGGCGGCGGACCTGGCGCTGGCCCTGGCGCTGACCAGCGCCAAGGCCGACCTGGCGCTGCCGGTGAGCACGATCGCCGTCGGCGAGGTGGGGCTCTCCGGCGACCTGCGCCCGGTGACCGGCGCGCCGCGGCGGTTGGCGGAGGCCGCACGCATCGGCTTCACCGAGGCGGTCATCCCCGTCGGGTCGCTGACCGAGGGCCGACCGCCCGCGTCGATGCGGGTCCACGAGCTCGCCACGCTCAGCGATGCGGTCGCCCTCGTGCTGGCAGCCGCGAGCGCCACCGCCCGCCAGGGGGATGGACGTGACAACGCGCTGATCAAGAATCTGTAAAGATCTGCGCCGGGTCGGGGTGCCCGCGCACGCGGCGCCTAGGATCGGCGGCACCGGGCACGCCGCGGGGCGGCTCCGGACGGAGAGGGACCGGTCAGGGAGGCGAGCATGTCGGAACGCAGCGACGAGGAGCTGCTGCGCGTGACCCTGGGCGCCGTCTCCCCCGGCACGGACCTGCGCGACGGTCTCGAGCGCATCCTGCGCGGACGCACCGGCGCACTCATCGTCCTGGGCAGCGACCGGGTCGTCGACTCCATCAGCACCGGCGGCTTCGAGCTGGACGTCGAGTTCTCCGCCACCCGGCTGCGCGAGCTGGCCAAGATGGACGGCGGCATCGTGCTCACCCGCGACGGCACCAGGATCGTGCGCGCCGCGACCCAGCTGGCGCCGGACCGGACCATCGAGACCCGGGAGAGCGGCACCCGTCACCGGACGGCCGAGCGGACCGCCAAGCAGACCGGCTACCCGGTCATCTCGGTGAGCCAGTCGATGTCGATCATCGCGCTCTACGTCGGCAGCATCCGGCACGTGCTCGAGGACCGCGGCCAGCTGCAGGGTCAGGCCAACCAGGCGCTGCAGACGCTGGAGCGCTACCGGGCCCGGCTCGACGAGGTCGGCGCCAACCTGTCCGCGCTGGAGATCGAGGACCTGGTGACGGTGCGGGACCTCGCCCAGGTCCTGCAGCGGCTGGAGATGGTCCGGCGGATCAGCGCCGAGATCGAGCAGTACGTCGTGGAGCTCGGGGTCGACGGCCGTCTCATCGGGCTGCAGCTGGAGGAGATGACCGGCGGGGTGGACCGGGAGCGCGAGCTGGTCGTCCGCGACTACATCGGCGCCGCCGAGGCCGGTCGTGACCCGGCACAGGTCCAGGCGGCGCTGGCAGCCCTCGACAGCACCGAGCTGCTCGACCTCAGCGCCGTCGCCCGGTGCCTGGGCATCACCGTCGTCGGCGACGGGATGGACCACCAGCAGCTCAGCCCCTCCGGCTACCGGCTGCTCCACCGCATCCCCCGGCTGCCGGGGGCGATCGTCGACCGGCTGGTCACGCACTTCGGCAGCTTCCAGCAGCTGCTCTCCGCCGGGCTGGAGGACCTCATGCAGGTCGACGGTGTCGGCGAGGCGCGGGCCCGCGCGGTGCGCGAGGGGCTGTCGCGGCTGGCCGAGAGCTCGATCCTCGAGCGCTACGTCTGACGTGACCGCGGCCGGCACCGAGGTCCTGCACGACCGCGTCCTGGGGTGGTATGCCGCGCACCAGCGCGACCTGCCCTGGCGGCGGCCTGAGCGGACACCCTGGGGGGTCCTGGTGTCCGAGGTCATGCTGCAGCAGACACCGGTGGCGCGCGTCCTGCCGGTGTGGGAGCGGTGGATGACGGCCTGGCCGACGCCCGCCGACCTGGCCGCGCAGCCGAGCGGCACGGCGGTGCGGGAGTGGGGACGCCTCGGCTACCCCCGGCGGCGCTGCGGCTGCACTCCGCCGCGACGGCCATCCGGGACGAGCACGGCGGCGAGGTGCCCTCCGAGGAGGCGACGCTGCGCACCCTGCCGGGCATCGGCGACTACACCGCCGCGGCGGTCGCCGCCTTCGCCTTCGGGCGGCGCGCCACCGTGGTCGACACCAACGTCCGGCGGGTGCACGCCCGCGCCGTGATCGGGACCGCCCTGCCCACCCCCTCCCTCACCCGGGCCGAGGTGGAGCTCGCCACCAGGCTGCTGCCGCCGGACGACGCCGAGGCCGCGACGTGGAACGTCGCCGTCATGGAGCTCGGGGCACTGGTGTGCACCGCCCGCGCTCCCCGCTGCGGTGAGTGCCCCGTCGCCGACCTCTGCGCCTGGCGGCTCGCCGGGTCACCCGCGCACGACGGGCCCGCCCGGCGCGGGCAGGCCTGGGCCGGCACCGACCGGCAGTGCCGCGGCACACTCCTGCAGGTCCTGCGGTCCGCCGACGGGCCGGTGCCCGGCGAGCTCCTCCGCGCCGCCTGGCAGCAGGACGACCTGCAGCGCGACCGCTGCCTTGACGCCCTCGTCGCCGAGGGCCTGGTCGAGCCGCTCGCGGACGACCGCTACCGCCTGCCCGGCACCTGAGCCGATCCGTCCCGGCGACACGCCCGACCCGAACGGCCTTGGCGTTCACGTGAACGCTGCAGCCGTTCGAGTCCGGCCTGTCGGCGGGACGCGCGAGGCCGGAGCCCGCCGCAGGCAACCTTTCCGGGCCGGTCAGGGTAGGAGAGGGTGAACCAGCCGAGGAGGTATGCCGTGGCACGAGGCCGCAGGGAGAGCCGCGAGACCACGCGGGGCCGAGCCCGCGATCGCGAGTTCACCGCGTTCGTCGAGCAGGCGAGCCCCGAGCTGCTGCGTATCGGCTGGTTCCTCACCGGCGACGTGCATGCCGCGCAGGACCTGCCCGCCTGCGCGAGCATCTCGCCGACGAGGAGGTCATGTCATGACGATCGACGCGGAAGAGCGCATCCGGGCCGAGCTCGGTGCAGCACCCTCCCCTCCTGGCCTCCGGCTCGATGCCAGCGCGACGACGCGGGTTGCGGCACGTGCCCACCGACGCCGCAGGGCGAGTCAGGTCATCGTCGCCGGCGTGGCCGCCCTCGCCTTGCCGGTGACGGTGGCGTGGGCACTGGGCGACCTGCCAGGGTCGACCGGCCGGGCCCTGCAGCCCGGCCCAGAACTCGGCCAGGCGGCGCGGGTCGGTGCTGAAGAAGGAGTACATCCCCACGACGGGGCGCACGCTGTCGGTCGGGTCGTTCGCGGTATCCATGAGGAGGTGGACCACCCCGGCGGCCCGGACTCATCGCCGAGGTCGCCCGGGCTTCCCGGGCACCCGTGTTCCCCCCGGGAGCGGGCAGGGCCAGCCGTTACGATCCCGGTATGACGCTGACCTGGGTGGAACCGCAGTCCAACGCCGCGTGGCGCGAGCGCCTGCTGGCGACGCCGGGCCAGCCCTCGATGTTCCAGACGCCGGAGTTCGCGCAGGTCAAAACCATGATGGGGTGGACGCCCCGGTATGCCGACATCGACGGCTTCCCGGTCACCGTGCACGAGCGGCGGGCCCCCGGCTTCGGCAAGGTCTGGTACCTCCCCAAGGGCCCGGGCGTGGCCACCCTCGAGCAGCTCGAGCCGCTGCTGCCGCCGCTGCGCGAGGCAGCCCACCGCGAGGGCGTCTTCCTCGTCAAGCTCGAGCCCGAGATCGTCGAGAGCCCGGAGACCCTCGCCGGCCTGGACCGTCTGGGTCTGCTGCCCTCCGGCCGGATCCAGACCAACAAGAACACCGTCTTCGTCGACGTCACCGGCACCCCCGACGACCTCATGGCCCGCTTCCCGTCCAAGACGCGCAACACCATCCGCCGCGGGATCAAGCAGGGCGTGGTCGCCGAGGCCGCCCCGCTGGAAGAGTCGACCTACGAGCGCATGTGGACCCTGTGGATGGAGGTGGTGCAGGACCAGGGCATCACCCCGCGGGGGCACGACTACCAGGTCGCCATGTGGCGCACCTTCTGCGACGCCGGCCTGGGCCGCGTCTTCCTCGCCCAGCACGAGGGGCGCGACGTCGCCGGGGCCTTCGTCACCGTGGTCGGTCACGTCGCCTGCTACCGCGACGGCGCGAGCGTCCGCGAGCGCCCGGTCCGCGGCGGCAGCCACGCGCTCCAGTGGGCGGCGATGCAGTGGGCGCAGAGCCAGGGGGCCACGACCTACGACATGGCCGGGACCCCGCACTCCACCAAGGTGGACGACCGCGACGACCCCTACTTCGGCATCGGCGAGTTCAAGCGGAGCTTCGCCAAGGAGGTCACCGACTTCGTCGGCACCTACGACCTCGTCGTCCGCCCCCGCCGGTATGCCCTGTGGCAGCGGATCGGGCACCGCGCCACCGCGAAGGTCGTGTCCCGCGGCCGCTCCGGCGCGACGTTCTACTGAGCGCTGCTCAGAAGCCGGAGGCCGACGGGCGACGGTAGAACGTCGCCAGCTTCTTGGCGTGGTTGAGCCGGTTCGCCGCGACGTAGGCGCGGCGTCGCCAGTTGCCGCGTTCGTAGAGCAACGGGTGGACGACCTTGCGGCGTGCTGCGGCCAGCACCCGCCGGCGCAGCGCGGCGTCCCGGACGTAGTAGGGCAGGACCAGCGGGCTGACGATGCTGTAGAGCACCTCCTCGGTGCCGCGGACCGGCTCCCGCTCGACGCCCCGGACGAGGTCGTCGACCACGGCACCGGCGAGGTCGGCACCCGCAGCCGTCGCGTAGAAGCTGTTGCGCCCCATCCGCGGGTTGACCTCCATGTAGTGGATCGTCCCGGTCCGGGGGTCGCGCTTGGCGTCGATGTTGGCGAAGCCCCAGTAGTCCACCGCGCCCAGGATCTGCTCCGCCGCGTCCATGAGGTCGTGCATCGGGGTGGTGATCATGGCGATCGGGTTGCCGATCGTCGTGGGGTCGTGCTCGCCGAGCAGGACCTGCGCGGTCGCGCACGCGGTCATCCGCCCGGTGCGGTCGACGTAGGCGACGATCGAGAGCTGGTGGGTGTCGTCACCGGGGATGTGCTCCTGCACGAGGAAGTCCTGCCGCACCCCACCGTCCCGCAGCGTCCGGACCAGGTCGTCCCACTCGTCCGGGGTCTGCAGGAACCACACCTTCTGCGCCCCCGGGAAGCGCAGGTGCTCGAAGTGGGCGCTGTTGGCGGGCTTGGCGACGACGGGGAAGGAGATGTCGATCGGGTCGGGCTCCCACGTCGGGTCGTCGGCCTCGGCGAAGGGCACCACGACCGTGCGCGGCGTCGGCAGGCCGAGGCGCTCGCAGATCTGCCCGAAGCTCTGCTTGTCGGCGATCTGCTCCAGGGTCTGCGACGACATCCGCGGGAAGGCGAAGTACGCGCTGAGCTCCTCGGCGTGCTCGGCGATCAGCTCGGTGTGCGAGTCCGAGTTGCAGCCCAGCAGCAGCGCCACGTCCGGCTCCCGCTCCCGGGACGCCCGCCCCTCGTCCAGCAGCGTCCGGAGCAGCTGTGCCCGGTCCGTGTTCTCCCCCGCCTCGACGTTGTCGAGGATGCGGGAGTTCGCGATGGGACCGGTCTGCCCGCGCGAGACGATCGTCGTGCGCACGCCGTACTTCTCGTGCAGCGCCCGCGCGAGCCCGTAGGTGCCGGGGTCGGTGCCCAGGAAGACCGGCCGCAGGGCCACCTCCGGGGCAGGCGAGGAGGAGGGGAGGTCGGTGGGCATACCGAGGATGCTAGTGCACCCCCGGCGCCGTCACCGGCACCGCGGCGGCTCAGCCGACCCCGTCGACGCGCCCGTAGCCGGACACCCCGCTGAAGATCGCGCGATACTGCGTGGGGACGCCGGGCCGACCGGTGTCGTACATCATGCCGTCGCCGGCGTAGATGCCCACGTGGTAGGCCGGGGAGCCGTGGAAGACCAGGTCACCGGGCTGCGGGTTGCTCACCGGGGTGGTGGCCGCCTGTTGCATCGCCGCTGTGCGCGGGAGGGTCAGACCCACCTCGGCGAAGACGTACTTCGTGTACCCGGAGCAGTCGAAGCCCTCCTGCGGGCTGTTGCCGCCCCACTTGTACGGGGTGCCGATGTACTGCGCGGCGGTGTCGAGGATCTCCTGGCGGGTGGTCGAGGGGGCCGGGGCGGGAGCCGGCTCGGCGCCGCCACCACCACCGCCGCCACCGCCGGGGTTGCTCGCGGTGAGCACCGAGCCCGCCATGTACTGCGACCCCGACATCTTCAGCCAGCCGTTGCTGGTGAGCGTGCCGGTGACCTCGGTGCCGCGCGACATGCTGCCGACGACGGAGTATGACGTCGAGGGGCCGGAGCGCACGTTCGCCGACGCGGCGCTGACCCACCGGGTCACCTCGTTCGGGGCGGGGTCCGGCTGCTCGCCACCGCCACCACCGCCGCCGGGGTTGGTGCCGGTGAGGATCGAGCCGGCGATGTACTTCCCGCCGCCGATGTTGAGCCAGCCGTTGCTGGTCCAGGTGCCCGTCACCTTCGTGCCCTTGCGCATCGTGGTGACGACCGGGTGACCCAGACCCGGGCCCGAGCGCACGTTGCCGATCGACGCCTCCATCCACTGCGTCACGCGCTGGCTCCCGCCACCGCCGCCACCGCCGGGGTTGGTGCCGGTGAGGATCGAGCCGGCGATGTACTTCCCGCCGCCGATGTTGAGCCAGCCATTGCTGGTCCAGGTGCCCGTCACCTTCGTGCCCTTGCGCATCGTGGTGACGACCGGGTTGCCCAGGCCGGGGCCCGAGCGCACGTTGCCGACCGAGGCCTCCATCCACTGCGTGACCCGCTCGGCGCTCCCGCCACCGCCGCCACCGCCACCAGGGTTGCTGCCGGAGGACCGGGTGAGGTTCCAGGCGGCGACGAACGTGTTGTTGCCGACCTTGAGCCAGTTGTTGGAGGTGAGCGTGCCGGTGAGCTTGGCCCCGTTGCGGTAGCCGCCCACGATGCCGTAGGAGGTCGACGGGCCGCTGCGGGCGTTGACGCCGGCAGCGGCGTTGACGGTCATCGTGACGGTCGAGGTCGGGGCGGGGGTCGGGAGGACCCGGGGGGTCGCGACCGGGGTGGTCGGCGTGGCCGGCAACAGCGGCTGCTGCGGCAGCTGCGGGGTGCCGGAGGGCGCGGCGTGGGCCGCGGGCGCGAGCGACACCACCGGGGCGGTGGCGGCGGTCACGGCGATCATGGTGCGCGACAGGCGACGGGTGCTCAGGGTCATCAGTGATCCGTACGTGTGTGGCGGGGCAGGACGCAGAGGTATCCGGCAGGGTGCGGAGACCGGTGTTTCTGGGACGACCCTCAGGTGGGCCAGGAGCAATGAAACCCACCCCTGACCTGCGACGCAACCCCACCCCCACCCCCATGAGTGCATTTCCCGGGGGCATGACAAGCGTGTAGTTCGTGATGTTGCTCACACGCTCTCAGGGTTGATGCAGGTCAGCCCGGATATCACATAGGTGTAGTTCGATGACCAGCATTTTTCTCGCTTTTCACACCGTTCTCGGGCGCCCCTCCGAGCACGTGATCTGAGTGAACTCGGCGTGTCTGAGTGGCACCTGTGAAATGCGTCAGGAGAGGGTCATCGGCATACCTTTCCCAGACGCAGAACGGGCGGGACGCGGCGCACGTCGTGCACCACGCCCCGCCCGTTCGGGTGGGTCAGCCGGGGGTCAGCCGGCCTGCTCCTCCACCGGCACCGTGTCGGGCACCTCGGACGGCTTGTCCTGCCCGCGGAAGGTGAAGACCTTGTCGCGGTTCTTGCCCTCGCCGACCGGGTCCTCGACGTCCACGATGACGATCTGACCGGTGCCCAGCTCGCCGAAGAGGATCTTCTCCGAGAGCTGGTCCTCGATCTCGCGCTGGATGGCCCTGCGCAGCGGCCGGGCGCCGAGCACCGGGTCGTAGCCGCGCTTGGCCAGGAGCTCCTTGGCGGCCGAGGTGAGCTCGATCGCCATGTCCTTGTCCTTGAGGCGCTCGTCGAGGCCGGCGACCATGAGGTCGACGATCTGCACGATCTCCTCCTGCGACAGCTGCGGGAAGACGATGGTGTCGTCCACGCGGTTGAGGAACTCGGGCCGGAAGTGCTGCTTGAGCTCGTCGGTGACCTTGTTCTTCATCCGGTCGTAGTCGCTCTGGGTGTCCGAGCCGGCGGAGAAGCCGAGCGAGACGCCCTTGGCGATGTCGCGGGTGCCGAGGTTGGTGGTCATGATGATGACGGTGTTCTTGAAGTCGACCACCCGACCCTGGGAATCGGTCAGGCGACCGTCCTCGAGGATCTGCAGCAGGCTGTTGAAGATGTCCGGGTGCGCCTTCTCGATCTCGTCGAAGAGCACCACCGAGAACGGCTTGCGCCGCACCTTCTCGGTCAGCTGGCCACCCTCTTCGTACCCGACGTAGCCGGGGGGCGAGCCGAACATCCGCGAGACGGTGTGCTTCTCGGAGTACTCCGACATGTCGAGCGTGATGAGGCTGTCCTCGTCACCGAAGAGGAACTCGGCGAGCGTCTTGGCCAGCTCGGTCTTGCCGACACCGGTCGGTCCGGCGAAGATGAACGACCCACCGGGGCGGCGGGGGTCCTTGAGGCCGGCGCGGGTGCGGCGGATGGCCTGCGACAGCGCCTTGATGGCGTCGTTCATGCCGATGATCCGCTTGTGCAGCTCGTCCTCCATGTTGAGCAGCCTGGAGGACTCCTCCTCGCTCAGCTTGAAGACCGGGATGCCGGTCGCCGCAGCCAGCACCTCGGCGATGAGCTCCTCGTCGACCTCGGCGACGACGTCCATGTCACCGTTCTTCCACTCCTTCTCCCGCTCGGCACGCGCCTGCGTGAGCTTGTGCTCCTCGTCGCGCAGCCGGGCCGCCTTCTCGAAGTCCTGGCCGTCGATGGCCGACTCCTTCTCACGCTTGGCGTGCGCGATCTTCTCGTCGAAGTCGCGCAGGTCCGGCGGCGCGGTCATCCGACGGATGCGCAACCGGGCCCCGGCCTCGTCGATCAGGTCGATCGCCTTGTCCGGCAGGAAGCGGTCGTTGATGTAGCGGTCCGCCATGGACGTGGCGGCGACCAGCGCGCTGTCGGTGATGGTCACCCGGTGGTGCGCCTCGTAGCGGTCGCGCAGCCCCTTGAGGATCTCGATGGCGTGCTTGAGCGTCGGCTCGGCGACCTGGATGGGCTGGAAACGGCGCTCGAGGGCGGCGTCCTTCTCGATGTGCTTGCGGTACTCGTCGAGGGTCGTGGCGCCGATGGTCTGCAGCTCGCCACGGGCCAGCATCGGCTTGAGGATGCTGGCGGCGTCGATCGCGCCCTCGGCCGCACCCGCCCCGACGAGGGTGTGGATCTCGTCGATGAACAGGATGATGTCGCCCCGGGTGCGGATCTCCTTGAGGACCTTCTTGAGCCGCTCCTCGAAGTCACCGCGGTAGCGCGAGCCGGCCACCAGGGCACCGAGGTCGAGCGTGTAGAGCTGCTTCTCCTTGAGCGTCTCCGGCACGTCGCCGCGCACGATGTCCTGGGCCAGACCCTCGACGACGGCGGTCTTGCCGACGCCGGGCTCGCCGATGAGGACGGGGTTGTTCTTCGTGCGGCGGGACAGCACCTGCATGACCCGCTCGATCTCCTGCTCGCGCCCGATCACCGGGTCGAGCTTGCCCTCACGGGCGGCCTGGGTCAGGTTGCGGCCGAACTGGTCCAGCACCAGCGAGCCGGACTGCTGGCCCTCCTGCTGGCTGCCGGCGCCGACGCCGGCGGTCGCCGACTCCTTGCCCTGGTAGCCCGAGAGCAGCGTGATGACCTGCTGACGGACCCGGTTGAGGTCGGCGCCCAGCTTGACCAGCACCTGCGCAGCCACGCCCTCACCCTCACGGATGAGGCCGAGCAGCAGGTGCTCGGTGCCGATGTAGTTGTGCCCCAGCTGGAGTCCCTCGCGCAGCGAGAGCTCGAGGACCTTCTTGGCCCGCGGGGTGAACGGGATGTGGCCGGTCGGGCTGTTCTGCCCCTGGCCGATGATCTCCTGCACCTGCTGGCGCACCGCGTCCAGCGAGATGTCCAGCGACTCCAGCGCCTTGGCGGCCACGCCCTCACCCTCGTGGATCAGGCCCAGCAGCAGGTGCTCGGTGCCGATGTAGTTGTGGTTGAGCATGCGCGCCTCTTCCTGCGCGAGCACCACCACACGTCGAGCCCGGTCGGTGAACCGTTCGAACATGCTTTTCTCCTCCACTGTGGGCGTATACCCACTCTACGTGCGTCTGATCCGGATCAACGCCGAGATCCACGGCCGATGTTCCGTGTTCGCCCCCGGCGGAATGCCGCCCGGAGCCGACCTACGATGCGGCCATGCGCCGCCGTCACCTGACCCGCCTCGCCTCGCTCCTGCTCGTCGCCGTCCTGGCCGCCTGCACCTCCGAGCCCACCGAGGAGCCCGGCACCGAGACCTCGGCCCCCGCCGAGCAGGACGCGGCAGCCACCGACGGCTCGGGCAGCAACGGCTGGCTCTGCGAGGACGTCAGCCCGCAGTCCCTGCGCGCCCTCGCCGGCGACGAGCTCACCGAGCCGCGGGAGGTGATGGTCGCCGACGACGAGACCCGGTGGGTGTGCGAGGCCTACGACGGCCAGACGCCGCTGGTGCGGGTGAGCGTCGAGGTCGGTGAGGAGGGCCGCGAGACCGCCCGGTCGCTCGTCGAGGCGACCGAGGGCATGGCGCCTGGCCCGGACTACCTCGGTGAGTCCTACCTGTCCCCGACGGTCGGGGTGGGCCTCACCCTGTGCGGAGCGCAGGGCTCCGGATCACCAGAGCCCTACAGCCTCACCGCGGAGATCCTCGTCGACCGCGAGGACGACCTGCGCGAGCCGCTGCGCTCCACCCTCACCTCCATCGCCCAGAAGCTGGACCAGGGCGTCGGCTGCAGCCCGAAGCAGGCCCGCGAGGAGGCGGCCGAGCAGACCGTGACGCCTTGACCGGCTCGGGTGCGGGTCCGGGACGCGCCTGGCGACAGGTCCCCGTGACCGGGTCGCTCAGCCGGCCTTCTTGGTCGTCGACCGCTTGGACGAGCTCGACTTCGTGCTGGTCGACTTCTTCGTCGAACCCTTCTTGGTCGAGGTCTTCGAGGAGGAGCCGCCCTTCGTGGCCGAGCTGCCCCCGTCGTCGGAGGATCCGGCGCCGGAGTCGGAGCCGCGCCCCTTCTTGGCCCGGTCCACCGAGCGCTGCAGCGCGGCGAGCAGGTCGACGACCTCGCCGGAGTCGGCCTCGTCCTCCTCGTCCGGGCTCTCGGTGACCTCGCCGCCGCTGATCTTCTTCTCGACCAGGGCGTCCACGGCCTCCTTGAAGTCGTCGACGTGCCCCTCGGGCTCGAAGTCGCCGGACATGGAGTCGACGAGCATCCGGGCCATGGCGACCTCGTCCTTCTTCGGCTCGCTCACCTCGTCGAGGTGGTCCAGCTGCTCGGAGGCCCGGATCTCGTCCGGCCAGAGCAAGGTCTGCAGCACGATCGCGTCGTCGTCCTCGCGCACGCGCAGGACGGCCATGGTCATGCGACTGCGCACCGAGACGGTCACCACGGCGACCCGGTCGGACTCCCGCAGCGCCTCGCGCAGCAGGCCGTAGGCCTTCGCCCCCATGGCGTCCGGCTCCAGGAAGTAGGCCTTGTCGAACAGGATCGGGTCGATCTGCTCGCGCGGGACGAAGCGCTCGACCGAGATCTCCTTGCTGCTGCGGTTGGGCAGGCTGGCGAGGTCCTCGTCGGTGAGCACGACGGTCTTGCCGTCATCGGTCTCGTAGGCCTTGGCGATGTCCTTGTAGGCGACCTCCTCGCCGTCGGCCTGGGCCACCCGCTTGTAGCGGATACGGCTGCCGTCACTGCGCCGCACCTGATGGAAGCTGAGGTCGTGGTTCTCGGTCGCCGAGTAGAGCCGCACGGGCACGTTGACCAGGCCGAACGAGACGGCACCCTTCCAGATCGCTCTCACGCACCCCAGGATGGACCCATGCGCCCCATGCTCGCCACCCCGGGGGAGACCCGGGTCGGTCCGCCGCCCGGTCCGGACTGGGTGCACGAGATCAAGTGGGACGGCATCCGGCTGCTCGCCGACGTCCAGGGGGGGACGTTGCGGCTGACCACGCGCGGCGAGCGCGACATCGCCGTCGCCTTCCCCGAGCTCACCGGGCTGGTCGGGATCGCCGACGACCTGCTGCTCGACGGGGAGGCCGTCGTGCTCGTCGACGGCCGCCCGTCCTTCGGCCAGGTCGTCGAGCGGGTGCACACCTCGACCACCGCCGCGGCCCGCCGGCTCGCGAGCACCCGTCCGGCGACCTACGTCGCCTTCGACCTGCTCCGCGTCGACGGTCTCGACCTCACCTCGCTCCCGTGGAGCGCGCGGCGGCAGGCGCTGGAGGAGCTGCTCGACGACGTGCCGCAGACCCAGGTCTCGGTCTCGCCGGTCTACGACGACGGGGCCATGCTGCTGGCCGCGACCCGGGAGCAGCGGCTGGAGGGGGTCGTCAGCAAGCGGCGGACGGCGGCATACCGGGCGGGGCAGCGCAGCGCCGACTGGGTGAAGTTCCCGCACCGGGCCCGCCGCTCGGTGGTCGTCGGGGGGTGGCGACCCGAGACCGGGCGGCCGGGACGGCTCGGCGCGGTGCACGTGGGTCTTCCCGTCCCCGGTCCCGACGGTATGCCCGTGCGCGCCGACGACGGGAGCCTGCTCCTGCGCTACCGGGGTCGGGTCGGCAGCGGGCTGGCCGGGCGCGCGGGCGAGCAGCTGCAGCGGCTGCTCGCGGCGGTGCCGCGGGCGGCATACCCCTTCGACGCGCCGATCCCCGCGGTGGAGGCCCGCGGGTCGACCTGGCTGGAGCCCCGGGTGGTCGTGGAGGTGGCCTCGCTCGGGCTGAGCGAGGCCGACCGGCTGCGACAACCCTCCTTCCAGGGGGTCCGGGCCGACCTCACCCCGGAGGACCTGGTGCAGGAGGAGCTGACGTGAGCAGCCAGCAGGTGAGCGTCGCCGGACGCACGCTCAAGGTCAGCAACCTCGACAAGGTCCTCTATCCCGCGACGGGCACGACCAAGGGGGAGGTCCTCACCTACTACGTCACCCACGCCGAGCAGCTCCTGCCCGAGCTGGCCGATCGGCCGGTCACCCGGATCCGCTGGCCGGAGGGAGTCGCGCAGGCACACTTCTTCGAGAAGAACCTCCCCTCCGGGGCTCCCGACTGGCTGCCACGGGTCGTCGTGCCGACCCCAGGGTCCTCGCGCGGGCACACCCACCTGACCTTCCCCCTCGTCACGGATCTGGCCGACCTCGTCTACCTCGTCAACCTCGGCAGCCTGGAGCTGCACGTGCCGCAGTGGCGGCTGGACGAGGACGGCGTGCCGCAGCACCCGGACCGGCTCGTCATCGATCTCGACCCCGGGCCCGGTGCCGGGCTCCCCGAGTGCGCGAGGGTCGCCGTGCTCGTGCGCGACCGGCTGGCCGGGGTGGGCCTGGAGGCCCGCCCGGTCACGAGCGGGTCCAAGGGGATGCAGCTGTATGCCGCACTCGAGGGCACCCGCAGCTCGGACGAGGTCTCCGCGGTGACCAAGGCGCTGGCCGAGAGCCTCGCCGAGCAGCACCCCGACCTGGTGACGGCGCGCATGACCAAGGCGGTCCGACCCGGCAAGGTCTTCCTCGACTGGAGCCAGAACAACGGGGCCAAGACGACGATCTGCCCGTGGTCGCTCCGAGGACGCGAACGCCCTCAGATCGCCCTCCCCCGCGAGTGGGACGAGGTCGAGGCCGCGGCGGACGGCGACGAGGAGCTCACCCAGGTCAGCCTCCACGAGGCGTGAGGGCAACCATGCACGACGCTCGGTGGGACCCGAGCCAACCATTCACGGCGCTCGGTGGGGATTCGAGAACGACGACGGGGCCGGCCCCCTCCTGGGTGCCGGCCCCGTCCAGGTCCGCCCGGGGGCAGACGCTGCTGTCAGTGGGCCGCCGCGTAGGCGTCCTGCAGCTCTTGCGACACACGGCCGCGCGAGCTCACCTGGAAGCCGTTCTCCCGGCCCCACTCACGGACCTTCGCGAGCTCGTCGCTGCGACCGCTCGTGGCGGACGAGCCCTTGCGGCGGGTCTGCCGACGACCGCCGGAACGACGCGCCTGACCGATCCACGAGGCGAAGTCCTCACGCAGCTTCGCAGCATTCTCGTCACTGAGGTCGATTTCGTAGTGAACCCCGTCGAGGGCGAACTCCACGGTCTGGCTCGCCTCCCCGCCACTGAGGTCATCGACGAGGATGACCTGCACACGCTGTGCCATTTTCTTCTCCTTGATGAGACCTTGCGCCGCCAACAGGATGCGGCGCGAAAGAAGACTAGCGCCTTTTCCTCCGAACGCGAACCCGGGCAATTGCGCGACAAGGTCACAAGGCAATCACAGTGCCATTCTTCAACGGCCCGCCAGCGGGTGGGCGCAGCAGTCAGCGACGCTGCTCCGGGCGGGCGTCCGGATCGTCCTGCGGGGCGCGTGCGGTGCCCCTCTCGCGTTCCTGCGCGTCCTGCGCCTGCTCGGCGGCCCGCAGCGCGGCACGCTCGCGGCGGTCTCCCTCCACCACGTGCTTCATGACGACGTAGAAGAGGTAGAGCAGCCCTGCCGACGGCAGCAGCGCCGCCAGGATCATCCACCCCTCGTACAGGAGGTCGCCCATCACGCCTCCGGCTTGAGGAAGGGGAAGAGGATGGTCTCCCGGATCCCGGTGCCGGTCAGCAGCATGAGCACCCGGTCCAGACCCATCCCCAGGCCACCCATGGGTGGCGCGGCATACTCCAGCGCCCGCAGGAAGTCCTCGTCCAGCTGCATCGCGTCGGGGTCCCCGCCCGCGGCGAGCAGCGACTGCTCGGTCAGCCGCGCCCGCTGGACCTCAGGATCCACCAGCTCGGAGAAGGCGGTGCCCCGCTCCACCCCGCCGATCACGAGGTCCCACGCCTCGACCAGCCCGGGCTCGGTGCGGTGCGGGCGGGCCAGCGGCTGGGCGATCGCCGGGTAGTCGCAGACGAACGTCGGCTGGACGAGGGTCGGCTCGACGACGTCGCCGAAGATCTCCATGGCGATCTTGTCGGCGCCCCACTCCGGCTTCACCGGCACCTCGTGAGTGGCAGCGAGCCGACGCAGGTCGTCGAGCGAGGAGTCGACTCCGACCCTCTCCCCCACCGCCGCCGACAGGCCCTCGTAGAAGGGCAGCCAGGACCATTCCGCGTCGAGGTCGATCATTCCTGCAGGAGTGTCGAGCGTGCGTGTGCCGAGCTCGTCGGCCGCCGCGAGGATGATCCGGCGGATGAGATCGGCCATGGTGAACTGATCACCGTATGCCTGGTAGCACTCGAGCATCGTGAATTCCGGCGAGTGGGTGGAATCGATGCCCTCGTTACGAAAGATCCGGCCGATCTCGTAGACCCGTTCCACCCCGCCGACGACCGCCCGCTTGAGATAGAGCTCGAGCGCGATCCGCATCGACATCGGCATGTCGAAGGCGTTGAGGTGGGTGTCGAACGGCCGGGCGTTCGCACCGCCGTGCACCGCCTGCAGCACCGGGGTCTCGACCTCCAGATAGCCGTCCTGCTCCAGCACGCGGCGCACGGCGCGCGTCATGGCCGCCCGGTCCGCCACCATCTGGCGCGCCTCGCCCCGGACGATGAGGTCGACGTAGCGCTGCCGGACCCGCTGCTCCTCGGACAGGTCCTTGTGCAGGACCGGCAGCGGACGCAGCGCCTTCGCGGCCATCTCCCACCGGGCCGCCATGACGGAGAGCTCACCGCGGCGGGAGCGGATGACCCGGCCCTCGACGAAGACGTGGTCGCCCAGGTCGACCCAGGCCTTCCACCGGTCCAGCGACTCCTGCCCGACCTCGGCGAGGGAGAGCATCCCCTGCAGCCGGGTGCCGTCACCGGCCTGCAGCGAGACGAAGCAGAGCTTGCCGGTGTTGCGCACGAAGACGACCCGTCCCGCGACCCCGACGACGTCCTGGCTCTCCTCGCCCGTCTCCAGGCCGTCCCACTGCTCGCGCACCTGTTGCAGGGTGTGGGTCACCGGCAGGCTGACCGGGTAGGGGTCGACCCCGGCGTCCAGCATCGCCTGACGCTTGCCCTGACGGACCGCGATCTGCTCGGGCAGGTCGGTGTCCGGGACGGGCTGGGGGGTCGCGTCGCTCACCCTCCCAGCGTAGTCGTCCGTCGGCGACTTCCCGGCACGGCGTCGGCGGCGCTGCCGGGGGTCGACTCAGCCGAAGAGCGCGGGGGGCTCGCGCTGCGCTCGAGGTCCAGCAGCTGCTGCTTGCGCTCCACGCCGCCGCCGTAGCCGGTGATGGCGCCGGTGGACCCGATGACGCGGTGGCAGGGCACGACGATGGAGATCGGGTTGCGACCGTTGGCCAGCCCCACCGCGCGCGAGGCCCCGGGCTGGCGCAGCGCCCGGGCCAGGTCGCCGTAGGACCAGGTCGTGCCGTAGGGGATCGTGCGCAGCACGCCCCAGACGCGCTGCTGGAAGTCGGTGCCCTTGGCCGCCAGGGGGAGGTCGAACTCGGTGCGTTCCCCCGCCAGGTACTCCCGCAGCTGCCGGGCCGCCGTGAGGAGCACGGCGGGTGCCTGCGCCTCGTCGACCTCGGCGCCCAGCTCCTGAGGCGCGTGCCGGTGCTCGGCGAAGTAGACGCCGGTCAGGTGCTCGCCGTCGCTGGCGAGGCGCAGCGGACCCAGGGTGGAGTCGATCGTCAGGTGCAGAGTGGTCATGGTGTCTCCTTCGTCGTGACGGTATGCCCGTCGCCGCCGTGGCGGTCGGTGCCGTCGGTGGTGTGGCGGTCGGTCGTGTGGAAGTCGGTCGTGGATCGGTCGGTGCCCGGCTCGGCGTCCGGCAGGCGCGCGGCGGCGTGGTCGGAGGCGGCCCAGAGCAGCGAGGTGGCATAGCTGCGCCACGGGCTCCAGGCAGCAGCGTGCTGCGCCAGTCCGCGACCGCCCGGCAGCCCGTGGGCGGCAGCGGTGACCTGGACGCCGAGGTCGGTGACGGGCAAGGCGTCGGGGTCGCCCAGGCCCCGCAGGAGCACCATCTCGGCGGTCCACGGGCCGACACCAGGCAGCGCCAGCAGCTGCTCGCGCGCCGTGCCCCAGTCGGCCCCGGGGCCGAGGTCGACCTCGCCCTCCGCGAGCGCCGCAGCCACCGTGCGCAGGGTGCGCTGACGGGAGGCCGGCATCCCGGGAAGCTCGTGGTCGGCGGCGCCGGCCACCGCAGCAGCCGTCGGGAACAGATGGGTCACCGGCCCGGTCAGCGGCTCCGGCAACGGGTCGCCGAGGCTCTGCACCAGCCGCACGGTCAGCGTCCCGGCCGCGACGGTCGAGACCTGCTGGCTCAGGACCACGCGGAGGGCGAGCTCGTCGGTGTCCGGGCTGCCAGGGAGCCGGACGCCGGCGTGCTTGCGCACCAGGGGCGCCAGGGCAGGGTCGGAGGCGAGGTGCTCCTCGACCGCGACCGGGTCGGCGTCCAGGTCCAGCATCCGCCGGCAGCGCCCGATGGCAGCCGCCAGGTCACCGGTGTCGGTGAGCCGCAGTGTGACGTGGACGTGACGGTCGTCAGGGCGGCCGGGGCGCAGCTCGGCCACCGCGGGACCCGCGGGGAGACGGAGCGAGCGGACGAGCGCGCCGTCGACCCAGGTGTCGATCCCCGGCACCGCGGTCGCGGCGAGGTGGCCGAAGAGGCTGGGGGCGTGCAGCGGTGCCCGGAAGGGCAGCCGCAGGGTCAGCGTCGTCGGGGCACCCGGTGGTGGCTGCCCCACGGTGCCGCGGGCTCCGCCGGTGGCGCCACCCCTGGCTCCCGCCCGCAGCTGCGAGGGGGTGGCGGCATACACCTCGCGCACGGTGTCGTTGAAGGACCGGATGCTGGAGAAGCCCGCGGCGTGCGCGACGTCGGCCATCGTCAGCGCCGTGCCCTCCAGCAGCAGGCGGGCCGCCTGCGCGCGCTGCGCCCGGGCGAGCGCCAGCGGTCCTGCCCCCAGCTCAGCGCGCACGAGGCGCTCGAGCTGCCGGGTCGAGTAACCGAGGCGGGCCGCCAGCCCACTGACGCCCTCCCGGTCCACGACCCCGTCCGCGACGAGCCGCACGGCCCGGGCCACGACATCCCCCCGCACGTGCCACTCGGGCGAGCCCGGGGTCGCGTCGGGCAGGCACCTCTTGCAGGCCCGGAAGCCGGCCCCCTGGGCCGCCGCGGCACTGGGGTAGAAGCGCATGTTGCGCACCCGGGGCGTGATGGCCGGGCAGCTCGGCCGGCAGTAGATGCCGGTGCTGAGCACCCCGGTGACGAACCAGCCGTCGTAGCGCGGGTCCTTGCTGCGCACGACCGTGGCGCAGCGGTCGTGGTCGAGGTGCATGGCTGAGGTGCTCACACGACCATGGTGCCGCCTGCCGCGACGTAGATCTAGCAGAAAAACGACATCACGGTACGGGTTGTCCCGCGGCCGCCTTGGCACGCACCCGGCGCCGCTCGGCGAGGACGCCGAGCTCGAAGGTCGAGGTCACCAGGAGGGTCAGCGCGACGAGCGGGAGCACGAAGATCACCATGACCAGCTCGAAGCCCTGGAGCGCCTCGTGCCGGGTGGCGTTGAGCACGACGAAGGCGGTGTAGGCGGCATACAGCAGCACGAAGAGACCACCCTCCCAGCGCGCGACGGTGAAGCCGGTGAAGACGACCGGGGCCAGGGCCACGGTGGTCGCGATCATGAAGGGGATGTCCAGGGCGATGGCCGGGGTCGGCACCGGCAGACCGCCCGAGGAGATGATCGCCGGGACCCCGAGCACCAGCCCGATGTTGGCGATGCAGCTGCCGACGACATTGCCGACCGCGAGGTCCCGCTGGCCGCGCACCGCCGCGATCACCGAGGCAGCCAGCTCGGGCAGCGAGGTCCCGATCGCGACGACGGTGAGCCCCACGACCAGACCGCTGATGCCCAGCGCCTCGGCGATGTTGACCGCCCCCGAGACCAGCAGGTTGGCGCCGGACACCAGGAGCGCGACACCGACGACCACCAGCAGCAGCGCCAGCGGCGCCCGCATCGGCTCGCCCTCGCGCGGGGCGGGCGCCCTGCGCTTGCGCAGCTCCTTGCGCTGCGCCCGGCGGCTGACGACCACCGTGAGCACGGTGTGGGCGGCCATCGCGCCGAGCAGGACCACACCCTCGACGGTCGAGATCTCCCCGTCGTGGGCCACGAGGAGCAGCGCCACCGAGAGCCCGACCATGACCGGGACGTCGATCTTGATGAGCTGCTCGCGCACGACGAGCGGCAGCACCAGCGCCGCGACCCCGAGGATGAGCAGCACGTTGGCGATGTTGGAGCCGACGACGTTGCCGACCGCGAGGTCGGGCTGGCCGTCGAGGACCGCCCCGACCGTCACCGCCAGCTCGGGGGCCGAGGTGGCCACCGAGACCACGGTGAGGCCGACCACGAGCGGGCTGATCCCCATGCGGGCCGCGAGGTTCGAGGCGCCGCGCACGAGCAGCTCCCCGCCGCCGACGAGCAGGACGAGGCCGCCGATGATGCGCGCGATGTCGAGAAGGTCCACGACCGCACACCTTAGGCTCTGCGAGGCTGGCCCGGTGCATGAACGGGCTACGGGCAGCGCGACGGACCGGACGCAGGACACCTCCTTGTCCTGGGAGGCGGCCTGGCAGGAGGCGCTCTACGGCGCGGGGGGCTTCTACCGGCGCAGCGCGCCCGCGGCGCACTTCGCGACCTCGGCCCAGGGCATACCGGGCGGTGGGCGGGTGCTCGCCGAGGCGGTGGCGGCGCTGGCCGCCCGGCACGGGTGCGACCGGGTCGTCGACGTGGGCGCGGGGCGGGGTGAGCTGCTGGCCGAGCTGCGCCGGGTCTCGCCCGCGCTGCACCTCACCGGGGTCGACGTCGTGGCCCGGCCGGCGGGTCTGGACGTCGAGGAGTGGCACGTCGCGCCGGGCGGGACGGCGCTGCCGGACACGCTGCGCGACCTCGACGCCACGCTGCTGCTCGCGCACGAGTGGCTCGACGTCGTCCCGTGCCCGGTGGTGCAGCGGGACGGGACCGGGGTATGGCGCACCGTCGAGGTCTCGAGGACCGCGCAGGGGGGTCGGTGGCGCGACTCTCTCGGGGCGCCGGTGGAGGGCGAGGAGCTGGCCTGGGTGCGGCGCTGGCTCGGCGACGGACCAGAGGGTGCGCCAGCGGGTCCACTCCTGCGCAGGACGGGTTCCGCTGCGGTGACGCATCAGCGCAGCGGAACAGCTTCTGCGGATGAGTCGGTGGTCCGGGCCGAGGTCGGGCTGCCCCGGGAGGTTGCCTTCGCCGATGTGGTGAGGCGGGTCCGCAGCGGCCTGGTGGTGGCTGTCGACTACGGCCACACCGCCGAGGACCGGCCGGCCCACGGGACGCTGACCGGGTTCCGCGGCGGGCGACAGGTCGACCCGGTGCCCGACGGCAGCTGCGACCTCACCGCGCACGTCGCTGTCGACGCCCTCGCCGCCTCGCTCCCCTCCCCGACCGGACACCCCGTCGTGACGCCGCGGCGGCAGCGGGAGGTCCTGCGCGACCTCCTCGGCGACCCGAGCGCCCCGGTGCCGCACGCGCTCGCCCGGGACCAGCCGCGGGCATACCTCGACGCGCTCGCCCGACGCGCCGCCGCCCGGACGCTGAGCAGCGGCGTCCTCGGCGACTTCTGGTGGCTCGTGGTCGAGGTCGACCGCGGGCGGCCGGACCGGGCTTAGGCTGACCGGGTGAGCACGCGCGACCTCGACGTCACCCTCGGCGCCACCGGCGTCGGGGGGCTCTCGACCACCGAGATGGTGCTCAACATCGGCCCGCAGCACCCCGCCACCCACGGCGTGCTGCGGCTGCGCATCACCGCCGACGGCGAGCGGATCACGGCCGCCGAGCCGGTCATCGGATACATGCACCGCGGTGCCGAGAAGCTCTTCGAGGTCCGTGACTACCGGCAGATCATGGTGCTCGCGAACCGGCACGACTGGCTGTCCGCCTTCAACAACGAGGTCGGCGTCGCGCTCACCGTCGAGCACCTGCTGGGCATGGAGGTGCCCGAGCGGGCGACCTGGGCGCGCACCTTGCTGTGCGAGCTGGGGCGGGTGCTCAACCACCTCATGTTCCTGGGGTCCTACCCGCACGAGCTGGGTGCGATCACCCCGATGTTCTACGCCTTCCGGGAGCGGGAGGAGATCCAGGCGGTGATGGAGGAGTACTCCGGCGGCCGGATGCACTTCATGGCCACCCGGGTCGGTGGCCTCCTGCACGACCTGCCCGACGGCTGGCTGGACCGGGTCGACGCGGCGGTGGCCTCGGTGCGCTCGCGGCTGCCCGACCTCGTCGGGCTGGTGCTGGGCAACGAGATCCTGCAGGCCCGCACCCGGGGCGTGGGCGTCCTCGACCTGGACACCGTCCTCGCCTACGGCGTGTCCGGGCCGATCGCGCGCGCCTCCGGGCTCGATGTCGACCTGCGGCGCGACGAGCCCTACCTCGCGTATGCCGAGCTCTTCACCGACGACGGGCCCGGCCGGGTGGTGACCCGGGAGGCGGGCGACTGCCTGGCGCGGCTGGAGGTGCTGGTGGAGCAGGTCGAGGTCAGCCTGGACCTCGTGCTCGCGTGCACCGCCCGGCTGCGCGAGCTGGGACCGGGTCCGGTGAGCACCCGGCTGCCGAAGAAGCTCAAGGCGCCGGCCGGCGAGCACTACTGCGCGAGCGAGAACCCGCTCGGCTTCAACGGCTACTACCTGGTCAGCCGCGGCGACACGGTGCCCCACCGGCTCAAGCTGCGCTCGGCGTCGTTCAACAACGTGCAGGTGCTGCGCGAGATGCTGCCCGGCGCTGTCGTCGCCGACATGGTGGCGATCCTGGGCTCGATGTTCTTCGTGGTGGGCGACATCGACAAGTAGCCGCTCCTCAGCCGATCCTGAGCCCGGGGAGGAGAGCGAGGTTGACCGCGATCAGGACGGCCAGCCCGAGCAGCGCGACCACGGGAACCCGGCCCAGTCGCAGGTGCGTCCGACTCGTCGGGCTCCGACGCGCCAGGTAGGGCAAGGACCACGGGCCCAGGGTGAGCAGCACGACATACCCCGAGACGACAGCCACCTGCTGCCCGAGAGGGAAGCCCGCGTCGCTGCCGAGGAGATAGGCCAGCATGAGTCCGAGGTTGACCACGGTGCCGAACCACGCAGGGTGGAGGAGAATCGCTCGGGCGATGCGGTCGTCCTGGTCCGTCAGCGGGAGCGCGCGCGAGGCCACGAGGCGCGCGCCGAGGAGGCAGAGCGCGAGGCCGGCCGCCGCGGCGACGAAGGCCGTCCAGGCAGGAAGGTCGAGGGCCCGCACGGCGATGGCCGTGTCACCGGCGCCGACGGGGGTGATGAACAGGTAGCCGGCTCCGACGACGTAGGACGAGGCTCCGCACCAGAGCCGGACGAGATGCCACGGACCGACCACTCTCGCCCGACTCAAGGTCAGCAGGAGAGCCAGGCCCAGCGCGAGGCTGACAGCAGGACCTGCCAGCGCGACGACCGCGGTGGACACGCCGTCCAGCTCCCCTTCGAACTGAGCGCCGTAGGGATAGAGGCGGCCCTGCCCCACGAGCCCCAAGACCGCCACGAGATGGGTGGCCTCGTGCACCAGCACCGTCACGCCGGAGCCCAGCACCGCCGCCACGGTGCTGTGGAGCGCCAGCAACCGTCGTGACTGGTGCTCCGTCGTGCGGCCGTCGTGCGCCGGACGGCTCACGATCATCCGGCGTGCTCGTTCCGCAGGATGCTCACGCAGAAGTCGGCTTCGGTATGCCAGGGGCGCAGGTCCCAGGTGGCGAACCGGTGCTCGAGGCGCAGGCCGGCCGCGGTCGCCGCCACGTCGAGGTCGGCCGGGGTGAAGCCGCGCACCACCCGGCAGCCGACGACGAGGAATCCGCCCTCCCACAGGTGCGCCCGCAGCCGGGCCACGACGGCGCCGCGGTGCTGCTCGGCCACGAAGTCCATGACGTTGCCGGCCACCAACCCCGTCGAAGGGCTCGGGCTCACCGAGGGACGCCAGATCGAGCGAGGCCAGGTCGGCGGTCAGCCAGGTGGCGCCGGGGTGGTCCTGACGCGCCACCGCCACCAGCGCCGGGTCGATGTCGACCCCCACGACCGTGTGCCCCAGCCGCGACAGGTGCCCGCCGTGCCGGCCGGGCCCGCACCCGGCGTCCAGCAGCCGGGCGCCGCGGGGCGCGAGCACGTCCACCAGCCGCGACTCGCCCTGCAGGTCCTGGCCCGCGGCCGCCATCTGGCGGAACCGGTCGGCATACCACCGTGAGTGCTCCGGGTCCTCCAACCCGGGCCACAGCGTGGTCTCCCGTGAGCCGGGCCTCGGCTCGATCGGGACCTGGGGGTCACGCTCGCCCCACCCGGGCTCAGGCTCGCTCATGCCGCCACTGTAGGCGCGTGCCCGGTCCCTGCAGTCGGCCCGGCACGCTTGTGCAGAAGGTTGCGACACCGGGGTGCCTCTGAGCACGCCTGCGACACCAGGAGGCGCACCACCTCACGCACCAGGGTGCTCAGGCGACGGAACTCAGCCGTACGCGAGGTCCCCGTCGGCCACGCCGTCGTCATCGTCGTCGTGCCCGGTCGGCGGGATGCGGCACCACCCCTGACCGACGAAGCCCGCCACGGAGAGGGCGAGGGCGGCCACCGCGTGCACCAGCCCCCAGATCAGCTGGGCCCGCTCACTCGCCACGTCGGCGTTGGGCAGGTGGACCAGCGCGTTGGCGGCATACCAGCCGAGCAGCGCAGCCCCGCCGAGCGCCGCCGCCTGGGCACCGACGACGGTGCCGCGACCCCGCTGCGGGCTGGGCCGCAGCGTGCCCTGGCCGAGCAGGTAACGCCGGATCTGCCAGCACATCACGAGCACGAGCAGCGTCACGGCGACCAGCGGGACGAGCCCGATCCAGGAGATGACGGGGTATGCCCCGCCCAGCGATCGCACGACCTGCAGCAGCAGCCAGCTCGCCATCCCGGCGAGCACCGCGACGACGACGCCGGCGCGCACCCGCACGCCGTCCACGCCGCTCACGGACCTTCCTCCATCGGGAGCACGCGCTGCTCGACCAGCCCCGGCACGAGGTCGCCCACCGCCACGACGTCCCCGTCGCGGCGCAGGGTCGCGGCGGGGTCGAGGTCGGCCCAGGGGACGAGCACGAAGGCGCGCTCGTGGCTGCGCGGGTGCGGCAGCGTCAGCTCCGGGTCCTCGCTCACCACGTCGGTGCCGGCCGAGGGGTCGCCGTACTGCACCAGGTCCAGGTCGAGGGTGCGCGCGCCCCACCGGACCTCTCGGGTGCGACCGAAGGCAGCCTCGACGCGGTGCAGCGCCGCGAGCAGCGAGGCGGGCGACAGGCTCGTGCGGGCGAGGACCACGGCGTTGACGTAGTCCGGCTGCCCGGCGACGGCCTCGCCGCCCACCGGGGCGGTGACGAAGGAGCGAGAGGCGCGCACACCCCGAAGCCCGCGCAGCCGCCGCAGCCGTCCGACGGCCGCGCGCAACGTCTCGGCGGGCTCGGCGCCGTCGGTCCCCCCGAGGTTGGCGCCGAGCGCGATGACGACCGGCACGTCCCGGCGCCGACGCACCACGACCGCGACGTCACCGAAGGGCACGCCGACCGGGGCCTGCGGCTTGTGCACCGTCACCTCGACCGCCTCGACCAGCGGGCGCGCCAACACCCGGGCCGCGATCTCCTCGGCCACCGTCTCGATGAGGTCGCGCGGCTCGCCCTCGACCACGGCGACGACGTCAGCGGCGACCTCGCCGTAGTGGACGGTCCGGGCGAGCTCGTCGCTCGTCCCGGCCGGGCGCAGGTCGAGCTCCAGGACCACGTCGACGACGAAGTCCTGGCCGTCGCGACGCTCGTGGTCGAGGACACCGTGGTGCCCCCGCGCCCGCACGCCGGACAGCCGGATCTGGTCACCGCCCCTCACCGGGTCGCCTCCTGCGTCAGCTGCCACACCGCGAGCGCGTCGCGGGTCGGAGGGACCTCGTGCACCCTGACTGCCCAGGCCCCGGCCTGCGCGGCCAGCAGGCTGGTGGCCGCGGTCGCGGCGTCGCGCTGGTCGGGCGGGCTGGGCTCGCCGTCCTCGGGCGTCGCCTCGCCCGGGCGGGTGGGCAGGCGCCCGAGGAAACGCTTCCGGGACGTGCCCACCAGGACCGGCAGCCCGAGCGCCACGACGCGGTCCAGGCCGGCGAGCAGCGTCCAGTTGTGGCCGGCGTCCTTGGAGAAGCCAAAACCGGGGTCGAGCACCAGCTGATCCTCCCGCACGCCCTGCCCCACGAGCGCCTCGACGCGGGCCGAGAGCTCGTCGCACACCTCCCGCACGACGTCGTCGTAGTGTGCCTCGCCGACGCGTCGGTGAGGAGCCCGCGCCAGTGCATGACGACGTAGCGCGCCCCGGTCTCGGCGATCATCGGCCCCATCCTCCGGTCGCCCAGCCCGCCCGAGACATCGTTGACCAGCACCGCCCCGGCCCGCAGCGCCGCCTCCGCGACGCCGGCGCGCATGGTGTCGACGGAGACGGCATACCCCTGCTGCGCGAGGGCGGAGACGACCGGCTGGACCCGCTCGGCCTCCTCCTGCTCCGGCGGTCGCGTGCTGCCCGGCCGCGTGGACTCGCCTCCTACGTCGACGATCTGCGCCCCCTGCGCCGCGAGCTCCTGCCCGCGCGCGACGGCGACGTCCGTGTCGAGCCAGCGCCCCCCGTCGGAGAACGAGTCGGGGGTGACGTTGACCACCCCCATGATCTGGGTATGCGCGGTGCCCACCACAGCCCCTACCGTCCGGTGATCAGGCTCATCGCCTCGGCGCGGGTCGCCTGGTTGCGCAGGTGGCCGCGCACGGTCGAGGTGATGGTGCGGGCGCCGGGGCGGCGGACGCCGCGCATCGACATGCACAGGTGCTCGGCCTCGACCACGACCAGGACGCCGCGCGGGGCGAGGTGGTCCACCAGGGCGTCGGCGACCTGCGTGGTGAGGCGCTCCTGCACCTGCGGGCGCCGGGCATACACGTCGACGAGCCGCGCCAGCTTGGACAGGCCGACCACCCGGCCGTGCGGGCCGGGGATGTAGGCGACGTGGGCCGAGCCGTGGAACGGCACGAGGTGATGCTCGCAGACGCTGTAGAGCTCGATGTCCTTGACCAGGATCATCTCGTCGTGGTCGACGTCGAAGGTGGTGCCGAGCACCGCGCTCGGGTCCTGGTCGATCCCGGAGAAGATCTCGGCGTAGGACCGCGCCACCCGGGCCGGGGTGTGCAGGAGCCCGTCGCGGTCGGGGTCCTCCCCCACGGCGAGCAGGATCTCCCGGACGGCGGCCTCGATCCGGGCGTGGTCGACGGCGCGGCTGACAGCGTCCTGCGGTCCGGGGGCGTCCTCGTCCGGGTCGGGACCGGCGCCCGCCGGGGCGGGCCTCACGCCCGCCGCGGCCTCAGGCGTGCCCGGGGTCGACATGGCCGCCTTCGGGCACCTGGACCACCTGGGAGGGCGGGTTGTCGCCGTCGGTCTCGGTGAGCGGGTGGTGCCCGTTGGACATCGCGCGCTTCTCGGCGTCGGTGAGGACCGGGCCGGCCTCGTGGATGGTCCGGGCGTCGGAGGACAGCCACACCGGGCGCACCGGCCGCTTGCGGACGTCGGTGAAGACCTCGGCGATCGCCTCGGCGTTGAGCGTCTCCTTCTCCAGCAGCTCCAGCACGAGCGCGTCGAGGATGTCGCGGTTGTCGTTGAGCGCGTGCCAGGCCTCGTCGTGCGCGGCCTCGATGAGCCGGCGCACCTCCTGGTCGACGACGCCGGCCAGGTTCTCGGAGTAGTCCCGCTCGTGGCCCATGTCGCGGCCGAGGAAGACCTCACCGCCGGCCGAGCCGAGCTTGACCGCACCGACCCGCTCGGACATACCGAACTGGGTCACCATCTTGCGGGCCAGGCCGGTCGCCTTCTCGATGTCGTTGGCGGCCCCGGTGGTGGGGTCGTGGAAGACCAGCTCCTCGGCTACCCGGCCGCCGAGCGCGTAGGCGAGCTGGTCCAGCAGCTCGTTGCGGGTCGTGGAGTACTTGTCGTCGGCCGGCAGCACCATCGTGTAGCCGAGCGCCCGACCGCGGGGCAGGATCGTCACCTTGCTCACCGGGTCGGTGTGGTTCATGGCCGCCGCGACGAGGGCGTGACCCCCCTCGTGGTAGGCGGTGATCTTCTTCTCCTTGGCGCTCATCACCCGGGTCCGCTTCTGCGGTCCGGCCATGACCCGGTCGATCGCCTCGTCGAGATCGGCGTCGGTGACCACCTGCTCGTTCTTGCGGGCCGCGAGGAGCGCGGCCTCGTTGAGCACGTTGGCCAGGTCGGCGCCGGAGAAGCCCGGGGTGCGCCGCGCGACGGCCATGAGGTCGACGTCCGCCAGCGGCTTGCCCTTGCCGTGCACCTGCAGGATGTGCAGGCGGCCCAGCATGTCCGGGGCCTCGACCGCGATCTGCCGGTCGAAGCGGCCCGGGCGCAGCAGCGCAGGGTCAAGGATGTCGGGGCGGTTGGTGGCGGCGATGAGGATGACGTTGGTCTTGACGTCGAAGCCGTCCATCTCGACGAGCAGCTGGTTGAGCGTCTGCTCCCGCTCGTCGTGACCGCCGCCCATGCCGGCGCCGCGGTGGCGGCCCACGGCGTCGATCTCGTCGACGAAGATGATCGCCGGGGCATTCTCCTTGGCCTGCTCGAAGAGGTCGCGCACGCGGGAGGCGCCGACACCGACGAACATCTCGACGAAGTCCGAGCCGGAGATGGAGTAGAACGGCACGCCCGCCTCACCGGCCACCGCGCGCGCCAGCAGCGTCTTGCCGGTGCCGGGCGGGCCGTAGAGCAGGACGCCCTTGGGGATCTTCGCGCCCACCTCGAGGAACTTGCGCGGCTCGGAGAGGAACTCCTTGATCTCGTGCAGCTCCTCGACGGCCTCGTCCGACCCGGCGACGTCGGCGAAGGTGACCTTGGGCATGTCCTTGGTCGCGAGCTTGGCCTTGGACTTGCCGAACTGCATCACGCCGCGGCCGCCGCCCTGCATCCGGGTCATGAGCCAGAGGAAGAGCGCCAGGATGAGCAGCAGGGGCAGGAAGTTGACGAGGATCGAGACGAAGACGTTCTGGCGGGCGGGGTCGTCGGTCCACCGCTCCGAGGGCGGGTTCTCGTCGAGCGCGGCGATGACCTGCGGGCCGCGGGCGTCGACGTAGAACGCCTGCACCTGCTCGGTCTCGCGCACCTCGTCGTTGGAGAACGGCTGGCCCTCCTTGAGCGTGAGGTCGATCCGGTCCGGCGTGACCACGGCCTCGGCGACCTGGCCATCCTCGATGAGCTGGAGGGCGTCGGCGGTGTCGATGCGGCTGTAGGGGCTCTGCGCGAGCAGCGAGTACCACAGGATGCCCAGGCCCAGGAAGAGGAAGACCCACATCCAAGGGCTGGGCTTGGGCCGCTTGCTGGGCCGCTTGTTCGGGGCAGTGCTCATGTCAGTGACGTTCGGGGTGCCACGGGACTCCCCGGTCCTCCTGGTCGACTCGATCCGGCGGTGGTTCTTCGTGCCGCTCAACGCGCGGCAGGAGGTCAGTGTTCCACCTTCGCAGGGTGCTGGAGGCCCGCGCCCCGTCACAGCGACCCCTGTCAGCACCAGCGGCTACGTTGAGCGGTATGCCGCACATCGGGGTGATCTTTCCGCCGGACCAGCCTCCGGAGCGGCTCCGGGAGGTGGCCCAAGGGGCCGAGGCCGCCGGGCTCGACGAGCTGTGGCTCTGGGAGGACTGCTTCAAGGAGGCGGGGGTCTCGGCCGCCGCTGCGGCGCTGGCGTGGACGAGGCGGCTGCGGATCGGCATCGCGCTCATGCCCGTGCCGCTGCGCAACGTCGCGCTAACCGCGATGGAGATCGCCACCCTGGCACGGCTCTTCCCGGGCCGCTTCCTGCCCGCGGTGGGGCACGGCGTCCTGGACTGGATGGGGCAGGTCGGCGAGCGCGCGGAGTCCCCGATGACCTTGCTCCGGGAGTATGTCGGCGCCCTGCGGTCGCTCCTCGCCGGGGAGGAGGTCACGGCCAACGGGCGCTACGTCCACCTGGACGCGGTGGCGCTCGACTGGCCGCCGGAGGAGGTGCCGCCGGTGCTCGTGGGTGCCTATCGCCCCAGGACGCTCGCCCTGGCCGGTGAGCTGGGTGACGGCGTCGTGGTCGACCGGGCCGAGGCGCTCCCCGACGCGGCGAAGCAGGTCCGGGCTGCTCGGCAGGCGAGCGGGCGAGACGGGGAGGCGGAGGTGCTCGTCTTCCAGACCGTCGCCGTCGGGACCTCGGCGGAGATCGTCGCGGAGCAGATCCGGCAACGGGCGGCCGAGGGTGCCCACCGGGTCGCCGTCACGATCGTCGCGTCGGAGGGTGGCCCACCCGAGCCCGGACCAGCCCTCCTCGACATGCTCCCCGTCCTCGGCCGGGCGAGGGAACTCGTGCACCAGGCCTGAACTGGACCAGCACGGGGCCCGATCGCGGCACTCCCGACCGTTGCTCCTGCCGACCCGTCGTCGCCCTCGATCCCGTCGGACCGTCACCCACGTCCTGACTCAGCCCCGCCCTGATTCACCGATGCCCGGTGTAGAGCCGTCGCCGATGACCTGCCGGACGACGCGGCGCGATGGGACGACCCGGTGTGGACAACTCTCGACATCGATCGAACATATGTGCTAAGATTGAGCATCAGCTCGACTCACCGGGGGGGTGAATGACGATGGCGGCGCAGCCCGTGCAGCAGGACCCGCACGACGGGTCGCAGGACAGCTCGCGGTGGCTGTCGACGGCCGCCACGGACGAGCTGCTCGCCACGGCAGAGCCGGGCCTCCAGGGAACCGCGGGCCTGTCCCCCGATGCCTGCCTCGACGGGATCGAGGCGCTCCAGGTGCTGGCGGGACGGCTCGAGGAAGCGAGGATCCACCTGACCGCGCAGCTCGCGGACAGGACGGGCGAGGAGCTGCTGTCCCGCTCCGACGTGGCGGACCCCGAGGAGCTCTCGACCACCGCGCGGGACCGCTGGCGGGCTCGGACCAAGTCCGTCACCGCCCTCGAAGTCGCGACGCTGACCGGCCTGGGCCGGGGACGGGCGCGCCAGCTCGTGGCCCTGGCCCTCGCGCCGCGCGCCGTCTCCGTACCCGTGCGGGAGGGGCTGCGGCGGGGAGTCGCCAGCGGGTCCCAGATCGAGCACTTCTGGCGGCTGGCCGCCGGACTGCCCCACGAGCACGCTGCGGACGTGGCCCGGTCCCTGTTCTCCACCAGCGTGGAGGCCGACCAGGTCTGCCCTGAGCGACTGGACAGCGGCGGTGGCGTCGCTGATCGGCCCTGGGGCGCCAAGCGGTTCGTGCAGGCGCTGCAGCGGGAGGTCACCCGGGCGAGGTCGCGTGACCCGGAGGCCGAGGCGCAGGCCCGGGCCGACCGGCACCGGGGCAGGACGGCCTTCGGGATCGTCGACGACGACGGCACCGGACAGGTCGTGCTCACCGGCGATGCGGCCTCGACGACCGCCTGCCTGGACCGGCTGCACCAGATGGCCCACCGTGCCCGCGCGGCCGGGGACCCGCGCACCGAGGCCCAGCTCCGCTCCGACCTCGGCCGCGCCCTGCTCCTGCACGGCACCCTCCCGTTAGGGCACACCGATGACCGCCCGTCGGACGCCGCCATTCACCACGCAGCGATGTCCGACGGCGGCCGCAGCGAGGTCGACCTCGCCCACCTGCTGACCCCGGACGACGTCGCAGACCTCGCGCGGGTGATCTCCGGCAGCCCCACGTACCAGCTCCAGGTCGTCGTGCCCTGGGACAGCCTCGCTGGCGGGACATCTCCCCCGCAGGACGACCAGCACCGCGCGACCGGGTCGACCCCGGGCGCGGACGGGTGATCGGCAGGTCCTCCTGCTTCGTCCCGTCCGAGGAGATCGCCCGGATGGTGGGCTCGGCCGGCACGACGCTTTACCGGCTCCTCGTCGACCCGGCGGACGGGCGCTGCATCGAACGCTCGATCGCCCGCTACAAGCCGGACGCGGCGATGCGCCGTCAGGTCGCCGCTGCCGACCTGGTGTCCCGCGCACCCGACGGCACCCTCCCGTCGGGTGACGGCCAGCTGGACCACGTCACGGAGTACCTCCTCGGCGGCCCGACCAGCGAGCCCAACCTGCAGTCCCTCGACACCGTCTTCCACGCCATGAAGACCCAGAAGTTCTGGGCCGCGCAGATCGACGAGACGCGGACGGTCACCTGGACCTCCTTCTTCGACCGGCTCTACCGCACGAGATCACACGACTACCGCCAGTACCTCAGCGGTCGCAGCCCCCGCCCTCGGCCCTCGGACGACACCGGGTCAGCAGAGCGGCCGCCGCCAGCCTCGCCCGACGCCTCGACACCCCTGTCCGCGGAGGCCCAGCGCCACCTCGCCTCGGTGCTGGTCTACGCCGCGCTGTGCCACCGCAAGGCCGGCGGGCCGCTCGAGGCGGCCGACGACGACCCGGGTGGCGACACCCTGGGTGGCGACGACAGGAGCACCGAGGCCTTTCGCGCCGTGTGGGTCCGGCATACCCGGGCCCGGGACGGCCGCAGGGTCACCGGGCCGCACCCGAGCACGCCCGACCCGGACACCCTGCTGGGCACGGAGCCACGCGCGATCCTGCGGGCCGAGCACTGGACCGACGCGTTCACGCCCGACGCCGGGGAGAGCGCACTGCGGGCGGACGAAGCAGGAACCGCTCAGGACGACGGACCGCCACCGTTTTGAGCGCCTCCCGCCGCAGGGACGCTCAGCTGTAGACGTGCGGGGCGAGGGTGCCGATGACGCGCAGGTTGCGGTACTTCTCGTCGTAGTCCAGGCCATAACCGACGACGAAGGCCTCGGGGATGTCGAACCCGACGTAGCGGGTGTCGATCTCGACCTTGGCCGCGGTGGGCTTGCGCAGCAGCGTGCAGATCTCCAGGCTCGCGGGACCGCGCGAGAGCAGGTTGGTGCGGATCCACGACAGCGTCAGGCCGGAGTCGATGATGTCCTCGACGATGAGGACGTGCCGACCGGTGATGTCGGTGTCGAGATCCTTGAGGATGCGCACGACGCCGCTGCTCTTCGTGCCCGACCCGTAGCTCGAGACAGCCATCCAGTCCATCTCCGCCGAGCCCGGCAGCGCGCGCATGAAGTCGGCCATCACCATGATGGCGCCCTTGAGCACACCGACGAGGAGCACGTCCTTGTCGTGGTAGTCGGCCCAGACCGCCTCCGCCAGCTCGGCCAGCCGACCCTGGATGTCCTCCTCGGTGTACAGCACGTCAGCCAGGTCATCACCCATGTGCTCGGCGTCCACGCAGCTCGCTCCTCAGGTCCGTGGCGGCTCCGCGCCCACCGGGACCTGGTGGCGCGCTCTCGTCCAGCCTCATTCAACTACGTCCTCCCGCGCAACCACACACCGTCCTTCCCGCGGCCGGCCCGGACGCCGCCGGGCAGGTGCAGCGGGCCCTGGCCGTGCCAGTCGGTGACCAGGGCGTCGACGGCGAGCAGGTGCTCACTGGTGAGGTCGGTGCCGGAGCTGCCCGCCGCCCGCGCGCAGCGCCGGTAGAGCCGCGTCCGCACCGCGGGCTCCAGGGCGGCCAGCCCCGCGACCGGCCAGGGCGGCGCACCCAGGCTCCGGTATGCCCCCTCCGCGGCCGCGTCGAGCGCGTCGGCGTCGTCCCGGAGCAGGTCGGCGGAGCGGGCGAGGTTCGTCGCGAGACCCGGCCCGAGCTCGTCCTCGAGCAGCCGCAGGGCGCGGCGGGCGCGGACCCGGGCGTAGTCGTCGACCTCGTTGTGCGGGTCGCTCCACGGGTCGAGCCCCAGCTCGGTGCAGACCCGCTCCGTCTGGTCCCGGGTGATCCCCCCATCGGGCCCGGCGCGGCGGCTGCGCCGGCCACCGAGGAAGGGACGGCCCAGGAGGATCTCCGTGCCGCCGAAGGACCGGGCCGCCGGCATCCCCGCCAGCGACCGTGCACCGGACCCGCGCGCGAGCCCCAGAAGCACCTGCTCGGCCTGGTCGTCCCGCGTGTGCCCGGTGAGCACGGCCGACGCGCCGAGGCGCTGCGCCGCGGCGAAGAGGACGGCATACCTCTCGGCCCGTGCCTGCCCCTCCGGACCGGCCGGGCCGGCCGGGACGTGCACCCGCCCGACCTCCACCGGGGACCCGGGAGGCAGCAGCGCTCGGCACTGCTCGGCGGCGCGCGCCGCGATCGTCGCAGACCCGCCCTGCAGCCCGTGGTCCACGATCACGGCCCCGACACGCAACCCCGCCCGCAGCGCCACGAAGCCGGTGGCCGCCGTGAGAGCGAGCGAGTCAGCGCCCCCGGAGCAGGCGACCAGCACGAGGGAGTCCGGTGCCGGCCCGGCGTCCTCCAGCCAGCGCCGCACCGCGAGACGGGCCGCGGCCACGGCCGGGGGCGGACCGGGCATACCGGAGCGGCGCTCAGCCGTGGACGCGCGCGACCCACGCCTGTGGGTCGGCGATCTCGGTCGGGCGCGGCAGCGTGTCGGGCGAGGTCCAGACGCGGTTGAAGCCCTCGACCCCCACCTGGTCCATGACCCCGCGCACGAAGACGGCGCCATCCTTGTACTGCCGCATCTTGGCCTCCATGCCGAGGAGCCGTCGCAGCAGCTTGTCGACGTTGCCGGCTCCCTTGCGGCGCTGGGTGAACCGTCGCCGGATCTCGGCGACCGTCGGGATCACGCTGGGCCCGACCTCGTCCATGACGACGTCCGCGTGCCCCTCCAGCAGCGACATCACCGCCGTGACCTCGGCCAGCTTCTCCCGCTGCTCCGGGGTCGCCACCACCTGCGTGATGTCCTCCTCGCCCCGCAGGACACCAGGGAGCGCCGCCGCGATCTCGCGCAGCCGCTGGCCCAGGTCGTCCGGCTCGGGCATGATCCGGGTCCCCATGCTCCGGGCCCGCTCGATGAGGTGCTCGCGCAGCCACGGCACCGCGGTGAACTGCACCCGGTGCGTCTCCTCGTGGACGGCGACCCACAGGCGGAAGTCGCCCGGGTCCACCTCGAGCTCGCGCTCGGCCGCCAGCACGTTGGGCGCGACGAACATGAGGGCGGGAGTGCCCTGCGGTGCCAGGTCGTACTGACCCAGCACCTTGGTCGAGATCCAGGAGAGCAGACCCGCGACCTCGGTGCCGGTCACCTTGGCGGAGATCGCCTGCGACGTGGCGCCGATCTCGGGCAGCTCGCGGCCCGCCCGCTCGGCGCGGGCACGGTCGGCGGTGCGCTTCCTGGCCACGACCTCGTCGAGCACAGGCTCGAGCATCGCCCCCATGGAGGCGCAGTTCGCGCGGATCCAGCCGGCCCGGTCCACGACCAGCGCCTCGGGGGTCCCCGGCGGTGTCGACAGCTGCGCGGTCTGAGCCACCGGCTCCACCGCGCGGGCGGCTGCGGACCGCAGCTCGGCCACCAGGTCGGCGACCTCACGCCGACTCGCCCTGGGTCCGGCCGGGGCGATCCGGGTCGCGGCCGCAGCGGCGAAGTCCCAGTCGACCAGGGCGCTGCCGCGGACGTCGTCGACGGGCTCCTGGGTGCGGTCGGCCGCGGGCTCGAGGTGGTCGCTCATGAGGCGACGGTATGCCGAGCCGCACCCGCCCGGCGAGCCGGGCCACCCCCGTTCGTCGTGGTGGGCCAGCCTCCCGTCACTCGGCCTGGCACCCGCACCGGGCCAGCTCGGCCACCACCTCGTCGAGCACCGACGCCGCCTCGATGGCGGCGGTGCCCTCGTCCAGGTCGTCGGCGGTGAGGGCATACACCAGGAGTCGGCCATCTCGGCTCACGACAGTGCCGGCCAGCGAGCTCACGCCGGGCAGGGTGCCGGTCTTGGCGCGCGCCGTGCCGACGGCGGGGTCGTGCCGGTCGCGGTGGAAGCGGGTCGCGAGCGTGCCGGTGTAGCCGGCGATCGGCAGCCCACCCGCGGCCAGGACGTCCTGCAACGCGGGGTGGGAGCCGTCGGCCCCGGCGACGAGGACGTCGGCGACGACGCCGACCGGGATCTGGGTCCCGTCCGACAGCCCGCTCGCGTCGGCGATCCGCACCCCGTCCAGCTCCAGCCCGTAGTCCTCGCTCACGGTCTGCCGGATCCACGCCGTGACGGCCTCCCGCTCTGCGCTGCCACCGTCGGCGACCGCCGCCTGCCGGGCGAGCTGCTCCACCATGGCGTTGTCGCTCGTGGCCAGCGCGAGCGCGAGCACGTCGCGTGCCGCCGCCGACTCGACGCTGGCCAGCTCGGTGGCGTCCTCGACAGCCTCGACCTCCTGCGCCTGCGCATCCTCGTCCCCGGCGCCGACGACCTCGATTCCCTCCTTCGCCAACGCCTCGCGGAACACCCGGGCGACCTCCTGCTCGGGGGAGGCGGGCGAGGGGTTGAAAGGCAGCGCCCGGTCCCCCGACCGGCCCAGCTGGACGATGCGCCCGCTCCAGCCCTCCCGGATCCAGTGCTCGGACCACGTCGGCATCGCGTGCGGGCCGGCGACGTAGGACAGGTCGAGCCGGACCCGGACGGTGCCCTCGGGACCGCCGTCCTCCTGCAACGCCGCCGCGGTCTGCGCCGCCAGGTCGCCGATGCCGGCGTGACCGGCCACGGCCTCGGGGTTCCCCGCGCCGTCGGCGAGGAGCATGTCTCCGCCGGCGACGACGACCACCTCGTCCGGCTCGGCCCCGGCGACGACCCGCGTCGTGAAGGTGTGCTCGCCGTCCAGGCCGGTGACGATCGCAGCGGCGGACAGCAGCTTGGTGGTGGAGGCGGGAGTCACCAACCGGTCCGCGTTGCGGTCCGCCAGCGACTCACCGGTGAGCGCGTCCCGGATCGTGACGGCGCGCCGGTTGGTGCCCCCGAGCCAGGTGCTGCCCAGCTCGTCGCCGATCCGCACCGACACCGTCGCCCGGTCCGGCACCGGCGCCGCGGACACCGCGGCGACGGGGCTGGCCGCAGCCGCGACCTGCGGACGGACCTCCGCCGGGCCGGCGGGCGCGTCGGAGGTGCTGCTCGCGTCGTCCGCGGTGGGGGCACCCGTCGTGCTGGTGGCCTCGTCCGCCGTCTCGGAGGTCCCTGCGACCGAGGGCGTCGCCGCTCCCGCGAGCAGCGCGACCACCGCGGTCGCCGCGAGGGCGTACCGTGGGGCTCGCCGGGGAGCGGGGCGCAGGTGCATCACAGGCGTGCTCGACCTCCGTCGTCGTGACCCTCCGGGATGAGGGACACTTGAGCCCGAGCCTATGCCGTCCCCGAGCCAGAGAGAGCAGCAGATGCAGTTCGACGTGACGATCGAGATCCCGCAGGGCAGCCGCAACAAGTACGAGGTCGACCACGAGACCGGCCGCATCCGACTGGACCGCATGCTCTTCACGGCAACGCGTTACCCGGCGGACTACGGCTACATCGAGGAGACCCTCGGCGAGGACGGCGACCCGCTGGACGCCCTGGTGCTGCTGGACGAGCCGACCTGGCCCGGCTGCCTGGTCCTGGCCCGGCCCATCGGCATGTTCCACATGCGCGACGAGGCCGGCGGCGACGACAAGATCATCTGCGTCCCGGCCGAGGACCCGCGCAAGATGGGGATCCAGAGCCTGGACGACATCGGCACCCACACCCGCCTGGAGATCCAGCACTTCTTCGAGGTCTACAAGGACCTCGAGCCCGGCAAGTCGGTCGAGGGGGCTCACTGGGCTGGCCGCGAGGAGGCCGAGACCTGCGTGGAGGAGGCCCGCCAGCGCGCGCAGGAGCACGGCGTCTCCACCGCACGCTGGCCGATGCCGAAGCACTGAGCGGCTCGTCCTGCGGTCGGTCCCTGTCGACCGCCTGAGGGAACCGGACCGGAGGGTATGCCGTCGTAGCGGTGTGCGGGGACCCGACCCCCGCCGCCGCCGCGCTAGGCTGGACTGCGCAGGGCCACTGGCCGAGGTGGTGACGACGGGCGCGGATCGCCGCGCCAGACCCAAGGGGAGATGACATGACGACCGTGACCGAGACGAACGGCGACGACGTGACCGAGGGGGGCCGCAAGACGCCGTGGCTGCTCATCGGTGGCGGTGTCGCCGCTGCCGCGCTGCTGGGGGGTGGCACCGCCTTCGCCCTGATGATGAACGGCGGCGGCGACCGCCCGGACAGCGTCCTGCCGGGCGAGGTGGCGGCATACGCCCAGATCGACCTCGACCCCTCCGCCGGCCAGAAGGTCGCCGCGGTGCGCTTCTTCCAGGGCCTGGACAGCGACCTCGAGCAGCGCTTCTCCGACGGTGAGTGGCGCGAGTGGGTGTGGGAGCAGATCGAGGCGGAGGGCGACGTGCCCGAGGGCGTTTCCTTCGAGGAGGACATCGAGCCCTGGCTCGGCGACCGTGCCGGCGTCGCGATGCTGCCCTCCGGCGCGGACGAGGAGCCGGCCGTCGCGGTCGCGCTCCAGGTCAAGGACGGCGAGGCCGCCATGGCCTTCCTCGACGAGCAGATGGCTGACCAGTCCGACGAGGTGGGTTACTACCTCGAGGGCGACTACGTCGTCTTCAGCGAGGCCGCCACGCTCGACGCCGTGCGCTCGGCCGCCGAGGCGGGCACGCTGTCGGACAACGAGAACTTCACCTCCGACATGGACGACCTGGGCGAGGCGGGCGTCGTGGCGATGTGGGCCGACATGGCCCAGCTCGACGACATCGACCCCAGCGCTTTCGACCCGAGCCTGGAGATGACCGAGGAGCAGCTCGGGATGGGCGGCGAGCAGCCCGAGATCACCGGCCGGGTGGCCGCGACCGTGCGCCTCACGCCGGACGCCATCGAGATGCACGGTGTCAGCCGCGACGTCGCCGGCGTGGAGGTGCCGGCGGGCGGTGGCGACCCCCTCGTCACCCAGCTCCCCGCGGACACCGCGGTGGCGCTCTCCATGGAGAACGGTCGCGAGACGGTCCAGGCCATGTGGGACTACTACTCGCAGGACTACGCGGAGGAGCTCCAGGAGGCGGCGGACGCCGCCGAGGCCGACGGGTTCGCGCTGCCGGACGACCTCAAGGTCGCGCTCGGCGACTCCATGACGCTGGCCGTCGGTCCTGACATCGTGGGTGCCGTCACCGGCATGTCGCAGACCGACCCGGGCGTCCCGGAGCTGCCGGTCGCCTACCGGGTGACGACGGACACCGAGCGGGCGCAGGAGCTGCTCAACGAGAACGGTCTCGGCGCGGGCATGCTCGTGAGCCGCGACGACGACGGGACGCTGACGCTGGGCACCGACCGGGCGTACGTCGACGCCGTGGCCGAGGGCGAGGGCGACACCCTGGGCGACAGCGACCTGTTCACCCGGGCGGTGGCCGACGCCTCCGAGGCGCAGTCGACGTTCTTCCTGGACGTGTCCCCGTTCGAGCAGTTCTACCTTCCGCAGGTCACCGACGAGAAGGCGCGTACCGCCCTGGAGAAGCTGGCGGCGGTCGGCGCGTCCAGCGTCGTCGAGGAGGGTGGCGACGGCCACTTCACCATGCGGATCGTGGCCGACGAGCAGGAGTGAGGCTCCCCGCGGCGATCCGATGAGGATCGCGCCGCACCAGCACGGCACGTGGCCCCCGGCACCCCGCCGGGGGCCACGGCGTGTGTGGCCCGGCTACCGGCGGTTTGGGTGGGCCACCGTCGTTCGGTATCCTCGTCGGGTTGCCCACGACGGGTCACGCGCCGCCTTAGCTCAGTCGGCCAGAGCGATTCACTCGTAATGAATAGGTCGGGGGTTCGATTCCCCCAGGCGGCTCCAACAGACGACAGGACGCCCCCGCAGCTGCGGGGGCGTCCGACGTTGCGGCGAGGGGTGGGCCGACCGCTTCACCGACCTCAGCAGGTCGTGCCCTCAGCGGGCACCGTGCCCTCCAGCAGGTAGGCGTCGACCACTTCGTCGATGCAGTCGTTGGAGCGCCCGTAGGCAGTGTGCCCGTCACCGTCGTAGGTCAGCAGCACTCCGGAGTCGAGCGTCTGCGCCAGTCCCTCGGCCCACTCGTACGGCGTCGCGGGGTCACGGGTGGTGCCGATGACCAGGATCGGGTCCGCGCCCTGCGCCGAGTAGTCCTCGATCGTCTCGGCGGCCTCCGCCGGCCAGCTGCCGCAGGCGCCGTCCCCGGCGAGATAGCGACCCCACGTGGGTGACACCTCCTCGAACTCCTGCTCCACCGCCGCCGAGTCGAGGTCCTCCTCCTCGGCCTCAGCGGGACGGTCTAGGCAGTTCACGGCATAGATCGACTGCATCCCGTTGCCGTCGTAGCTGCCGTCGCTGCTCCGGCTGGCGTAGAGGTTCGCGAGGTACATGAGCATGGTCCCGTCCCCCGCGAAGGCCTGCTCGAAGGCCTGCGAAAGGACGCTCCACGCGTTCTCGTCGTACATCGCGACGATGATGCCGTACATCCCCCAGCCCTCGGTGAGCTCTTCCGCGGCGTCACCCTGGACCGGGAGCGGCGCGGCGTCGAGCTCGTCGAGGAAGGCTGGTATGCGGGCCATCGCGGACTCCACGTCGGACCCCAGCGGGCACTCACCCCCGGCGACGCAGTCCTCGACGTAGGCGCGGGTCGCTCGCTCGAAGCCCTCGGCCTGCCCCAGCCCCATCTCCAGCCCGGTGAGGTCGGGCTCGATCGCCCCGTCCAGCACCATCCGCCCGGCACGGTCGGGGAAGAGCGCGGCATACGTGGTGCCGAGGAAGGTGCCGTAGGACGCGCCGAAGTAGGTGATCTGCTCGTCGCCGAGAGCGGCCCGGAGCACGTCCATGTCGCGCGCGGCCTCGACCGTCGAGACGTGGCCGACGAGGTCCGGGGCGCGCTCCCCGCAGGCCTGGGCGAAGTCCTCCATCAGCTGCTCGGAGGCCTCCTCCTCGGCCGCGTCGTCGGGAGAGGGGTCGGAGGAGAGGAACTCGTCCATCTGCTCGTCCTCGAAGCAGGTGATCGGCGCCGATCGCGCGACCCCGCGCGGGTCGAACCCGACGACGTCGTAGGCCTCCCGCACCTCCCCGCTGATCGTCATGCCGGAGAGCATGGCGTAGTCGACACCGGAGCCACCGGGACCGCCGGGGTTGACCACGAGAGATCCTCTCGCGTCCCCGGAGGCCGCCGAGCGCAGCAGCGCCAGGTCGATGGTCGCGCCGTCCGGCTCCTGGTAGTCCATGGGGACGGTCAGCGAGGCGCACTCGAAGTCGCCCTCGCAGCTGCTCCACTCCAGCTGCTGGGAGTAGAACTCCTCGAGCCCCTCCGGTGCGCCGTCGGCCAGCGGGGTCGACGTGGTGGTGGCGGCCGACGACCCCTCGCCCGCGCTGTCCTGCTCCGGCTCCTGGGTCCCGGGCTCACCGGGCGTGCAGGCCACCAGCAGCGACAGCGCGCTGATCCCGGCGACCCACCTGGCCGTCCTCGACGTCCGCACCTGCGATCCCATCCCTTCCCTCGTCCTCTCACCCCCGGGGCAGGAGCAAGCCAATCATCATCGCCTCCAGGACCAGCAATGGCGCGCCGTTGGCGATGAGCCGCTGCCGCGCCTCGCCGATGGTCTCCAGGGCACCCAGCAGCTGCTCGGCGGTGAAAGAACGTGCGAGCGTCGCGATCTGCTCCGGCTCGCTGGCGTTGACCAGGTCGACCGACGCCCCGGTGGAGACGAGCAGCGCGTCCCGGTAGACCGAGGCGAGGTCGGTCAGGGCAGCATCGATGCTGTCGTGCTGCTGCCGCTTGGCCTCGGCCTTGAGCCGGTCGTCCAGCCGCCTCAGGTGGGCCCGGACCGACGGCGGCTGGGTCCGTGCCGACGGGTCGGCGCCGAGCTGGGTCAGCAACTCTTGCCGCTGCTCCTCGGCATGGTCGGCCGACGTGGCCTTGGCGCCCTCCCCGGCCTCGTCGACCAGGTCCTGCGCCGACCGCAGCGCGTCGCCGAGGGAGGTGAGCGTCACCGGGATCGAGGTGATCTCGCGGCGACGCGCCCGTGCGTGCTCGTCGGTCGCGAGACGCTTCGCGATGCCGATGTGGCTCTGACCGGCCCTGGCGGCGTAGTGCGCCATCGAGGGGTCGATGCCGTCGCGCTCGATGAGCAGGTCGGCGACGGCGGCGGTCGGCGGTGTGCCCAGCCGCACGTGCCGGCAGCGTGACCGGATCGTGACCAGGACGTCCTCGAGGGAGGGGGCGCAGAGCATCCACACCGTCCGCGCGGTGGGTTCCTCCAGCGACTTGAGCAGCGTGTTGGCGGAGAAGTCGTTGAGCCGGTCGGCGTCCTCGACGATGACGACCCGCCAGCGCCCCAGGCTCGGCCGGGCCTGCGCCTCCAGCACCAGCTCGCGAGCCTCGTCGACCTTGATGAACGTCTGGTCGGTGTCGACGATCCGGACGTCTGGATGGCTGCCACCCATGACCAGCCGGCACGGCTGGCACTCCCCGCAGCCGACCACCTCCGGTGCGGCCGGCGCCCGCTCGCACTGCAGCGCGGCGGCGAAGGTCCGCGCCGCCACCGACCGCCCGGATCCCGGTGGCCCCGTGAAGAGCCAGGCGTGGGTCATCGCCGCGGGGTCGGACGCGGCCCGGCGCAGGGTGTCCACGACGCGCTGCTGGCCGACCAGCTGGTCGAAGACGCTCACGCCCGCCCCACCAACCCGGCGACCCGCTCCCGGACCGCGGCCTGGATGTCGTCGCGGTCCTGCTCCCCGTCGAGCACGAGGTAACGGCCGGGGGCCTCGGCGGCCAGGTCCAGGAAGCCCTGGCGCACCCGGTCGTGGAAGTCGTCGTCCTCCCGCTCGACCCGGTCGTGCAGCTCGCCGCGACGCTGACGGCCCCGCTCGGCACTGACGTCGAGCAGCACGGTCAGGTCGGGCAGCAGCCGCTCGACCGCCCACAGCGAGAGCTCGCGGACCTCCTCGTGCCCCAGGGCGCGCGCCGCGCCCTGGTAGGCCACGGAGGAGTCGAGGTAGCGGTCGGTGATGACGACCTGGCCGTCCTCGAGCGCCGGCCGGACCACGGTCGCCACGTGGTGCGCACGATCGGCGGCAAACATCAGCGCCTCGGCGCGGGGGCTGACCGAGCCGTCCTCGCCGTGCAGGACGAGCTCGCGCAGGGAGCGACCCAGGGTGGTGCCCCCGGGCTCACGGGTGCGCAGGACGGCATACCCCTGCTCGCGGAGCCACGACGCCAGCGCGTCGGCCTGCGTCGACTTCCCCGCCCCGTCGCCCCCCTCGACCGCCACGAAGAGCCCGGGCCGACGTCCGCGTCGCGCGTCAGGGCTCGGCTGGTCGGTCACGTGGGAAGCCTACGGGACGGGTATGACGCTCCCTCCCGCCATCCACAGCGTCCTCCTCCCCCGTCGGTCAGGGCGCGTCGCCCGTCGCGGTGCCATCGTCCGCGGGGGCAGGAGCCTCGGTCACCGTGGCCTCGTCGGAGCCCGGGGTCGCCGTCTGCTCGCTGCCGTCGGCGACCGTCCCGCCGCCGTCGTCGCCGAGCACGCTCACCATGGCGGCCAGGGCCGCGACCCCGATGACCATGCCGGCCGCGCCGAGGACGACCGTGCCCCGTGCACGGGTCAGCTTGTCCACGAGCACACCGGCCGCCTTGACCGTCTCCTGGACGATGGTCCTCGCGCCCATCGCGGCACCGTGCATCTCCACCTGGGCGACCGGCTCCGCCTCGGCCCGCCTCTTCAGGACGGCGCGCGTCTCGATGAGGGCCAGCACGCCGGCCGCGATGAGCGCGAGGCTGGCCACCCACAGCGCCAGCAGCACGACGAGCACCGTGGCGCGCTGGGCGAACGACCCGTCCACCCAGCTGGAGTCCTCGACGACCTGGGCCGTGCCGGTGAGGTCCACGCGTGCGACCGCCCGGGTGAAGATCCAGGTGGAGGCGACCGCCGCCACGAGGCCCGCACCGGCGGCGACGCCGGCCACGTCGCCGCTCCACTCCCCCGGCACCACGGAGACCTTCGACGTGTCCTCTGACATGGCACCTCCGGGTCACGGGTCGGGGCGTGCGAGAGCCCAGTGTCCACCCGGCGGCCCCTCACCCACAAGGGTGAGAGGCCGCCCGGTCTCCCGGCCTCGGTCCCGCCCGGTCTCAGCCCCGCGCGGCGTTGGCGACGGCGGCGTCCCGGACGAACTGCGCCAGGCCCGGGGCGATGTCCTCGTAGGTCTTCGTGAACCTCGGGTCGTCGACGTACATCTGCGCGATGCTCGCGTGCATACCGCGCGGGCAGTCGTAGAACCACCGGCAGATCTGCTGTCGCGCCTCCTCGGCGGCGTCCATGGCCGCCTCGGAGTCTGCGGGCTCGCCGCCCTCGAGCAGCTCGACGAAGCGGGCGTTGACCTGGTCCTGCTCGACCTTGATCTGCTCCCACTGCTCCTTGGTGTAGCTCTTGGTCCGCCGGCTCGACTCCTTCCAGGCGTCGGTGTCACCCCAGCGCTGCTCGGCCTCGGCCTGGTAGTCCTCGAAGTTGTCGGTGAAGTTGTCACCGAAGATCTCTCGTTGCTCCTCGCGGGTGATCTGGTAGCCGCTCATCTCACTCTCCATCGCTGCGTCGATCGACCGCACGAGCTCGGTGAGCTCGCCGATCCGGTCCGTGATCGCGGACCGCTGCCGCCGAAGGTGCTCCAGGACGTCCGCGTCCTGCTCCAGCAGGGCCGCGACCTCCTCGAGCCCGAAGCCGAGGCGGCGGTAGACGACGACGTGCTGCAGCCGCGTCAGGTCCTCCTCGGTGTAGAGGCGGTAGCCGGCGAAGCTGCGCTCGCTGGGGACGACGAGACCGATCTCGTCGTAGTGGTGCAGCGTGCGCACGCTCACGCCGACCTCCTCGGCCACCTGGCCGACGGTCAGCAGCTGCAGGTCCGTCATCTCGATCACGCTCCCGAGCCTGGGGCCTCACGGTGCGTGAGGGTCAAGCCCGTTCCGGGACGGGGACCTCCTCGGCGGTCATCGTGCCCCGCCCGTGGAGAGACTCGAAGATCAGCGAGGTCTCCGCGTGGAGGACGCCGGGGCGGTTGGTGAGGTGGTCGAGCACGAAGTCGCGCAGGGCGTCCGCGCTCGGCACCGCGACGTGGACGTAGTAGTCGATCGCGCCGGAGACGTGGTAGGCGCCGAGCACGCCCGGCAGCTCGGGCACCTCCCGGGTGAACTCCTCGAAGTTCGCCCGGCGGTGCCCGCCGAACCGGATGGCGATCATCGCCTCCACCGGCCGGCCGACGGCCACCGGGTCGATGTCGGCGTGGATGCCCCGCACGACCCCGCGCTCGCGCAGGGAGCGCACCCGCACCAGGCAGGTGGACTCGGCGATGCCGACCTCGCGGGCGAGCGTGGCGTTGGACATCCTCCCGTCCACCTCCAGGAGGCGGACGAGGGCGAGGTCAGTGTCGTCGAGCGGCTTGTCGTCACGAGGATTCTTCGGCATGCAGCACAGTATGCCTGCCTGCGCCGCAGATGGCGCAGCCCGGCCGTGCAGGGGTGGGCAGCGGCCGGGCTGCGGTCCGAGGGGCCGCGGCGATGGGCGGCTCCTTCGGCGGCTACATGGCCAACTGGATCGCCGGGCACACCGACCGCTTCCGGGCGGTCGTCACTCACGCCTCGCTCTGGGCCCTGGACGGCTTCGGGCCGGGGTGTCGCGGCTGGTGCCGCGGTCCTCCGGCACGTCCAGGCTGGTCACGGCGGCGCCGCTCACCGCGGAGCCGTCCGCCGAGGCGGACACCGAGCCCACGACATACCCACCGTCACCGGTCGGGTCGCAGCTGCGGGAGCCGACGACGCTGTCGTCGACCTGCCAGAAGAACGCCCACACGGCCTCGTGGTAGTGCCACCGGAGCCGCACGTCCGCCTCGCCCTGCGCCATCGGGAGCGGCACCCTCACCTCGACACCCTCCTGCGGGGTCGTCCAGGTCGACACCGTGGTCCAGCTCTCGCCGCCGTCGGTGCTGACGTCGAGGTCGGCGATGTCGCCGAGCGGGATGTATGCCTGGGCGAAGCTGACGCTCGGGTTCTCCAGGCCGCTGAGGTCCATGACCGGCGAGACCAGGGACGTGTCCTGCTCCCCGTCGGGGCCGTAGGCGTCGGAGTTGACGTAGGCGAAGGCGCCCTCGCCACCGGTGAGGTTGCCGGTGCCGCCGCCGTCCTCGTCCACGGCCCAGACCTGGCCGTTGTCCAGGTTGTCCTCGATCTCCCACCCGTCGGGCAGCACCCCGGCGTCGAAGCTCTCCGCGAGGACGACGCTGTCACTGGCGGTGTAGCCGGGTGCCGTGCACGAGTCGGGCAGCACCGTGGGCGAGAGGTCGACCACCGTGTCGGCCTCGACGAGCACGTCCTGCTCGACCACCTCATAGCCCGGGTACTGCACCACGGCCTCGAGGCGCACCTCCTCGCCGACCGGGACCTCGAGGGCATACCCGCCGTCGAGGGGGTCGGTGAAGGTGGCGAGCGACTGGCCGGCCACCGACACCTGGGCGTAGAGCGGGAAGCCCGCGCCGGAGCCGTCGGTGACGGTGCCGCTGACCGTGGCCGTCTGCGCGGGCTCGAGGGCGAAGTCCTGGGTGGCCGTCCCGTCCTCGGGCACGGTGACGTCGGCGGACTGCTCCAGCCAGCCGAAGCGAGAGGCGGTCAGGGAGTAGTCCCCGGCGCTGACGAGGGCCTGGTAGGCGCCCTGCCCGTCGGTGGAGAGCATCCGCTCCACCGGGCCGGCGACCTCGACCTCGACGCCGGCCAGCGGCTCACCGGTCGCCGCGTCGGTCACCGTCCCCTCGACCACACCGACCGGTCCCCGGGGTGCGGCGTCGAGCAGTGCCAGGGCGTCGAGCCGGCCCTCGCCGAAGACGTTGTTGTCCTCGTCGGTGCCACCGCACTGGTCGTCCGGGTTGTCCGTCGCGGTCCCGTCGAGCAGGGACGTGGTCGTCTCGACGTCACCCACGAGCTGCGGGGAGCTGGCCCACAGCAGCGCGATCGCCCCCGCCACGTGCGGCGAGGCCATCGAGGTGCCCGAGTAGGAGGCGTAGCCGTTGCCGGGCACCGAGGAGCGCACCGCCGTGCCGGGCGCCGAGATGTTGGGCTTGGTCTCCCCGTCCTGACCGGTCCCGCGGCTGGACGTCGGGTTGATCTCGTGCGCCGCGTCGTAGTTGCCGACCGAGTAGTTGATGATGCGGCTGCCGGGCGATCCCGAGGTCTCGCAGCCCGGCCCGATGTTGCCGTTGGCCCACACCCCGAACTGGCCCGCCGCGGCCCAGGCGAGCGAGACGTCCTCCATGAAGGGGTCGTCGGAGGGCGACGTCGTGCCCCAGGAGTTGTTGATGACGTGCGGCCGCATCGCTGGGTCGGGGTCGGAGCCGTCGGTCCGGGTCGGGGCCAGCATCCACTCTCCCGAGCTGATGAGCGCCTCGTCGGTGGGGCAGCAGCCGTTGGCGGAGATCCAGCGCGCCCCCGGGGCGACGCCGATCTGGTTGTCGCCGCCGTCGTCACCGACCATGGTGCCGGTGACGTGGGACCCGTGGCCCTCGAGGTCCACCGGCTCGTCCGGGGACACCCCCGCGGCGTCGAACCAGTTGTAGTCGTGGTCGAAGGTCCCGTCCCCGTTGTTGCCGCGGTATGCCCCCACCAGCGCCGGGTGGTCGAACTGCGCCCCGGTGTCGATCGAGCCGACGACGATCCCCTCCCCGGCCACGCCGTACTCGGCCCAGACGTCGTCGGCGTTGATGTCGGCGACGCCCCACTCCACCGCCGCCGGTGCGGGAAGGTCGGAGGGGGCGGGCTCCACCTCGGGGAGCTCGTAGGACACCGTCGGGTAGATCCCCTCGACCTCGCGCTCCCCGGCGAGCTCCAGGGCCAGGTCCTGGGACCCACCGGTGACGTGGACCGCGTTGGTGATCCAGTGGGACTCGTAGGTGGCGCCCGCCTCGTCGAGCCGCCGCAGCACGTCCTGCTGGCTGTCCTGCGCGGTGCTGGTCAGGGCGTCGTAGACCCCTGACCACGGGCCCCCCAGTCACGGACGTCCTGGAACGGGCTCAGGTCGGCCCGCTCCCCCAGGCGCACCCAGAAGTCGACCCGCTCCTCCTGCTCGAACTCCTGGGCCAGCGCCTGCTCGATCTTGTCCTGCGCGTCCGGCGCCGGGGCCGCCTGCACCGGGGAGGCGACGAGCGTGCCGCTGAGCAGCAACCCCGTCCCGCCGATCCCCGCGACCACCCTGCGCCATACCCCTGCACCCATGTCGTCCGCCTCCCGGTCAGCACTGCTCACCCCTGTGGGTGGTGCTGAGACTAGGGAGTGTCGCGGCCGACGACAACGGGCGGACCGGGGCAGTTATGGGGCAATCGGCTCGGGCGTGCGGCCCTGGTCGGCGACGGTGCAGACCGCCTGGAAGCCGGCCCCGCGGACGGTCCGGATCTCCAGGGGCATACCGGCCAGGGCCAGCTTGCGGCGCAGCCTCTTGATGACCGAGCGCACCTGCGCCCCGTCGCCGACGTAGCCGGTCGCCCACACGTCCCGGGTCAGCTCGGCGATCGACCAGACGTGCTGGTGGTCCGAGCTGAGCAGACCCAGGGTCTCGAACTCCAGGGGCGTCAGCCGCAGGACGCGCCCACCCCACACCACGGTGCGGTGCTCGGCGTCGAGGTCGACGCCGATCCCTCGCGACGGGTATGCCGCACCCCCCGCACCGGAGCGCAGCAGCTCCCCGGCGTTCTCGCGGGAGGTGGCCAGCACCACGGCGACATCGCCGGGCACGCTCGCGAGCAGCCGCTCGCGCTCGCGCCGGGTCGCGGCGACCACGACCACCATCGGCCGATCCGCCGTCGACCTCCGGGATGAGACCGTCATCCGCTTCCCCTCCGCCGATCGAGACCTGACTCTAGAGGCTGGCATGCTCGTCCCGCCAGACCTGCGGCAGATCTCCTCTATATACGCAGTTATCCCCGGTCCATGGCTATATCGACGTAGATCCACCGTTGATCTTGACTCTGACACGCAGATTCTGCATCCTGGGCCCATGACACCGCAGCACCCCGACCTCGACACCCGTGCCGTGCACGCGGGCCGCGCCGACCTCACCGCCCTCGGCGTGCACGTGCCCCCGATCGACCTGTCCAGCACCTACCCGCTGCCGGACGTCGAGAGCGGTGGCGAGGCCTACGACCAGATGGCCGGCGGGGGTCAGCGCCTCGAAGGGCAGTCGGCGGTCTACCAGCGGCTCTGGAGCCCAGGGGTGGCGCGCTTCGAGGACGCGCTGGCCGAGCTCGAGGGGGGCGAGGCGGGCATCGCCTTCGCCTCCGGCATGGCGACCCTGAGCGCCGTCCTGCTCGCCTGCGTCGGCGCCGGGACCCCGCACGTCGTCGCGGTCCGCCCGCTCTACGGCGGTTCGGACCACCTGCTGGCCACGGGGATGCTCGGCACCCGCGTCACGTGGACGGACGCGGACGGGGTGGCTGCCGCGCTCGAGCCGGACACCGGGCTGGTCGTCGTGGAGACCCCGGCCAACCCCACCCTCGACCTCGTCGACCTGCAGGCCGTCGTCGCCGCCGCCGGCGACGTGCCGGTGCTGGTCGACAACACCTTCGCGACACCGGTGCTGCAGCGCCCGCTCGAGCTCGGCGCGACGCTGGTCATGCACTCGGTGACGAAGTTCCTCGCCGGGCACGGCGACGTGCTGGCGGGGGCCGTGGTCACGTCCGAGGCCTGGGCGCAGCGCATCCGCCCGGTGCGCGCCGTGACCGGCGCCGTGCTCCACCCGCTGTCCGCCTACCTCGCCCACCGCGGTCTGCAGACCCTCCCTCTGCGGGTGCGGGCCCAGCAGGAGGGCGCCCAGGTCCTCGTCCGGTGGCTGCGGGGAAACCCGGGCGTCGAGCAGGTCTTCTACCCCGGCTCCGACGGCGACCCGACCCGGTTGATCGGCCGCCAGATGGCCGGTCCCGGCGCGGTCCTGGCCTTCGACCTCGGCAGCTACGAGGCGGCCGCCGCGGTGGCAGGCTCCTGCCGGCTCATCACGCACGCGGTCTCGCTCGGCGGGGTGGACTCGCTCATCCAGCACCCGGCCGCCCTGACCCACCGCCCGGTGGCCGACGAGGCCAAGCCGGGCGCCGGCATACTCCGGCTGTCCGTGGGCCTGGAGGCGCCCGAGGACCTCATCGCGGACCTGGACCAGGCGCTGCTCGAGGCACGCCTGGCCCCGCGCGAGATGGAGACGGCCTCCCGCTGACGAGCCCGGGGGCCGGGTGCGCCCACCCTCAGGACTTCTTCGCCGGGGCCTTCTTCTTCGCCGGCGCCTTGCGGGTGGTCTTCTTGCGGGTGGTCGGCCCCTTGGAGCGCTTCTCGGCGATGAGCTCGAAGGCCCGCTCCTCGGTGAGCGTCTCGGGGTCGTCGCCGCGACGCAGGGTCGCGTTGGTCTCCCCGTCGGTGACGTAGGGCCCGAACCGGCCGTCCTTGACGACGACCTTCTTCTTCGAGACCGGGTCCTCGCCGAACTCGGCCAGCGGCGGCTTGGCGGCGCCACGACCGCGCTGCTTGGGCTGGGCGTAGATCGCGAGGGCCTCCTCCAGCGTGATGTCGAAGATCTGCGCCTCGGTCTCCAGCGAGCGGCTGTCGGTGCCCTTCTTGAGGTAGGGGCCGTAGCGGCCGTTCTGGGCGGTGATGTCGACACCCTCCGCGTCCTGGCCGACCACGCGGGGCAGCGACAGCAGCCGCAGCGCCTGGTCCAGCTCGATGGTCGCGAGGTCCATGCCCTGGAACAGGGAGCCGGTGCGCGGCTTGACCTTGGCCTTCTTCTTCGCACCCTTGCCGCCGCCGTCGCCCTCCTCGTCCTCGATGACCTCGGTGACGTAGGGACCGTAGCGGCCGTTCTTCGCGACGATCTCGCGCCCGGTCTTGGGGTCGGTGCCGAGCACGCGGCCGTCGTCGGCCGCGGCCGCGAGCAGCTCCTCGGCCTTCGCCGCGGTCATCTCGTCCGGCGCGATCTCGTCGGGCACGGTGGCACGGCGCGGGCTCTCGCCGTCCTCGCCGGGCAGCTCGACGTAGGGACCGTAGCGACCGACCCGCACGACGGTGCCGTCGCTCGTGGTGACGGCCGAGATCGCGCGGGCGTCGATCTCGCCGAGGTCGGCCACGAGGTCGCGCAGGCCCTCGGTCGAGGTCGCCTGGTCACCGAAGTAGAAGCGCTGGAGCCAGGCGACGCGCTGCTCCTCGCCGTTCGCGATCCGGTCCAGGTCGGTCTCCATCGAGGCCGTGAAGTCGTAGTCCACGAGCCGCGGGAAGTGCTGCTCCAGCAGCTGGGTCACGGCGAAGGCCAGCCAGGTCGGCACCAGGGCCGAGCCCCGGCTGTGCACGTAGCCGCGGTCCTGGATGGTGCCGACGGTCGCGGCATACGTGGACGGGCGGCCGATGCCGCGCTCCTCCAGCGCCTTGACCAGGGTCGCCTCGGTGTAGCGCGCCGGCGGGCTGGTCTGGTGCCCCTGCGCCTCGGCGCGCAGCGTCTCCAGCGCGACCCCCTCGCTCAGCTTCGGCAGACGCATACCCATCGCGCTGTCCTCGCCGTAGCGGCTCTCGTCGCGGCCCTCCTCGTAGGCCGCGAGGAACCCGCGGAAGGTGATGACCGTCCCGGAGGCGGAGAACTCCGCGCTGGAGTATGCCGTGCCGCCGGCGCTCGTGCCCTCCGGCAGGGTGGCGGTGAGCTTGACGCTGGCGGTCGACCCCTTGGCGTCGGCCATCTGGGAGGCGACGGTGCGCTTCCAGATCAGCTCGTAGAGGGCGTACTCCCCGCCGCGGATCTCCCCCGCGACCTGGGCCGGGGTGCGGAAGGAGTCACCGGCGGGCCGGATGGCCTCGTGCGCCTCCTGCGCGTTCTTGGATTTCTTGCCGTAGACCCGCGGGCTCTCCGGCACGAAGTCGGCGCCGTACATGTCGCGCGCCTGGCTCCGAGCGGCGCTGACCGCCTGACTCGACAGGTTGGTCGAGTCGGTGCGCATGTAGGTGATGTAGCCGTTCTCGTAGAGCCGCTGCGCGGTGCGCATCGTGCTCTGGCTGTTCATCCGCAGCTTGCGCGAGGCCTCCTGCTGCAGCGTGGAGGTGGTGAACGGCGCGGACGGACGGCGCGTGTAGGGCTTCTCCGAGACCTCGCGCACGACGACGTCGGCCTCGCGGGTGCCGGCGGCGATCGCCTCGGCCGCCGCCGCGTCGAGCTGCACGGCGTTGTTGGTCTTGAGCGTCCCGTCGTCGGCGAAGTCGCGGCCGCTGGCGACCTTGGAGCCGTCGACGCCGGTGAGCTTGGCCTCGAAGCCCTGGCCGCTGTTGCCGCCCGGGGCGAACTCGCCCTCGACGTCCCAGTAGGACGCGACCTTGAAGGCCATCCGCTCCCGCTCACGCTCGACGACGAGCCGGGTGGCGACCGACTGCACGCGGCCGGCGGAGAGTCCCTGCTTGACCTTGCGCCAGAGGACGGGCGACACCTCGTAGCCGTAGAGCCGGTCCAGGATGCGCCGGCTCTCCTGGGCGTCGACGAGGTCGGTGTCCAGCTCGCGGGTGTCTGCGACGGCGCGCTGGATCGCCTCCTTGGTGATCTCGTGGAAGACCATGCGACGGACCGGCACCTTGGGCTTGAGGACCTCCATGAGGTGCCAGGCGATGGCCTCCCCCTCGCGGTCCTCGTCGGTCGCGAGGAAGAGCTCGTCGGCGTCCTTGAGCGCACGCCTCAGCTCGGTGACCTTCTTCTTCTTGTCGCCGTCCACGACGTAGTAAGGGTCGAAGCCGTCCTCGACGGCGATGGCGAACTTGCCGTAGGGACCCTTCTTCATGTCGGCGGGGAGCTCGGAGGGATTGGGCAGGTCTCGGATGTGGCCGACGCTCGCGTCCACCCGGAAGTCCGTGCCGAGGTACTCCCCGATCTTCTGCGCCTTCGCCGGCGACTCGACGATGACGAGCTTGCTGCCTGTTGCCACGCGTGCGCTCCTTCGCCCCGTGTGCCGCGGATTCGTCGCGACGCCCGACACGGGGACCTCGGGCAGCACCGTAACGCATGCACGGCCAACGGCTACGCTGACTTCTCATGACGGCTCGCGGCTCGACGCGGAGGACAGGTATGCACGGTGCACGGCGGCTGCGCCCCGGCGCTGCGGCGCTGGCGGTCGCGGCGGTGCTGCTCACCGGGTGCGACGGCGAGGACGGCGGGCAGGACACGCCCGACGGCGGGGCGAGCACCCAGGGCGAGCAGGAGGGTGCTCAGGGGTCGGGATCCGAGGACCAGACCGACGACGCCGCCGAGGGTGAGGCCTCCGGCGAGAGCGAGGAGGAGGCCGAGCCGGCACCGCCGCCCACGGAGCCGGCCGACATCCAGCCCGCGGCCGGGGACCGCAGCGTCAGCGAGGACGGCGGGACGATCACCGTGCAGGGCGACAGCGCCGCCTTCGTGACGCCCAGCGGCAACATCGCCTGCGTGCTCAACGGCCCGAGCGCCACCTGTCAGCTGCTGGACAAGACCTACGACGCCAACGCCGAGCACCTCGTCGACGACAGCCTCGGGGACTGCGACATCGCCTCGGCCGACGCCATGGTGCTCACCGACGCCAGCGGGGTCTGGACCTGCCCGCCCGAGCCGCTGGCCCCCGCCGCCGGTGCTGTCGCCGGCGGGTGGTGGGCCGACGAGGTGGGCGCGCCGACCACCGGCGTGGAGGACACCGACGCCGCGGTGCTGGAGTACGGCCGGACGCTCGCCGTCGAGGGCGCCTCCTGCCAGTCCAGCGAGGACGGGGTGACCTGCCGCAGCTCCGAGCTGGGCCGGCAGTTCTTCATCGCCCGCTCCGCCTACCGCTTCGGCCAGGCGCGCTGATCTCCCTCAGCGCAGCAGGCCGTCCCTGACCAGGTTGCGCAGGGTCGGCAGCACCGCGGTGTGGATCGTCCCGGGCTCCTGCTCGGTGAGCACCGCGAGACCAGCACACAGCTGTCGGGCGGTCAGCTCCCCGTCGCAGGCACCGACGAGGCCGGCCCCGAGCGTGTCGAGCCGCACGGTCCGGCGCAGCCCGTCGCCCTGACGCACCTGGATGACCTGCGGGTCGTCGCCACCGGGCACGCCGATCCGCTCCTCGGTGACGTCCGGCGCCACCTGCCAGGCGGTGTCCAGGAGCGCGTCGTCGTCGTGCTCGGCCAGCCACGTCCTGGCACGCAGACCGGCCAGCACGGCCGGCCCCATCGGGCTGGCGACCGGGGTGCGCACGTCCATGAGGTCGGTCCACGACTCGCGCCTGGTGAGCGGACGCTGCACGGTGACCACCCCGAAACCCAGCCGCTCCACGCCCCGGTGCGCGAAGTCGTCGAGCCACGCGGCATACATCGCGTCGAAGTCGGCCGTGCCCGGCTGGTGCCCACCGTCGCGGATCCAGGTCTCGGCGTAGTCGGCCACGTCCTGCACCTCGCGCTGCACCACCCACGCGTCCAGCCCGATCCCGTCGAACCACGCCCCGACGTGGTCGGTCCATGCCTCCTGCGGCCCCAGCTCCCAGTTGGCCAGGAGCTGTCCGATCCCCCCGGGACGCAGGTGTGCGGCCAGGTCCCGCACCAGCCCGGCCACCAGCGCGTCCCCGGCCTGCCCGCCGTCGCGGTACTCGTAGACCGGCACGTCCGGGTCGCGCGGGGTGATGACGAAGGGCGGGTTGCTCACGACGAGGTCGAACTGCTCGTCGGCGACCGGGTCCAGCAGGCTGCCGGGGCGCAGGTCCGCGTCGACCCCGTTGAGGTCGAGGGTGAAGCGGGCGAAGCGCAGCGCCCGCTCCGAGAGGTCGGTCGCGACGAGGTATGCCGCGTGCCCGGCCAGGTGCAGCACCTGGACGCCGCTGCCGGTGCCGATGTCGAGCGCGCGCTCGACCCGGGGGCGTGGGGTCCAGCTCGACAGGGTGGTCGAGGCACCGCCGATCCCGAGGACGTGGTCGGTCGGGAGCGGACCGCCGGTCGCCATCTCGGAGCGGTCCGAGACCACCCACCACCGCTCCTGCTCGGTCGCGTAGGGACGCAGGTCGCAGGCGGCGACCAGGTCCGAGCCGGACCGGTGCCGCGCCACCAACCGGAGGGCCAGCAGTCCCGAGGCACCGGTCCGGGGCAGGGCGCGGTCCAGCTCGCGAGCCGCGACGCGAGCGCCCAGGGCGAACAGCCGGCACAGCACGGCCACCGGGTCCTCGGACCCCTCGGTGGCCCGCAGCGCGGGCAACGGCTGCTCCCGGTGCAGCGCCGCCACGGCCACCGGCCCCAGCACCTGCGCGAGCCGGTCGACGGTGTAGTCGGCGGCCTCCAGGTCGGCCCGCAGGTCGGCGAGCGCCGCGCCGTCACCGCTCCCCGGCGGCGGGAGGCTCAGCTCTCCACCGCCCGTGCCGGCTCGCTCTCGCCGATGGCGATGTCGCGCCGCTTGGAGACCATCACGGCCCCCACGATCACGGCCATCGCGACGAGCGCGATGCCCCAGCGGACCAGGTCGTTGGCGCCGTCGCCGTAGGTGAGGCCGATGATGGCCGGCGCGATGAGCAGGGCGACGAGGTTCATCACCTTGATGAGCGGGTTGATGGCCGGGCCCGCGGTGTCCTTGAACGGGTCGCCGACGGTGTCACCGATGACGGTCGCTTCGTGCGCGGGCGTGCCCTTGCCGCCGAAGTTGCCGTCCTCGACGATCTTCTTGGCGTTGTCCCAGGCGCCGCCCGCGTTGGCGAGGAAGACCGCCATGAGGACGCCGGTGCCGATCGCCCCGGCGAGGTAGCCAGCCAGGGCCCCGACCCCGAGCCCGAAGCCGACGGCGATCGGGGCGAAGACCGCGAGCAGGCCCGGGGTGGCGAGCTCGCGCAGCGAGTCGCGGGTGCAGATGTCCACGACGCGGGCATACTCCGGCTTCTCGCTGTAGTCCATGATCCCCGGCTTCTCCCGGAACTGCCGACGGACCTCGAAGACGATGGCGCCCGCGGCCCGGGTGACGGCGTTGATCGCCAGGCCGGAGAAGAGGAAGACGACGGCGCCGCCGATGAGGACGCCCACCAGCGCGCGCGGGTCGAAGACGAGGAAGGACTGGAGCACCTCGCCGCTGGCGTCGCCGGCAGTCTCCAGCGCCTGCAGGATGGCGTCCAGGTAGGAGCCGAAGAGCGCCGTGGCCGCGAGCACCGCGGTCGCGATCGCGATGCCCTTGGTGATCGCCTTGGTCGTGTTGCCGACCGCGTCCAGCTCGGTGAGGATCTGGGCCGCCTCGCCGTCGACGTCGCCCGACATCTCGGCGATGCCCTGGGCGTTGTCGGAGACGGGGCCGAAGGTGTCCATCGCCACGATGACGCCGACCGTCGTGAGCAGCCCGCACCCGGCGAGCGCCACGAAGAAGAGCGAGACGATGAGCGAGCCGCCGCCGAGGGTGAAGATCGCGAAGATCGCCGCCGCGATGGTGACCGCGGTGTAGACCGCGGACTCCAGGCCGACCCCGATGCCGGAGAGCACGACGGTGGCCGGGCCGGTGAGCGAGGTGCGCGCCACGTCGTTGGTGGGCTTGGTCTCGGTGCCGGTGAAGTAGCCGGTCAGCCAGAGGATGAAGGCGGCCAGCACGATGCCGATGACGACGGAGGCGGCCCCGCCCACGGCGGCGTTGATCTGCTCCCCGCCGGCCGACCCGTCCTGCAGCGCGAACCCGCCGGTGACGTCCAGCGATGCCGGCAGGAAGACGAAGGCCGCGACGACCGAGGCGACGGCCGCGATGGCCGCGGAGATGTAGAAGCTGCGGTTGATGGCCTGCAGGCCGTTCTCCCCGGCCCGGGCCTTGGTGATGAAGACGCCGATGATCGCGGTGATGACGCCGATGGCCGGGATGACCAGCGGGAAGACGAGGCCACCCTCGGCGCCGAGCGCGGCGGTGCCGAGGATGAGCGCCGCCACGAGGGTGACGGCATACGACTCGAAGAGGTCGGCCGCCATGCCCGCGCAGTCCCCGACGTTGTCACCCACGTTGTCGGCGATGGTGGCCGCGTTGCGGGGGTCGTCCTCGGGGATGCCGGCCTCGACCTTGCCGACGAGGTCGGCGCCGACGTCGGCCGCCTTGGTGAAGATGCCGCCGCCGACGCGCATGAACATCGCGAGCAGGGCCGCGCCGAAGCCGAAGCCCTCGAGCACCTTGGCGGCGTCGCCTGGTAGACGAGCACGACGACCGCCGCGCCGAGCAGGCCCAGGCCGACGGTGGCCATCCCGACGGTGCCTCCGGTGCGGAAGGCGATCCGCATGCCGTCGTCCCGGCCCGTGGTGCGCGCCGCCTCGGCGACCCGCATGTTCGCGGCGGTCGCGAGGTTCATGCCGAGCCAGCCGATGAAGGCCGAGAAGCCGGCGCCGAGGAGGAAGGCGACGGACCGGCCGATCCGGATCCACATGTCGTCCGCGGGCAGCGCCAGGAGGAGCACGAAGGCGACGACCGCGAAGATGGCGAGGGTGCGGAACTGCCGCCCCAGGTAGGCCGACGCGCCCTCCTGGACGGCGCTGCCGATCTCCTGCATCGAGCCCGAGCCGGGGGAGGTCGCCAGCACCTCCCGGCGGAACATGAACCCCATGACGAGGGCGACGAGGGCGATGCACAGCACCACGATGACGATCGAGGTGTCGGCACCCGAGAGCGAGACCTCGCTCGCGGCAGCGACTGGGGACATGTGTGCCTCCTGGAACGGCCCGCACCGTTGCGGGCGATGGCGCGGACGGACCCGCGGGACATCGGTCGGATGTGATCACTGTAGTGATCACCGGCCCCAACTCCTAGCACCCGCCGCGATGCGCAGCGGGTAGGTCGGCGGCCCCGCGTAGCGTGGGTCACGAGATGGACCACCTGGAGCAGACCGACGTCGACCCGCGGGCCGTCCTGGAGCACCTGTCCCGCGGTGCCCGGGCCGACCGGCTGGTGCACGTCCGCACCGTGCCGGCTCGCGAGGGCAGGGTGGTCCCCTGGCCCACGTGGTGCGCGCCGACCGTCACCGCGGCGCTCCACGGCGAGGGCATCCACACGCTCTGGGAGCATCAGGGCACGGTCGCCGAGCTCGCCCACGCGGGGCGGCACGTGGTGGTCGCGACCGGCACGGCCTCGGGCAAGTCGCTGGGCTACCTGCTTCCGGTCCTCACAGCTCTCAGCGAGGGCACGGGAGCGGTCACCGGCCGCGGCGCGACGGCGCTCTACCTCGCCCCGACCAAGGCCCTCGGCGCGGACCAGGAGGTACGGCTCCACACGCTCGCCGTGCCCGGCGTGCGGGTCGCCCGGCTCGACGGCGACACCCCGGGCGAGGAGCGCCGGTGGATCCGGGAGCACGCCCACTACGTCCTCACCAACCCCGACCTCCTGCACCACACGCTGCTCCCGGGGCACGAGCGCTGGGCGCCCTTCCTGCGGGCGCTGCGGTATGTCGTGGTCGACGAGTGCCACGTCTACCGCGGGGTCTTCGGCGCCCACGTCTCGGCGGTGCTCCGTCGGTTGCTGCGGGTCGCGGCGCGCTACGGCGCGGAGCCGACGGTGATCCTGGCCTCGGCCACCGTGGCCGCGCCGGACGAGCTCGCGAGTGCTCTCGTCGGGCAGGAGGTCACCGCGGTGACCGCGGACGCCTCACCCCGCCGCGAGCGGGTCGTCGCGCTCTGGGATCCCGGCCGCACCGACGACGGACGGCGGCGCGGAACCGCCACCGAGACGGCCGACCTGCTGGCCGATCTCGTGGGAGCGGGCGTGCAGACCGTCGCCTTCACCCGCTCCCGGGTCGGGGTGGAGCACGTCGCAGCGCGGGCGCGGGAGGCGTTGGAGGCGAGGGCGGCCTCGTGCTCCGGGAGCGCGGCGCCCCAGGTCGCCGGCTACCGCGGGGGCTACCTGCCGGAGGAGCGCCGCGCCCTGGAGTCCTCGCTGCGCGACCGCACCGTGATGGGCCTGGCGGCGACCAGCGCGCTGGAGCTGGGCATCGACATCGCCGGGCTCGACGCCGTCGTCATCGCCGGCTGGCCGGGGACCCGAGCCTCCTTCTGGCAGCAGGTGGGCCGCGCCGGTCGCCGCGGCGCCTCATCCCTGGCCGTCCTGGTCGCCTCCGACGACCCGCTGGACAGCTACCTGCTGCAGCACCCGGAGCTCGTCTTCGACGAGCCGGTGGAGAACTGCGTCCTGGACCCGGAGAACCCCTACGTCCTGGGGCCGCACCTCGCTGCGGCCGCGGCCGAGCTGCCGCTCACCCCCGAGGACGCGCGGTGGTTCGGCCCCGGTCTGGCAGGCCTGGCCGAGCAGCTGGTGGTCGGTGGGATCCTCCGGGCACGCCCCACGGGGTGGTACTGGGCCCGCCCGGACCGGGCCAGCGACCACGTCGCGCTGCGTGGCGTCGGGCAGACCGTGCAGATCGTCGACGGCCGCAGCGGCAGGGTGCTCGGCACCGTCGACGAGGCGCGTGCGCTGAGCACCGTCCACGAGGGCGCGGTCTATGTGCACCAGGGCGAGCCCCACGTCGTCACCGAGCTCGACCTCGACGCATCGGTGGCGCTGGTGGTCGCGGGCGATCCGGGATGGAGCACCCGGGCACGGAGCGAGAGCACCTTCGTCATCCGGGAGACCTCCGTCGTGCAGCCGTGGGGGGCGGCCACGCTGGCCTCGGGCCGGGTCGAGGTCACCACCCAGGTCACCTCCTTCCAGCGGGTGCTGAGCGACGGCACGGTGATCGGCACGCATCCGCTCGACCTGCCCTCACGCACCCTGGTCACCCAGGCCGTGTGGTGGACGCTGCCGCTGGAGGAGCTGGCCCTGGCCGGGGTCGGTGAAGCGGGCGTGCCGGGGGCGCTGCACGCCGCGGAGCACGCCTCGATCGGCATGCTCCCGCTGCTGGCCACGTGCGACCGGTGGGACATCGGCGGCGTCTCGACCGCCCTGCACCCCGACACCGGGCTGCCGACGGTCATGGTCTACGACGGTTACCCGGGGGGCGCGGGCTTCAGCCGGCGTGCCTTCACCGAGGCTGCGGAGTGGCTGACGGCCACACGCGACCTGATCGGATCCTGCGGCTGCACCGACGGCTGCCCGGGGTGCGTGCAGTCTCCCAAGTGCGGCAACGGCAACGAACCGTTGGACAAGCGGGGCGCGATCGCGGTGCTGGACCACCTGCTGAGCGAGCGCACCGTGGTGGTCCCCGCCCGTTAGCCGAGCGGGGTCAACCGGCCGAGCAGCCGGGCCGGCTGCGGTACTCTCTGCGCCCAGGGGGACCCGCCCGGCCCTGCCGGACGCGGACCGCCCGCCGCTCACGAAAGGACCGTCATGGTTGTCTTCGGTGTCATCCTCCTGCTTGTGGCGCTCGCCGTGGTGATCTACATGTGGCTCGCCACCCAGGGCATGGACCCCGTCGCCATCTCCCACGGCGTGCTCAACGTCGAGATCACCCCGATCTGGCTGTTCGTCGTCGGGGGGATCACCCTGGCCGCGGCGACGAGCGGGCTGTGGTTGCTCGCCGTCGGCACCCGCGCCAAGGCACGCCGCGCCAAGGAGGTCCGCGAGCTGCGACGCCAGGCCACCGAGTCCGACCGTCGCTCTGAGCGGCAGCAGGACGCCGCGCGGTTGGGGCGCGACTCGGGCGCGGCGCGGTCGGGCGCCGGCGGCTCTGCGTCCGGGTCGGCTGCCTCGGACGAGCAGCCGATCCTGCCCCGGTCCGGTGGCGATCGTGCAGCGGGGCGCACCACCGGCACCGGCCCGGGAGAACAGCGGTCCCCCCGCTCCACCTGACTGTCAGCGGCCAGGTCGACCCGAGCAGGGGGCCTGCCTCGGCCTCGACCCGGGGGTGGCGGCCCCGGTCGCCTCGCTGGGGCAGAGCCTGTCGAGCGAGCTGGCCTCGACCCTGGAGCCCCTGGTGCACCGGTCGGCCGGGGTGCTGACGACCCGCATGATCCACGAGACCGCGACCCTCGACGCCCAGGGTCACCTGCGCGGCGTCACCACTCGGCTCGTCGTCGAGGCGGCCAGCGGCTTCCCGGACCGTTACATCGCCGTCTACTTCGGCGTCGAGGGCTCCTCGTCCGGTCTCCTCAGCATGCGTCACACCTCCGGCTGCCGGGTCGGTCGGGTCCGGCGGCACGCCACCGCGCCGATCATCGCCGCCGAGATGCTCTTCAGTGCGCCGCTCATGCCCGGGCAGCATCATGTGCTGGAGGACGAGACCACCGACCGTGGCCGGGCCATGGCCCCCTTCTACTCACGATTAGTCCCCAAGGGCACGTCCTCCGCGGTCCTCACCGCGGTCTTCGACGCTGGCCGGGTGCCCGCGCGCTGCTTCGGGAGGTTCGGCGACGAGGAGCCGCAAGAGGTGAGCCTGGGAGCGGACCTGGCGGCCCACCTGCTCAGCGTCGAGCAGGGGGCGGCCTCCCTCGAGCTCTCCTGGGAGTGGGGCGGGATGGCACGGTCCCGGCGCGTGCCCTCGCGGTGACGGTCCACGGGGTGGCGGGCACCGACCTGCGCACCGAGACCACGACCTCGGGCCAGGCACCGCCGGACGGCTCCCACGCGCAGGCCACCAGTCGAGCCCGGTGCTGATCGACGACCTGCCCGGCCACCGCGCAGGCCCCTGGCGGATCCACACCCTGCACCACCTCGCCGACGGCGGCCAGGGAGCCGAGGTCGGCGGCCGTGCGCGCCTGCTGGCCGGCCACGAGGACGGCCACCAGCCCGAGGGCGAGCACCAGGACGGTGACCACGCCCAGGACGAGGCCGATGCCGAGCACCGTCGCCGAGCCCGTGTCGGGGTTCGCGTCACGACGGCGGTCCACCCCCGGCCTCACGGCGCCGCTCCTGGCTCCCACACCGCGCGCGCAGAGGCGTGCGCCGCCGGGAGTGCTGGTAGCAGCCGCGCCCGGGACGGCGCGTGGACCTCGACGGTGACCGCCTCGGCGTCCCGGCCGAGGACGACGCTCGAACCCTCCGGTGCCCGAGCCCGCGCCAGCTGCTCGACGACGGCCGTCTCCTCGCCGCGGGACGCGGCGCGCGCTGCCACGCGCGCCGCGTCCTCACACCGCACCTGATCGACCCCCAGACTCAGGGCGGTCAGGCAGATCGCGAGCACCAGCAGGACCGCGGGGACGGTGAGGGCCAGCTCGGCGCTCACCATCCCCCTATCCCGGGTCCGCGCCCGCGACGACTCACAGCGACACCGAGAGCGCGGTGGTGATCACCGAGGTGACCACCCCCTTGACGGCACCGGACTTGAGGATGGCGAGCAGCACGGCGGCGAAGGCGCACGCCGCGATGGTGCCCACGGCATACTCCGCGGTGGTCATGCCCGCCTCCCCGCGGTGCCGCAGCTCCCTGACGGCGTCGCGCAGGCGGATGGTGGTGTTCTTCATGTTCCCCTCCTAGTGGGTTGGTGGCGCCTCCGGACGGAGACGCTCGTGCCGACCGTCGAGCGGCCGGGGCGTGGGCCTCACCAGGACAGGTCCCGGACGAGGGCGAGGACGAGCGGGGCGACTGTGGTCAGCACGAAGGCGGGGAGGAACGCCAGCCCGAGCGGGAGGACGAGGCGGACCCCGAGCCGGGCGGTCGCCACCTCGGCGCGGGCCACGGAGCCACGACGCAGGTCCGTCGCGGTCTGGCGGAGCGCGGGGGCGGGAGGCACACCGGCGAGCGAGGCCACCTCGACGGTGCGTCTGGCGGGCTCCCATCGCGCACCGGCCGACTCCCAGCTCGGGGAGGCGTCCCTGCCCTCGAGCAGGTCCTGCCCCACGGCGTCTAGCTCACCCCGGAGCGGCTCGTCCAGCTCGACGGCCACGGTGCGCGCGGCCGCGCCGAGCGACACCCCGCCCTGCAGCGCGAGCGCCAGCAGGTCCAGCGCCTCGGCCACGTCCGCGGAGCAGGAGACGTGAGTGCCCCGGCGCGTCGGCCGCCGCGGCGGGGTCCAGCTCGACCGGGGCGTGGAGACCCGGACGAGCGGCACCAGCGCAGCCGCGACGGTGAGGGCCGCGACGAGCAGACCGGTCCCCGGCGCGATCGTGGCGAGCGGGTTCATCGCAGCTCCGCGACGACGCGCGCGACGAGGCGTCGCACGAGAAGTCGCCCGACCAGGAGGAGCGTTGCTCCCGCCCCCAGGCAGAGAAGGGCGGAGGGGCTGCCGTAGAGCTCGACCGGCCCGACGCCGAGCACCGCGGAGAGCGCCACTCCCGCCAGGGGCAGCCAGGTCAGCACGGTCGCGGTCGCCCGGGCTCCGGCACTGGCGGCGCTGATCGCACGCTCCAGCCGCTGTCGCTCACGGGCGACGTGGGCACTGGTCCGCAGGGCGTCGGCGATCGGCGCTCCGCTCCTGCTGGCCACCGCCCAGCTCCGTGCCACCGCCGTGAGCGTGGGGCTGGAGGTCGTGCGCCCGAGGCGGTCCCAGGCCGGGGCCAACGCCTGACCCTCGGCCGCCGCTCGGGCGAGCGGACGCCAGTCGGCGCCATCCGTCGACCCGTCCGGGGGGTCCGGAACCGCGAGGCGGACGGCGCGGGCGACGGGCAGCCCCGCCTCCAACGCCGCGGCGATCGTGCCGACCACGCCGAGCTCCTCCGCCGCTCTCCGGTCTGCGCGGTCTCGGGTCGCGCGCCACCGGCGCAGCAGGCCGGACACCTCGGGCGCGGGAGGGACGGGTCCGTGCCCCCGACCTGCACCCGCGCCGGCCGGGACCGGCGTCGCTCGCGGACGAGCAGGCGCCAGGCCGACGCCCGCCGAGGCTCCTGCCAGCAGCGCCAGCAGGACGACTGCTCCGCCGACCCCGGACAAGCCGGTCACCACGGGAGTTCACCTCGCTCCAGACCGAGCCGGCGCAGCAGCTCGTCGAGCGCTGGCCCAGGTCGCCAGCCCTGCGTGCCAGCGGCCAGAGCCGTCACCGCCTGGACACCGCGCTCGGGATGGTCCCGGAGGAGAGCGATCTCGCGCAGGGTCCTCCTGCCACGACCGTCGCGGGCCAGGTGGATCACCACCTCGATCGCGCTGCCCACCTGGGCCCGGACCGCCGAGCGGGACATCTCGGCCAGTGCTCCCAGCGCCTCGAAGCGCGACACGACATCGCCGGCCGCGTTGGCGTGAACCGTGCCGCAGCCACCCTCGTGACCGGTGTTGAGCGCGGTCAGCAGCTCGCGCACCTCGGCTCCCCGCACCTCCCCCACGACGACCCGGTCGGGCCGCATCCGCAGCGACTGCCGCACCAAGCTGGTCATGGTGACCTCGCCGCGGCCCTCGACGTTGCGCGCCCGGCCCTGCAGGTGCACGACGTGCGGATGGTCGATGCGCAGCTCACGGACGTCCTCCACGACCACGAGCCGATGACCCGGGTCGCAGCGCGAGAGCATGGCGCCCAGCAGCGTGGTCTTGCCCGTGCCCGTGCCGCCACCCACCACGAAGGACACCGTCGAGTCGATCACCGCCTCGAGAAGCACATGCCCCACGTCGTCGACCATCCCCCAGGCCCGCAGGTCCTCCAGGCTCGGGACCCGTCGGCGCGGGACACGCAGGCTGATGTGGGCCGTCCCCTCGACCAGCGGCGGCAGGACCGCATGGAGGCGCAGGCCCCCCGGCAGCAGGCCGTCGACCCACGGGCTGGACTCGTCGAGGCGCTGGCCTGCCAGGGCGGCGAGCCGGACGGCCAGCCTGCGCACGCTGCGCTCGTCCGTCAGTCGGAGCGCGGCCCGGTCCACGCCCTCGCCGCGGTCGCACCAGACGCTGTCCGGTCCGTTGACCAGGATGTCGGTCACCGCGGGGTCGCTGAGCATCGGGGCGAGCGGCCCGAGGGCCGCCCGGAGCTCCTGCTCGGGTGCCGGCGGGAGGCTCGCCGGTGTGGGCGACAGGATCGCTGGTGAGGTCATGGCACCGACCGTGCCGCGGCGGGAGGGACCCGCACCAGGGGTGGCGCCGCATCTGTGGACGACCGACCGGAGCCGAGCAGGGTGTGGACCGGGGCTCCTGGCGCCGACCCGCGCACCAGCAGCTGGGAGAGGTCAGGAAGCGGGAAAGACCCGGGAAGAGGACGGCCCGGCCGGGGGGCGGAAGCCGGGGCCGTCGGTGTCCAGGATCAGGGGGGGATGATCCCGAACACCCGCGCTACAACTCTTGCGAGGAGCGCTGTGCTCCCAAGTATGCCCCACCCGCTAGACCGATTGCAAGCGGTACCCGACACCTGCGGTGCTGGACAAACGCCGTCCGCCAGGGACCCTGACTGCATACCCCCGGGGGTGGCGACTCAGGAGGGCCGGACCCCAGGTTCCACCGGCTTTCCCGAGGCCGCTCACGGCACGTCCAGGCGCCCCGCCCGGACCGCGTCGGCGATGCGCATCCCCTCCTCCGCGGCCAGCACGACGGCCTCCGCGGAGTGGACCAGCCACAGGCGGACGCCGGTGGGATCGGCACTGGCGTACGCGGCTAGCGCGCCGCGGTAGTCGGTCCCTGCACGCCCGGCGTGACCGGCCTCAGGGACGGTCACCCCCGTCGGGTCCACGCCGCACACGGTGAGCACCACGCGCTCGAGCGCGCGGGCCACCAGACCGTTGCCGGAGACGAACGGGCGAGCCACCGCGATCTCGGCATGGGCGATCGCCGCGACGACCAACGCCGGGGCACGACCCGCCACCGCCGACCCGAGCAGACCGTGCACCGCGCCGAGGCGGGCGAGAGCCTCCTGCGCCGGCGGTGCCGGGCCGAGGACCTCCTGCCCCGCGACCGGCTCCTCCGGACGGCGCGGACGGCCGAGCTGGTGCTCGGGCGCGAGCCCGGCGCCCGCAGCGGTGTGGAGGGCGGCGGCGAGCTGCGCCGGGGCACGCAGGTGGGCCACGGTCACACCCTCCGTGCGCGCCGTCACCCGCGCCGCGGCCAGGACGGTCCGCCAGACCGGGTCCGCCTCGCGTGCGCTCCGTCCCAGCGCCCCGCGCAGCAGGTCCCGCACCACGTCCACGCTGCGCTCCGACCCTGCCGGCTCCGCGCCCTCCAGCAGTGCGGTCGCCGTGGCCCCGCGGACCCGTGATTCGGCGGCTGCCTCGGGCGACCGGCGCCGCAGCCCCTCGTGCCACCGCAGCCGCGTGCAGGCCTCCCGCGCGGCGTCCACCGACTCGGCGACGTCCGGCATCCGGACCAGCTCCGCCACCGCGCTCTCTGCCGTGATGCTCACCCGCTCACCCTACGGCCGGGCACGAGCCGCCCCCCTGTGCATGGGGAGGCGCCGACCTGGAGAAGTCTTTAACAAAACTTTGCCGAAAGTGGCGCTGACCACCCTGATCCCCCTGGCAGACTGGACGTATCGACTCGAGGAGCCCCTTCCACGGAGGGCGTGGCTCCACCGGCTGTCACGGGACCGGTTCGTCGACACGGGCGCTCGCTCGGCACTGAACAGGGGGTGCCGAGCGGGCCCCGTCCTTGTCCGGGGGCCATCGTCCAGCAGGCGTCCGTGCGTGATGCGACCCAGACCGGCTCGGGATAGCATCCTGGGCATGGCAACTCCTGCGGAAACAGACACCACGACGCTGACCGGCAGCACCGGCAAGCGTTCCCTCGGCGAACTCGTGTCGGACGTCTCGCTGGACGTCTCGCAGATCGTGCGGGGCGAGGTCGAGCTGGCCAAGGCCGAGATCAAGCAGGACGTCGCCCACGCGGGCAAGGGCGCGGGGATGTTCGCGGGTGCCGGCGTGCTCGGTCTCTACGGCCTCGGGCTGCTGTTCCTCGGCCTCGCGGGTGTCATCGCGATCTGGTTGCCCTGGTGGGCCGGCCTGCTCATCATGGCCGGCGTCCTCTTCCTCGTCGCGGGCATCCTCGCGCTCATCGGCAAGGGCCAGGTGGGCAAGGTCCACGGCAAGCCGGACCGGGCGATCCGCGAGGGCAAGGAGACCGTGGAGACGGTCAAGGCCGCCGCCCAGGGACCGCGCGGCACCGCGATCGAGAACTCTCAGGGCTGAGCCTGGCACCGGCCACCGACGAGCGGCCGGGCCGCGGCGCTCAGAGCGCGAGATCTCGGGTCGGCGCGTCCGGCCACGGCACGCCGAGTCCCGCGAGGTCCAGCACCCGGTCCAGCACACCGGCCGTGAACCCCCATACGAGGAGGCCGTCGACCTCCCAGGCCGGGCCGAGGAAGCCCGAGGGGTGACGCACCCAGAACCGCTGTTGCGGGTCGGTCAGCGTGGCGACCTCCGGCTGCAGCACCCGCGCCACCTCCCGAGGGTCCTTGGCCCACAGGGCCTGCGGTTCCGCACGACGCCACCAGGCGAGCACGGGGGTGACGTCATAGCTGGACACCGGGATGTGCAGGGTGGGCAGCTCTGCCAGGACGTCGACGCTCGCGGGGTCCAGGCCGACCTCCTCGTGCGCCTCCCTCAGTGCCGTCCCCGCGGCGTCCTGGTCACCGGGCTCGACGCCTCCGCCCGGGAAGGCCGGCTGGCCCGCGTGCGCACGCATGGTATGAGCCCGCTCGGTGATGACGACGGTCGTCGCCTCGGGGTCGGTGGGGTCGTGGACGCCTGGGCCGAAGAGCACCAGCACGGCCGACTGCCGACGGCCGCCCTCCGGTGGGGGCAGGAACCGGCTGAACCGCTCGCCGGGGATCGTCGGCACCCTCCCCGCCAGGTCCGTCAGCCAGGTCGGGGGGCGGGCCTGCGCGACCTCACCGCTCACGCGCGCGGGCCGGTCCGCACCAGCTTCGCCGCGGCGGCCTCGTCGGTCGGTCCCGCGCCGTGGCTCGGGCACTGGCGCGCGACCGGGCATACCCCGCAGGCGGGCTTGCGCGCGTGGCACAGCCGGCGCCCGTGGAAGATCAGCACGTGCGAGAGCTGGGTCCACTCCCGACGCGGGAAGAGCTCGCCGACCTCCTGCTCGACGGCGACCGGGTCCTCCTGCGCGGTCCAGCCGAACCGGCGGACCAGCCGCCCGAAGTGCGTGTCGACCGTGATGCCCGGCACCCCGAAGGCATTGCCGAGCACGACGTTGGCCGTCTTCCGGCCGACCCCGGGCAGGCTCACGAGGTCGGGCAACCGCCCCGGGACCTGCCCGTCGAAGCGCTCGACGAGGGCGGTCCCGAGCTTCAGGAGCGACTCCGTCTTGGCGCGGAAGAAGCCGGTGGGCTGGATGATCGCCTCGACGTCGGCCCGGTCCGCCGCCGCGAGCGCCCGGGCGTCGGGGTAGCGCGCGAACAGCGTCGGCGTCACGCCGTTCACCCGCACGTCGGTGGTCTGCGCCGACAGCACCGTCGCGACGAGCAGCTGGTAGGGATCCTCGAAGTCCAGCTCGCAGTGGGCGTCCGGGTAGTGCTCGTGGAGCAGCCGGGACATCTTGCGCGCCCGCCGGGTCAGCGCCAGCGCGCTCTCCCCCGTCGGCCTCGCGACCTCCGGCTGGCCCTGCCCGTCGTCCTCACTCACCCGGGCAAGCCTAGACGTGGCGTCGGACACACCTGATCCGCCCGTCGGCCTCGCCGCCGTGGCACCATGAACCGGTGGACCGGCACGTGGTGATGAAAGCTCCGCTGTTCGCCGCGCTCGATGGCGCGACGGCAGACCAGCTCATGGAGTCGATGAGCCCGCGTCGGCTGGCCCGCGGGGATGTCGTCTTCCACGAGGGGGACCCGGGCGACTCGCTCTACGTCATCACGCGGGGGAAAGTGAAGTTGTCCAAGGCCGCCTCCGACGGCCGGGAGAGCCTGCTGTCGGTGCTCGGTCCCGGTGAGATGTTCGGTGAGCTCAGCCTCTTCGACCCCGGCCCACGGCTGACCACCGCCTACGTCGTGTCCGACACCGAGTTCATCTCGCTGGGCAACGACGCGCTCCGCTCCTTCCTCGAGCAGCACCCCGAGGTCGCCATGCAGATGCTGGCCGGACTGGCGCACCGCCTGCGGAAGACCAACGAGGGTTTGTCCGACCTGGTGTTCACCGACGTGCCAGGGCGGGTGGCCAAGGCGCTGCTCGACCTGTCCGACCGCTTCGGGCGTCGCTCGGAGGCCGGGCTGGTCGTCGCGCACGACCTCACCCAGGAGGAGCTGGCCCAGCTCGTCGGTGCCAGCCGGGAGACGGTCAACAAGGCCCTGGCCGACTTCGCCCAGCGCGGATGGGTCATCCTGGGCGCCAAGTCGGTCACGCTCCGCGACGTGGACCGGCTGCGCCGCCGCGCCCGCTGACCCTCGTGCCCGGTCAGCCCACCGGCTCGTCCAGGTAGGCCAGCTGGGCCAGGACCGAGAGCCGCGCCGCGGGCCATACCTCTCGGGGGGTGTCGGCATACACCAGCTCGACGACGCGGTCCGCGAGATCGGACCCGCGGGGCGCCTCGGACCCGCGCACCTGCGTGACGGCCTCCCGGACCTGGTCCAGCCGCTGGTGCCGGTGCGTGAGATAGCGGTCCAGAACGCCTGCGGCGTCCGCCGCGACCGGGCCGTGACCCGGCGCGATGCTGGTGGCCTCACCGGTGGCCGCCAGGTCCCGCAGGCGCTGCAGCGAGTCCAGGTATGACGTGAGGTCGCCGTCCGGATGGGCGACGACCGTGGTGCCCCTGCCCAGCACGGTGTCGCCGGTGAGCACGACCCGGTCCGCCGGGAGCAGGAAGCAGACCGAGTCGGCGGTGTGCCCCGGGGTGGTGACGACGCGCAGCTCGAGGCCGCCGGCGCCCACGACCTCACCGTCCGTCAGGCCCTGACCCCGACCGGCTCCCCGCACCGGCGCCGCGGTCAGCTCGGCCCACCGCTCCGCGGACTCGGCGTGGTCCGGGTGCCCGTGGGTCAGCAGGGTGAGCGCGACCCGCGCTCCCCGGCCGGCGACGTGGGCGAGCACCGCCCGCAGGTGCTCCTCCCGGAGCGGGCCCGGGTCGACCACGACGGCCTCCGTGCTGCCGGGCTCGAGGAGCACCCAGGTGTTGGTGCCCTCGAGGGTCATGGGTGAGGGGTTGGGGCAGAGCACGGCGTGCGCCCGGTCGCCCCAGGGCCCACCGGTCCACGGCTCGTCGGCGGAGGTCATGCCATCAGCCTCTCACCGCGGTATGCGTATGGCGACGGCCCCGCCGTCCTCGACCGGGACCGGCAGCACGGGTCGGACCTCGACCGGTCGGCCGAGCCAGGAGTCGAGGGTCACGTCCTCCACCTGCGCCAGCTCCTCCACCATGACCTGGGTCGGCGGGAGCATGACGTCGCGGCCTGCGCGCTGCCTTTCCAGGATCTGTGCCGGCGAGCGCCAGCTCGCCACCTCGGCCTCGGTGCTGCCGTCGTCGGCCCGCTGGCCCCGCGGCATGCGCGCGGCGAAGAAGAAGGTGTCGTAGCGGCGCGGCTCGGACTCGGGGGTGATCCACCGGCCGCGCAGGCTCAGCAGGTCCGTGCGGAGCACCAGGCCGTGCCGGGCGAGCAGCTCGGCGAAGCTCTGCGAGCGGTCCAGCAGCGCGGCACGCTCTTGCCGCCACACCGGGTCGCGCAGGTCGGCGACCACTTCACCGGCGTCGGGCCCCGCGAGCAGCACGCCGCACTCCTCGAAGACCTCACGGGCCGCGGCGGTCACCAGCTCGCGTGCGCCCTCCTCGTCGGTACCGAGCCGGCCGGACCACTCCTGGGCGGAGGGACCAGCCCACGGGACGGACCGCTCGGCGTCGCGCGCGTCCACTCCTCCGCCGGGGAAGGCCAGCATCCCCGCCGCGAAGGCCATGCTGCCGGCGCGTCGGAGCACGAAGACCTCGAGCTTCCGGGCATCGCCTGACGGGCCCTCGCGGAGCAGCATGACGGTGGCCGAGCGGCGTGGCTCCGCGACCGTGCGCCGGTCCCTCGGCGTCGCCAGCCAGGCCCGGCCGGCCTCGGCGACCGGCTCCGGCACCGCGAAGTCCCGGTAGGCCTGCTCCGCGGGGCCCTCGCCCTGCGCCACTGCGAGTCAGCCCCGGACGGCGACGGTGATCTCGACCTCGACCGGCACGTCGAGCGGCAGCACGGCGACGCCGACCGCCGAGCGCGCGTGCACCCCGGCGTCGCCGAAGGCGTGGCCGAGCAGCTCGGAGGCGCCGTTGACGACACCAGGCTGTCCGGTGAAACCCGGGTCGCTGGCCACGAAGCCGACGACCTTGACCACCCTGACCACCCGGTCCAGGTCGCCGATGACCGACCTGACGGCGGCGATGGCGTTGAGCGCGCAGACGCCGGCCAGCCGGGTCGCGTCCGCCGGGGACACGAGCCCCGGCCCCTCACCGACCTTGCCGGTCAGCTCGAGCTGGCCGTCGACGAAGGGGACCTGCCCCGAGCTGAAGACGAGGTCGCCGTGCTGCACGGCGGGGACGTAGGCGGCGACCGGCGCCGCGACCGCGGGGACCCGGTGGCCCAGCTCGGCCAGACGCGCCTCGACGGCACCGGCGGTCGGCTCGGCTGAGCTCATGGGCGGGTTCAGGCGTTCTTCGGGCGCTTGAGGTACGCCACGAGGTTGCTGCCGTCCCCGGGGCCGGGGACGACCTGCACGAGCTCCCAGCCGTCCTCGCCCCACTGGTCGAGGATCTGCTTGGTCGCGTGGATCATGAGCGGAACGGTGGCGTACTCCCACTGGTGCGCAGTCGTCATGGTGCCGAGCCTACCGGCGCCGTCCCCTCGGACGCTCCGACCCGGGGGCCTGGCGCGGCAGGCCGGACCTCTCAGAAACCTCACGTACCGTGTCTGGTATGCGCTCTGCCCTCACTGTCGCACGGGTGACCTCCCTGCTCGGGGTCTTCCTCGCCGTCTCGGTCCTCATGGGGATCATCGGCGCCGGTCTGCTCGCCCCGGTCGTCGGGGCCACCGGCCTGGCCGCGCGGGAGAGCGTCGGCATGTTCGAGCAGCTGCCCGGTGACCTGGAGCAGAACCCGCTCGCCCAGCAGTCGCGGATCCTGGCCGCTGATGGCACGGTCCTCGCGACCCCTGCCGACCGCAACCGGATCATCGCGGAGAGCGACGAGATCAGCCAGCACATGAAGGACGCCCAGGTGGCGATCGAGGACGAACGCTTCTTCCAGCACGGAGGTGCTGACGTCGAGGCCCTCGCCCGCGCCGTGGTGCAGAACACCACGACAGACTCCTTGCAAGGCGGTTCGACGCTGACGCAGCAATACATCAAGCAGGCGCTGACCGAGCAGGCCTTGAGCGAGGGGGACACCGAGGCCGCGGCGGACGCCCAGGCACGCACGGGCATGGATGCCTATGTCCGCAAGCTGCGCGAGCTCAAGTACGCCATCACCCTCGAGGAGCGGCTGACCAAGGACGAGATCCTGGTCGGCTACCTCAACCTCGCCTTCTACGGCGACAACGTCTACGGCGTCGAGGCGGCCGCCCGGCACTACTTCGACGTCGACGCCAAGGACCTGAACATCTCGCAGTCAGCACTGCTGGCTGGCGTGGTCCGGTCGCCGACGGCCACCAATCCCGTGGCCAATCCCGAAGCCGCACAGGCCCGACGCGACGTCGTCCTCGACAAGATGCTCAACCTGGGCATGATCACGCAGGAGGAGCACGACGAGGCCGTAGCCCAGGTGGTCGGCACCGGCGAGGGGGAGATGCTGCAGATCACCGACAGCCAACGCTCCTGCCTGCGCTCCCGCAACCCCTACTTCTGCGACTACGTCGAGGCCTGGCTGCTGGAGCAGCCGGCCCTGGGCAAGACCCGGGACGAGCGGCTGGAGAACCTCACGACCAACGGGCTGACCGTCGAGACCACGCTCGACCTCGAGCTGTCCGCCGACATGAAGGACATCCTCCAGGACGCCACCCCGCAGGGCAACGACTACAACCTCGGGTCGGCGGCCACGGTCGTCGAGCCCGGCACCGGCAAGATCCTGGCCTTCAACCAGTCCAGCACCTACTCCTTCGAGGACAGCCGCGACAAGGTCGACGAGACCTCGGTCAACTGGAACGTCGACAACGCCTACGGCGGTCCGGGAGGTATGGCGATCGGCTCGATCGCGAAGGCCTACACCCTGGTCGAGGCCATGAAGAAGGGCGTGCCGGTCGAGGCCACCCTCAACGTCCGGGCGCCGCAGGACAGCACCTACGGCAACGTCTGGCTGGAGGACCCGCAAGGCAGCGCGACCTACCCACCCGCGAACGAGGTCTTCCCGGCCGGCATCTTCTTCCGCGACGACTTCGAGAGCGGCTGCACCATCGGTGAGGACCACTGGGCGGTCCGCAACGCCAACGACGAGAACCACCAGCGCAGCATCGCGCTGCGCAAGGCGGCAGCGCTGTCGGTCAACACCGCCTTCGCGACGCTGGCCTCGCAGGTCGGCACCTGCGACATCGCCGACACCATGACCGAGATGGGGCTGCACGCGGCCAACGGGCAGGCCTACGGCCTGGACCCGGGCAACGCCGAGACCACCCTCGCCCCCTCGCTGGTCCTGGGCGCTGACACGGCCAGCCCGCTGACGGTGGCGACCTCCTACGCGACGTTCGCCTCGGGCGGCGTCTACTGCCCACCGGTCCCCGTGACCAAGGTGACCGACGCCAACGGCGAGGAGCTGCCGCTGGAGCTGCCCGAGTGCGAGCGGGTCATCGAGGAGGACGTCGCCCTCGGCGCGGTGGACCTGCTCAAGGGCGTCGTCGACCAGGCCGGCTCGGGATACCAGGCCATCCTCGACGGCGAGCGTCCCGCCGGCGGCAAGACCGGCACCAACAACGACTCGACGGCCACCTGGTTCGCCGGCTTCACCCCGCAGCTGTCGACCGCGGTCTTCGTCGGCAACGTCCCCGGCGGCCAGGGCTACGACGGCGACCTGCGCGACATCACCGTCGGTGGACGCTTCATCGACGGCCCGCTCTTCGGCTCCTCGTTGGCAGCGCGACGTGGAAGGAGATCATGGACCGCGCCTCGGAGGGGATGGACGTCGAGGACTGGGACGATCCGCCCGCCGACATCCTCAACGGCAAGCGCATCACCATCCCCAGCGTCGTCGGGATGTCCGTCGGCGAGGCCCAGGAGCGGCTCGAGGACGCCGGGCTCACCGGGAGCGTGGTGCGGGTGGCCTCCGGTCAGGCCGAGGGCACGGTCCTCTACACCACCCCGGGCGTCGGCTCCTCGGTCCAGACCTCCAGCCCGGTGACCCTCCACGTGTCGACCGGGGTGGCGCCCGCCGCCCGGGCAGCCCCCGTGCAGCCGCGCCAGCCGCAGCCGCCCGCCCAGCCCGCGCAGCCCCCACCCGGTGACGAGGCCGAGCCGGAGCCCACGGAGGAGGCCGAGCCGGAGCCCGAGCCCAGCGAGGAGCCGGAGCCGGAACCCGAGCCCAGCGAAGAGCCGGACCCCGAGCCCGAACCCGCGCCGGCGCCCCCGGAGGACCCGCCGGGCACCGACCCTCCTGGTGACGACGACTGATCGACGCCACGACCTGAGGCGTCACGCAGGGCGAGGCGCCAGCCGGCCGCCCCTCTGGGTGAGACACTGGGCGCATGAGTGACTCGACCGGCCTCAAGGCCACCCTCCAGCAGGACCTCACGGCCGCGATGCGTGCCCAGGACAAGGTCCGGGCGGGCACGCTGCGCATGGCGCTGACGGCGGTGACGACGGAGGAGGTCGCCGGCAAGCAGCAGCGCGAGCTGAGCGACGACGAGGTGCTCAAGGTCATCACCAAGGAGGCCAAGAAGCGCCGTGAGGCCGCCGAGGCCTACTCCGGCGCCGGCCGGAGCGAGCTCGCCGCCCAGGAGGAGGCCGAGCTGGCGGTGCTCGAGGCATACCTCCCGGCGCAGCTGGCCGACGACGAGCTGGCCTCGATGGCGCGGGAGGCCGTCGCCGAGACCGGGGCCACCGACCTGCGCGGCATGGGTCAGGTGATGAAGGTGCTCACCCCGAGGGTCGCCGGGCGCGCCGAGGGCGGTCGCGTGGCCGCGGCGGTGAAGCAGGCGCTGGGCGCCTGACCACGATGTCGTCGGTATGGCGCCCGCTCACCGGCGCGGTTCTCGGGGCGGGGGCTCTCGCGGCCGGTGCCGCCGCCTACGCCACCTGGGTCGAGCCCCGGTGGTTCGCGTTGCGCCGTGCGAGCATCCCCTGCCTGCCCGCGGGCTCGCCCGACCTGCGCGTGCTGCACCTGTCCGACCTGCACCTGGTGCCCACCCAGTGGCGCAAGCGCGACTGGGTGCGGGGACTGGCCGAGCTCGACCCCGACCTGGTGGTCCACACCGGTGACCACCTCGCCGCGATGGACGCCGTCCCGGCGGCGATCGACGCCTACGGCACGCTGCTGGACCGGCCGGGCGTCTTCGTCCTCGGGTCCAACGACTACTACCCACCGACGCGCAAGAACCCGCTGCGCTACCTCGACGACAGCCACCGCAAGGGTGCCGAGCTCACCCCGGACGTGCTCCCGACGCAGGACCTCGTCGACGGCCTGCGGCGTCGCGGGTGGGCCGACCTCACCCACCGGCGGGTCCGGCTGCGGGTCGAGGGCGTGGACCTGGAGCTCGTGGGCACCGACGACGCCCACCTGGAGCTGGACGACTACCCCAGCGTGTCCGCCCCCGCCGCCACCGACGCCGACCTGACGATCGGGGTGACCCACGCGCCCTACCAGCGGGTGCTGGACCCGATGGCCGCGGACGGCGCCCGGCTGCTCGTCGCCGGGCACACCCACGGCGGCCAGCTGCGGGTCCCCGGGTACGGCGCCCTCGTCACCAACTGCGACCTCGACACCTCCCGTGCCTCCGGCGTGTCCCGGTGGTGGCCCGGCGCCGGCGCGACGCCCTCGTCGCAGGCTCCGCCGGGCGCCGCCTGGCTGCACGTCTCCGCCGGCCTCGGCGGCAACCCCTACACGCCGTTCCGCTTCTGCTGCCGGCCGGAGGCGACCCTCATCACCCTGACGGCCGGCGGTCCGGGGATTTAGCCGCGACCCGGGGCGTGGGCTATTCTTGCGGACGCTGCGTGCGGTCCTGCCGGGCTCGCGCACGGGCCACGGGGTGTGGCGCAGCTTGGTAGCGCGCTTCGTTCGGGACGAAGAGGTCGCAGGTTCAAATCCTGTCACCCCGACCACTAGGATACCGGCCCTGACCTGCGGAAACGCAGTCAGGGCCGGTTTTCGTTGTCCCGAGTGGGCATAACTGGGGCATAACTGGGTCGGCTGCGGCCATGAATGACCCCCGCGAGGCGGCAACCTCCGGGGGTCGGACGACAGCAAAATGGGTGCTGACGTGGCTCCTATCGTAGCCGCCATCGCTCCGCCCGTGAAGGGCGTAGAGCCCCTCCCTTCGGTGCCACCGACCTCCCGTCCTGCCCCGCCCCTCGGCACGCGCGCGAGGAGGCCGGCCATGAGGTAGCTACTAACCGCAGGACGCGGCGCTGGACACGGCCTCAGCCGCGTGAACAAAACGACGACGCCCCGGTGATTGATCTCCAGGCCTGTGAACCGGCACAGGCCGCCTCCCGCGCAGCAGTGCACGGCTCGCGGTGGGTTGCGACTAGCTCGCTCTCGTTTCGAGGGCGGGCCGTTCGGCGTGGGTTGGAATCAACGCGAGGTCGGCCTTTGGGGGGGATTCCCACAAGTGTGCCTTGGACAGGTCACCGGGCTCCCCGCTGTCACACTCCCGACCCACGTGTCTGCTGGGGTGACCCAGCCGTCAGTCAGCGGGGGCGCGGGTCTGCGGAGCTTGCGGTCAAGTCCGTCTCCCGTGAATCCCGGGTTGCGGTCGGGTCGCTCGCTCGGCGTGCATCTTGCCACATTTCCGCACCCTGCCCAGGCGATCGATGCCCGCGTAAGATGACGCGACCCAATCATCTGAACGTGTAGGAGCCATAGTGGCGCAGAAGGTGCAGACCATCCTTGTCTCGGACCTGTCCGGGGAGGAGCTCGGTGAGGACGGCCAGACCGTCAAGTTCGGCTTCCTCGGCGCTGACTACGAAATCGACCTCTCTCAGAAGGAGGCCGACGACTTCGCCAACACCATCCAGAAGTACGTCGACGCCGGCCGTCGCGTCGGCGGACGTCGCCAGTCCGGACCCGGCAGCACCACCCGTCGTGACCCCTCGCAGACCAGGAACATCAAGTCGTGGCTGGACGCGCAGGGTATCGAGTACCCCAAGCGTGGCAGGCTCCCCCAGAACCTGGTCGACCAGTGGGAAGCCGCCCACAAGTCCTGAGCAGGCGAGCAACCCCCGGCGGCCGCCGCCGCCGGGGGTTGTCGTATCTCCAGCAGCATCCGGCCCCGGAGGTGCGCCGTCAAAGCGTCAGGCGATGCAAGTCCCAGCACGCTCAGGGAGCCTCACAAGGTCCTTCCGGGCGTTCCGACGTCGTCACCCAGCTCCGTCCGGGTGTCGTAGATCACCGCGTGCTCGTTCATCAAGCAGCCGCAATCGTTGACCTCCGGGTTGCCTCTCTACGTCAGCCTGGCGAGCGGCGGGCAGGCCGCGAGGCTCGGTTGTGCCGGGAGGCGCAAGACCTTGTGCAGAACCGCCTCTTCCCCGGCGCCAGCAGCGGGCAGAACTGCACCCCGCACCATTCGCAGGCCACGACGATCCCGTGCCGTCTGAGGCCCCGGAGTCGCCGGGCAGTGTCCCTAATGGCTTCGAGGCCGGCCGGTGAGATAGCCGCTTCTCCGGGGCGCTGGGCCCGGCTGGCCCTGACGGGGTCACGGGAGGCCACGAAGGCGGGCTTGTCCGCAAGGGTCCGCCGCGCGTTGGCCACGACCGCTTCGCGCGGTGGTGTCAGCGACGAGCCCCTTGCGAGGTAGCCCGTGCTGCTCCCGGTACTGGTCCGCCGTTATCCCGTGGCCCCGCCAGGCGTGCAGGCCGAGGTGCGCGAACCGCCGTCCGCACTCGTGGCACAGCACCCCCTCGGGGTCGCTGTCGACGATGCCGAAGTGTCCGAACCCATCAGGATCGCCTACCCGTGATGCCATGCGCTTATGGTGGCCCACTCTTTCGGCTCGTTCAGCCCCGGCGTCAACGACAGCAGGCGCGTGGTTCATCGAGACACGTGCAGGTCTCCCTCGCTCTGTGGCTGCGCTGCCGAGCTCGCATGTTCGTGCCTCTGACCGGCGGCGAGCCTGCTCGCCGAACTGAGGGGACGTGTCGAGCTCGTGGGGAGGGACATGGCGGCCTCCCTGCGGTCGCTGACCGTTAAGGTCGATCGCAGCGACGCTCTCGACGCCAGGGCGACCCGCCGGCCAGCGTCTTCCCCCCGACTTCGGATGCCGTCCGGGATCGGGATAGCCCGCTTCAGGAGTACGTCGCGTGGTGCCACGATCGTGTCCTGACTCAGAAGTGCTCCCGGTCCGTCGTCTGCTGAGGTGGCTCTCGCGATGTTGTTGGCTGCTCGGGCGTCCACGAGCAGTGGGGCGTTCCGGGCTGCCTCGTGGAACACGCTGGCCACGCCGGCCATGGTGGCGTGGAACCGGTGCAGGGACCTCACCAAGGATTCCCTGAACCGCCCCGGGTTCAGTGGAGAGTCGTGTGTGCTTCGTCGGCGGTCGCCGTCGAAGGGTTGGGGGCAGCGTAGTGGTCGTGTTCGTACGCTGCGGGTGCGAGGTAGTCGCACCATGAGTGCGGGCGGGTCGTGTTGTACCAGTCGACCCACCGAAGGACTTCGAGCTCGACGTGCTCGAGCGTTTT